>NZ_JAULLN010000037.1:0-55853 GCF_041357655.1 Bradyrhizobium sp. DN3 | reverse complement strand
CGGACTTGGAGGCGACTTCGCGCACCATCTGGGCGCCCATGTTCTCGAACTTGTCCTCGAGCTCGATCTCCTTGGCGACGGTGACGCCGTCCTTGGTGATGCGCGGAGCGCCAAACGACTTGTCGAGCACGACGTTGCGGCCCTTCGGACCGAGAGTGACCTTCACCGCATTGGCGAGGATGTCGACACCGCGCAGCATGCGGTCCCGCGCGTCTACGCCGAATTTGACTTCTTTGGCTGACATGACGATTTTCCCTGAGGTTCAATTCTTTCCACCCTTGGCGGGGCGCCCGGCAGGCGCTCTTCAGGGGTGAGTGGTGCGAGCGGTGGATTTAGGCGGCCTTCTTGCTGGAAGACACATCGGTGAGAACGCCCATTATGTCGCTCTCCTTCATGATCAACAGCTCCTGGCCGTCGATCTTGACCTCGGTGCCCGACCATTTGCCGAACAGGACGCGATCGCCGACCTTCACGTCGATCGGGATCAACTTGCCAGCCTCATCGCGGCCGCCGGGGCCGATGGCGATGACTTCCCCCTGAGACGGCTTTTCCTTGGCAGTGTCGGGAATGATGATACCGCCAGCGGTCTTCTCTTCGGCGTCGATGCGCTTGACCACGACGCGGTCGTGAAGCGGACGGAATTTCATGCAATCCTCCTAAGTATTTGCACGAGTTGAGGATTTTACGCTTGTTAGCAATCGCTACCCGCGAGTGCTAGCGCGGGCGGAGCTGAAATAGGAAAGTGTTTTTCGGGAGCAAGGGTCTGTAAGGGGTCCTGCTCCAACAAATACAGTACGGAACGGACAAATAATCTCAGTTCTTACACGACTGCGCCCTCTCGGGGGCGACGATCTACGTCAGTAATAAGCGCCGCATGTGTCCGCGCGGCTTCCTGGCCTCTTCTAGGACGGCTGCCGTTGGTCAGTGTCACTGGCGGAGCCGTGGGCGGACAGCACGCACGAACTGGGAGAAGTGTTGGCGGCGCTGGTTGGCTACATCGCCCGCGAGACGCGGGGAGATAATTCGCGAACGAACGGCAGCGGAACGCGAACGGTCGACAGCGTGGCATGAAATTCTTTCGCCGGCTCAACAAAAGCAGAGCCATCTAACGGAGACGTGCAGGAAAAAACCTCAAGGCCATAGTACACGCCGTCAATGTGGCGCATCCACGATCTTGCGCCTGGAGCCGCAATCGTCCTGAGGCTTGCTCGTGCAACCGAAAAGCATAAACCCAGCTAAGCCGGGCGTCTTCGGACGGCTTGGATGGCCCTCGTCATGACCAGGTTAGCTTGCGGCGGCGTAAGCTCGGAGATGATAGTGAGGAGATCCCGCACGGCTCTGCATCTGGTCGCGCTGCGCACCAAGGACGGCGTCGCGTCTCTGTCCGATCTGGTCCGGTCATCGCTGCGTTTGCGCCCCGATCGCATTCCGGTCGGGGAGGTGCGGGGCAGCGAAGCGTTGGAACTCCTCAAGGCCTAGGGCACCGGCCACCCCGGTGGGATCGGAACGATTCATGCCGGCACGGCGCTGGGTGCGCTCCGCCGCCTCGAACAGCTTAGCTGGGGGTGGCCTGACATACGGATACGCCGCGGTCACTGGAAGAAGTGGCGAAGGAGTCGTTGTCGAGACCGAGGCACAAGTGATCCGGCGCATCTTTCAGGAATACGTGGACGGCCGTACGCCTCGGGAAATCGCGCACGATCTCAACAACGAGAGGATACCACCTCCGCGGGGGACTATGCGCCTGGACATTGCGTAAAGCGGGCGGGACCGGAGGAGATCAGGCAGCTTAGCCGCGCAGATCTTGCTCGCTTGGTTGCAAATTCAGTCCTTGGACATGGAATCCGTCCGAGCCGCGATTCCGTGGGTTCGGTCGCTTCTTCCTGCAGGCGCTGGGCGTCTCCAGCGTCGCCGAGTCCGTGGCACCCGAAGCTTTCGCCTTACCTGGCAGTTCCGCCAGTACCTAATCGAGCCAAGCGCGGATCCGGAACGATACCATGCGCTGCAGTTACAGCTTCCAAACGGCATCTTGCTCTATGGACCGCCAGGATACGGCAAGACCCACGCGGTGGAACGCTCGTCGCCGTCCTCGGGAGACCAACCTTCAGGTTTGACCTAGCAAACTCGGAGGCCCCGCGTTCGAACAAGCGAAGCGTAGCGCGCCGTCGCTGCTGATCCTGGAGGAGATCGATGCCTTTCGTCGGTGCGCGGACCCTTGTCACACGACCGAAAGGTGGAGGACCTGACGGAGATCCACCGGATGCTTATACCGGACAGTACAATCGTCTTGCCCTCGTAGCTGCTGAACGGATCCTGGCCAGATATGAGTAGCGTTCGAGTAATTCGTGTTTCGTAAACAACGAGTCGATGTCGTTACCGAGCTGATCGGCCTTGCGGTTGCGCGCGAGAGTCCGTCGGCGATTCGATCGATGTGGTCTTGTTCTTGGCTATGAATAGGACGATGTGGCGAATCATGGCTGGCTAGGACTCGTGTGAGATGCAGGCTGATCGCAGGACTATCTTAATATCGTGCCAGCGATGGACGCCGCATGGTGCTCTGCGATTGCATTTTTGTCCCTCATAATGACGCTGGGAGGGCGAGGCGCTCAATGGTTTGAATGTGACGCGCAAGCAGATCGCAGGCTTGATCGATATTGCGCGATCGTAATGCTTGCAGAATCAAGCGGTGATCCTGATTGGAGCGCGGACGCCATCCGGCACTGCGCGCCATCGCGAACACCAGTCGCGAGTTTGCGAGTTGCAGTCCATCGAGGCAGGCGAGCAATCGAGGCATTGCACAGGGCGCCACAAGAGCGTGGTGAAATGTGCGATTCGCGATCTCGAATTCCTGAATTGTCTCCGCGTTGTCTGCTTCGATCAGGGCCAGCTCAATCCGCGCCAGATGGGCCGACGTGAGTTTCGGCGCGGCATTCCGCAGCGCGACCACCTCTAGCGCGGCGCGCATCTCGGCGATCTCCTTCACCGACTTCGCGTCGAGCGATGCAACGCGCACGCCGCGGCGGGGGGCGGCAACAACGAGATGTTGTGCCTCCAGTTGCCGAAAAGCCTCCCGCACGGGGACGTGGCTCGAGTTGAATTCGCGCGCGATATGGTCCTGCCGCAGCGGTGCGTCTGGTTGTAGCGCGCCGCTGATAATGCGGTGCCCGATCGAATGCGCAATGCGTTGCGCAGTTGTCGTGTTGTCGCTCAAATTCATCATAGATTATCTATCAGAAAACATCGTGCGTGGCGGCCAGACGTCAGTTAGCATACCTCAAGATGGAAGATCATAGATAATCACAAGGATTATCTATAGTTTGTAGAGGAGGCCTCGTGGCTCGGATGGTCCCAAGCGCGAAAACAGAATCGGACGACGGCTACATCGAACCCCTTCGCCACGACTGGACCCTTGGGGAGGCGGAGGCGCTCTACAACGCGCCATTCTCCGACCTGATGTTCCGCGCCCAGGCCGTTCACCGCCGCCGCTTTGATCCCAATCATCTGGAGACCGCGAGCCTTCTCAGCATCAAGACAGGCGGCTGCCCAGAGGATTGCGGTTATTGCTCGCAGAGCGCGCACTATGACACTGGGCTGAAAGCGACGCGGCTGATGGACAAGGCGGATGTGATCGCGGCGGCCGAGCGCGCGAAAGCGGCCGGCGCGACGCGGTTCTGCATGGCGGCGGCGTGGCGCAGTCCGAAGGACCGAGACCTGGACCAGGTCTGCGAGATGGTCAGCGCGGTGAAGGGTCTCGGAATGGAAACCTGCGTGACGCTCGGAATGCTGACCGCTCCTCAGGCGCAGCGTTTGCGTGAGGCCGGCCTCGACTTCTACAACCACAACGTCGATACCTCGCCCGAATTCTATGGCCAAATCATCACCACGCGGATCTTGCAGGATCGTATCGACACGCTCACAGAGGTGCGCGCGGCGGGCATCAAGGTCTGCTGCGGCGGCATCATCGGCATGGGGGAGCGCGTCGTGGACCGCCTAGGCATGCTGGTGCTGCTCGCCAATCTGCCGAGCCATCCGGAGAGCGTGCCGATCAATCTCTGGAACGAGGTCAAGGGCGTGCCGGTCATGGAAACCGCGGAACGGCCCGATCCAATCTCCCTCGCGCGTCTCGTCGCGGTCGCACGCATCCTGATGCCACAAAGCGTGGTGCGGCTGTCCGCCGGACGGCAATACATGAGCGACGAATTGCAGACGCTGTGCCTTCTCGCCGGCGCTAACTCGATCTTTATCGGCGACGCGCTCCTGACCACGCGCAACCCGCAGCGCGAGCGCGACGTGGAGTTGCTTGGGCGGCTCGGCATCAAATCCAGCCTCGACCAAGCGCAGCCGGTCAACACGCAATCTGCGCCGGCTAACAATAGCGTTCACAGCGATTGACGCCCAAACCGCGTCCGCCGACCTCGAGAGACGTTTTGAAGAATGTCAGGAAGAAGCGGGGCTTCGTGATTAGCGGCTGCCTGAGTGATTTGCGCAAGCACCCCTTCTACACGCGGGATTGATTAATGACTCCAACACGCGCGGACAAGGTGGCCACTTATCACGCCGCCCTGCGGGCCCTGAACGAGCAAGAGCGGCTGCGGCGTCTAGCGCCGCGTTCCGGCATTGATTTTGGATCGAACGACTATCTCGCGCTGGCGAGTGCGCCGCGCATGAAGAAGGCTGTGGCGGCGGCGCTGGAAGCCGGCACTCCAATCGGGGCCGGCGGGTCACGACTCCTGCGCGGAAATTGCGACGAGCACGAACGTCTCGAAGCGGAGGCCGCGCACCTTTTCGGAGCCGAGACGGCGCTGTTTTTCAGCGGCGGATATGTGGCGAATTTTGCCATCCTGACGACGCTGCCTCAACGGGGCGATCTGCTGGTACTCGATTCGCTCGTGCACGCGAGCATTCACGAAGGCGCACGGTCCGGACGAGCCGAGTTTCGCGAAAGCGCTCACAACGACCCGACGTCGGTCGAAAACACAATACGCGACTGGCGCGCGAAAGGCGGGACGGGCCGTGTCTGGATCGTGGCTGAAAGTCTATACAGCATGGACGGCGATTTCGCGCCGCTCAAGGAGCTTGTCGCAATCGCCGACAGGCATGATGCGTTTCTTTTGGTAGATGAAGCTCATGCCACTGGCGTGTACGGTGAGCAGGGAAAGGGGCTGACCGCCCCCTATGAAGGGCGCGAGAACCTGGTGGTCGTTCATACGTGCGGCAAGGCGCTGGGCGCCGCCGGTGCCCTCGTCACCGCGAGCAGAGTGCTGCGCGACTTCATGGTCAACCGTTGCCGTCCATTCATTTTTGCAACCGCCCCGTCGCCTTTGCTGGCTGTTGCCGTGCAGGAGGCGCTATCAATCTTGAAGGAGGAACCGGAACGGCAACAACGCCTGGCCAGCTTGGTCGCCTTCACACACCGGGAGATCCGCTTGCGCGGGGGCCGGAGTCCCTCCGTTTCCCAGATTGTCCCTTACATTGTCGGCGACAACGCGCGCGCCATGAAACTGGCATCGATGCTGCAGGCTCGCGGATTCGACGTTCGCGGAATCCGACCACCGACTGTGCCGGCGGGCACAGCTCGGCTGCGAATCTCCCTGACACTGAATGTCGGAGAGAATGATGTGCGTGCGTTGCTCGATGCCTTGATGGAAGAAACCGGAAGCGAGGCAAGATGGCTCGGCGATTCGTAGTCACCGGCACCGACACTGAGGTCGGCAAGACGATCTTTTCCGCAGGACTCGTCGATTTTCTTGATGCCTATTATTGGAAACCTGTCCAGGCTGGCCTTCGAGGGGAGATCGATTCCCAGGTCGTTGAACGACTGGCTGAACTTCCCGACGATCGGATTGTGCCAGAGCGGTATCGTCTTGAAGCGCCAGCCTCACCACATCTCGCAGCAGAACTCGATCGCCTTCACATCGACGCCACCGCACTCAATGTACCGGACACCGGGGATCGCCCGCTCGTGATCGAAGGGGCAGGCGGGCTGATGGTACCGCTCAATCGCAACGAACTCTATATCGACGTCTTTGCACGATGGCGGCTGCCAGTCATTCTCTGCGCGCGCACTGCCCTCGGTACCATCAATCATTCGCTGCTTTCGCTCGAGGCCTTGCACAATCGCAACATTGAAATTCGCGGTATCGCGTTCATCGGCGAAGAGAACGTCGACACCGAGAGCACCATTTGCAGGATCGGACAAGTGCGGAAGCTGGGCCGGCTGCCGTGCCTTGCTCCACTCACGGCCAACGCGCTTCGCGCGGCCTTCAAGGTCTCGTTCCATGGTGGCGATTTCGATTCATAATGTGCAAAGCAAAGTCGCGGATCTGGCATCCGTTTACCCAACATGCGCTGCAAGGCGAGATGATAAAGGTTTTGCGCGGCGAGGGTGCATATCTTTACACCGCGGATGACCGTCGCATCATCGATGCGATCGCGTCCTGGTGGGTTGTGACCCATGGCCATTGCCATCCATACATCGTGAGTGCCATTCAGAAGCAGGCGGAAAAGCTCAACCAGATCATCTTCGCGGGCCACACTCATGAACCCGCCGAAGAGGTTGCCTCCCTGCTTTTGAAACTTGCGCCCCGCGGCCTCGACTACGTCTTCTTCTCCGACAGCGGCTCGACCAGTGTGGAGGTCGCGCTGAAGTTCGCGCTCGGCTATTGGCGCAACATCGGCGAGTCGCGTTCACGCATCGTCGTGATGCAGCATTCCTATCATGGCGACACGGTGGGGACGATGTCGGTCGGCGCGCGTGGTGTGTTCAATGCGGCCTACGAACCTCTGCTGTTCGAGGTTACCTCAGTGCCGTTCCCGGCGCTGGGTCATGAACAGCCGACGCTCGACGCGCTCGAGGCCGCGTGTCGCAACGAAAATCCGGCTGCCTTCATCGTCGAACCCCTGATCCTGGGAGCTGGCGGGATGCTTATGTATCCTGCTTGGGTCCTAAATGAAATGAAACGGATCTGTGAGGCCTCAGGCGTCCTGTTCATTGCCGACGAGGTCATGACAGGCTGGGGGCGCACTGGAACATTATTCGCTTGCGAGCAGGCTGGTGTCACGCCCGACATTGCCTGCTATTCCAAGGGCCTCACGGGTGGCTCTCTTCCGCTTGCGGTGACGCTCTGCCGCGCGGACATTTTCGACGCACACTATTCGAAAGACCGAACCCGCACCTTCTTCCACTCCAGTTCTTACACGGCAAATCCGGTGGCGTGTGCCGCTGCCAAGGCGAACCTGGATCTCTGGTGCAACCATGAGACTTACGAGCGCGTGGCCTCCGTCGCTGCAATGCAGAAACACAAAATCGAGCCATTTCGCGCGGACGCACGCTTCGGGAATGTCCGTCAGACTGGTACTATCACAGCACTCGAGCTGAAGGTGTGCGACGAGGGCTACCTCGCCAATATCGGGCCGAGGCTGCAGGCGTTCTTTAGCGATCGAGATCTGCTGCTGCGCCCGCTTGGCAATACGATCTATGTCATGCCGCCGTATTGTGTCACGTCGGCGGACCTCGAGGAAATCTACGCTGCAATTAACGATGCAGCCGATGAGCTGGTCTAGAAGAAGGCCGGATCGGTCGTGGATCGCGACAGCCTGTCGGCGAATCTTCCGAAGCCATTGGCCACGCCCGCATGACCCAACACACCGGCCGAGAAAGTCTTCGTCTGGTGATCGCGCAACCAAAAGGAATTTCCATCCGTCGCCGCGCCATTTTCGAGGAATCGATTTCTTTTTTTCTCCCGAGGTTGACAATTTTCTTCCATGCTCCCTAGGAAGTACCAAGTGCGTAAAGGCTCAACGGTGTTTCAAATGAGAAAAGTACTCTCTGCTAAGCAGTCGGCGAGTTGGTTGACATCAAAGCCTTGCCACTGCGCACCGCAGAATGGAACTGAGGTCGTCGACGCAATGGGGACCAAATGAGCCACGTTTCGCAGCAGCCGGTCGAGCGCATCACGATTCCCATGCTGCAGCGCTGGAAGCAGGACAGCCGGCGTCTCGTCATGACGACTGCCTACGACGCGGTTGCGGCGCGCATCGCGGATCCTTCCGTCGACATCATTCTCGTTGGTGACAGTGTCGGTAACGTTTGCCTTGGATTTGAAAACACGCTGCCCGTAAGCGTGGCGATGATGAACCATCATCTGGAAGCCGTTGCACGCACCAAGCCTCGTGCTTTGCTCGTCGCCGATATGCCGTTTCTTAGCTTCCACCTCAGCGTCGAAGAAACCATACGCAATGCCGGCGGATTCCTGCAACGTGGCGCAGCCGCGGTGAAGCTCGAGGGCGGCGGCAAGCGTATCGAGATGGTACGTGCCCTTGTCGATTGCGAGATTCCCGTGATGGGTCATCTGGGTCTTATGCCCCAGAGCGTCAATGTCATGGGCGGCTTCAAGGTGCAGGGCCGGAAAGCGGACGAAGCGCTGCGGCTGCTCGATGATGCTCACCGTCTGCAGGAGGCCGGCTGTTTCGCTTTGGTGTTGGAAGGCATTCCGGCCGAGCTTGCTGCTCGAGCAACCGATTCCTTGACAATACCAACGATCGGAATCGGCGCCGGCCCGGACTGTTCAGGGCAGGTGCTCGTGTTTCACGATGTGCTGGGCCTGACCGAAGGTCGTCGCCCCAAATTCGTTCGCGCCTATGCAGAAGGCTTCCAGCAGTTGCATGATGCGCTTTCGCGCTGGGCCGCGGATGTCCGCAGTGGTGCATTCCCGGCAGCGCAAGAGTCCTATCGACTTCCTGAAGGTGTCGGCGAGGCAATTACCAACTGGGCGCCATCCAACCCAACCTGATGTAGAGCTCGACATGCAAACAATCACGACGGTCGCTGAGCTTCGCCGCACTCTCGCAAAATCCCGCAGTGCCGATCAACGGGTCGGATTCGTGCCGACAATGGGCTATCTCCACGATGGCCACCTGGCGCTGATCGCGGCGAGCCGGGCGCAATGCGACGTCACCGTCGTCAGCATCTTCGTCAACCCCACTCAGTTCGGACCAAACGAGGATCTCAGCACCTACCCGCGAGCCTTCTTGCGCGATGAGGGACTGTGCCGCGATGCCGGTGTTGCGATCCTCTTTGCGCCGGATGCACAGGAAGTCTATCCGAGCCATTTTGAGACCTTCGTTGAACCGGGCGACCTCGCGAAACCTCTGTGCGGAGCCTTCAGGCCTGGACATTTTCGCGGTGTCGCGACTGTCGTATGCAAGTTGTTCAACATGGTGCAGCCCGACGTCGTGTTTTTTGGCCAGAAGGATTTTCAGCAATGCGCAGTCGTGCGCCGCATGGCGGTCGATCTCAATCTCCCGATCGAGATCGTCGCCGTACCAACCGTTCGCGAACAGGATGGGCTCGCGATGAGCAGTCGCAACCGGTATCTCAGCAAGGAAGAACGTCAGCGGGCCCTTGCGATCAATCGTGCACTAACCGCCGCGCTGGATGAATTTCGCTCAGGAGAGCGCAACGTAGAAAAGCTGATTGCGATCGCCAAGGAGCATTTAGAGGCAGTTGACCGACTGCAGTATCTTGAACTTGTCGACGGTGACACGCTCAACACCGCCGACAGTCCACTGCGACGCCCCGCGGCGCTTTGTGCGGCAGCCTACGTCGGCCCGACCCGGCTGATCGACAACGTAATGCTGGCGTTGCCAACTCCGTAGCGCAATGCGTAGCCAAACAGTACCCAGCATATTGAGCTTGAAGAAGTGCTCCAGGCAACTTTTCCGACAGACGTGTCGACCTGGTAGCAAAGGGCGAACTCCGAACCGACGTTGTTCAGCGAGTTAGCGATGCGATAGGGGATGCTTGCGGAATATTGTGGGACCGAGAACTTTGCGTCTGGCAACGTCACAGGTTTCGCGCGGCTGCGACCAGCGACCGTTTCGACAAACCTTGGTATAGTGTTTTGCAGCCGATGCTATATTACCCACTTACCCTTGTACAGTTGAGCACCCGTCAGGTTCGTTTGTACTTTCGATGTCGAACCTGGATCATTCGATCGACGGGTCGGCGCGAAGCCTGAACTGATAGCTTGCTAGAAGTCAGTGCGTTCCAATCAGGTGTGAGGACGAACATCTTGAGTCGGACCTTTGGCCGATTGCACGCAAAAAGCCAGGGGCTTCATCTTAAGAAGGTGCCCACTATTCGAGATCGCGATCAGCGATCAGAACAGCGGAGCCAACATTCATTCAAGCGACGAAAATGGAGAAGCGGAGGATTGGGCACGCTATGCTCATGAACGTGTGAGCCCTTAGAGTAGCCGATAATGCTTCCCTCATACTACGGGCTTTAGCGCAGTTGCCGCATTGCTGATCATTGCCGTAGCGCAAGTTGCTGGCGAATTTGCATCCCCCTCTTGAAATGCGAGTCGAGATGGCATTTACTGAGCTTTTCATCAAACGTCCGGTATTGTCTATCGTCGTCAGTTTCCTGATCTTGCTGATCGGTTTTCGCGCGGCCACCGTACTGCCGATCCGGCAGTATCCCAAGCTATCTAATACGGTCGTCAATATCACGACTTCCTATCCTGGCGCCTCCGCCGACATGATCCAGGGGTTCATCACCACTCCCCTGGAGCAGGCAGTCGCTTCCGCCGAGGGCGTCGACCACATCAATTCCTCATCGGTGCTCGGTACCTCGACGATCCAAGTCTACATCAAGCTGAATTTCGATCCCAACGAGGCGCTCACCGAGGTTCTCTCCAAGGTCAATTCAGTCAAATATTTAATACCGAAAGAATCAAACGATCCGGTCGTCACTAAGTCGACCGGTCAGGCCACCGCCGTCATGTATATCGCCTTCTCCAGCGAGGAACTGACGGCCAGCGCGATCTCCGACTACCTCTCGCGCGTCGTGCAACCCGTTATGTCAACCGTCGACGGCGTCGCAGCGGCAGACATCCTGGGCGGCCAGAGTTTTGCGATGCGGCTATGGCTCGATCCAGCGAAAATGGCAGGGCACGGCGTGTCGCCGGCTGACGTTTCGGCTGCAATCGCCGCTAACAACTTCCAGGCCGCGGCCGGCCAGACCAAGGGCTATTTCACTATCTCTGATGTTACGGCAAACACCGATCTGCGGAGTGTCGATGACTTCAAGCGCATGATCGTCAAAGCCAATGACGGTGGCTTTGTGCGCATGGAGGACATTGCAGTAGTCGAGCTTGCTGCGCAGACCACAGACACCAGCGTCGCAATGAACGGCGAGCACGGGGTCTTTATCGGCGTTCGGGCGAGCCCGCAAGGCAATCCGCTAAACATAGTGCGAGGCGTTCGGGCGCTGTTTCCAGAAATGGAGCGTAACCTGCCGCCGTCACTGAAGATGAAAGTGGCCTACGACTCCACCAAATTCATTCAATCGTCGATCGATGAAGTGGAGAAGACGCTCATCGAGGCCGTCGTGGTCGTGGTGGTGGTAGTCTTCCTGTTCCTGGCCTCGCTGCGGTCGGTCATCATTCCTGTAGTCACTATTCCGTTGTCGCTCGTCGGTGTCTGCAGCATGATGCTGGCGCTGGGGTTTTCATTCAATCTCCTGACTCTCCTTGCGATGGTTCTCGCGATCGGTCTCGTGGTCGATGACGCGATCGTGGTGGTGGAGAACATTCATCGCCATTTAGAAGAAGGTGCGCTGCCCCTACAGGCTGCTACAAGGGGCGCGCGCGAGATCGTCGGCCCCGTTGTCTCCATGACGATTACCTTGGCTGCGGTATATGCCCCAATCGGATTTCTCGGCGGCCTCACCGGTGCGCTATTCCGCGAGTTCGCGTTTACGCTAGCGGGAGCGGTGATCGTGTCGGGCGTGATCGCTTTGACGCTGTCGCCGATGATGTGCTCGCTCTTCCTGAAACGCGCTGAGGAGGGGCGGTTTGCAAGACTTGTGAACCGCGGGTTCAGCGCCATGACACGATGGTACGGCCGCAAGCTCGACCGCTCGCTCGACTATCGTCCGATTACCGGCCTGTTTGCGCTGACCATGCTGGGCCTCGTCGGCTTTCTCTATATGCATACTTCCAAGGAACTCGCACCCGAGGAGGATCAAGGTATCGTATTCGCTCTAACCAAGGCGCCGAAATACGCCAATATCGACTACCTCGACTATTACGGTACCAAGATCGAAAACGCGTTCCAGAAATTTCCCGAGACTGATTTGAGCTTCGTGCTCAACGGCGTTAGCGGCCAGCAGAGTGGCTTGGCCGGCATGTTGCTCAAGCCATGGGACGAGCGCAAGCGATCATCGATTGCGCTAAAGTCCCTTGTCCAGGCCGAGCTGTCCAAAATCGAAGGCATTAACGCGTTTGCCTTTAGCTTGCCGCCGCTTCCGGGCGGTTCGGATGGCCTACCAGTGCAGATGGTGATCAATTCGACGCTTGGCTTCCAATCCGTCTACGAGCAGATGTCGAAGCTGAAAGATGCCGCGCGGAAGAGCGGTCTGTTCATGGTGAGCGACTCCGACCTCGAGTTCAACCAGCCGGTGGTACGAGTCAAGGTGGATCGATCCAAGGCCAACGAGCTTGGCATCACCATGCAGACCATCGGTAACGCGCTCGCCACCTTACTTGGCGGAAACTACGTCAACCGCTTCAATTTACAGGGCCGCTCCTACCAGGTGATCCCGCAGGTCCCACGCGAGGAACGCCTGGCGCCGCAAGCCATCGGGAGCTATTATGTGAAGACAGCGACGGGCTCGATGCTCCCGCTGTCCACCGTAGTCTCCATCGAGACTGCGACCGATCCGAACGCGCTCACCCACTACAACCAGCTCAATTGCGCAACCTTTCAGGCCGTGCCGATGCCAGGCGTCACGATCGGTCAGGCTGTGGACTTCCTGGAAGCTGAGGCAAAGAAACTGCCCGCAGGCTTCAGCCACGACTTCCTCGCCGACGCCCGCCAATATGTGCACGAGGGTAACCAACTGGCGATTACGTTTGCATTTGCACTGATCATCATATTCTTGGTGCTTGCGGCGCAGTTCGAAAGTCTGCGCGATCCCCTCATCATCATGATCAGCGTCCCAATGGCAATCGTCGGCGCCTTGATCCCGCCATTCTTTGGCTGGGCGACGATGAACATCTACACCCAGATCGGACTGTTGACACTGGTCGGGTTGATTTCCAAGCACGGCATCCTGATGGTTGAGTTCGCCAATGAGCTGCAGCTCAAGGAGAGACTTGACCGTCGCTCGGCTATAGAGATGGCGGCGCGCGTCCGACTGCGTCCAATCTTGATGACCACGGCGGCAATGGTCACGGGCTTCATACCCTTGTTGACGGCAACGGGAGCTGGCGCCGCGAGCCGCTTCTCGATCGGGCTCGTGCTCGTCGCTGGCATGTCTGTCGGCACGCTGTTCACGCTCTTCGTGCTGCCGGCGGTCTACGTCGCGATCGCGTCCGATCACCGTGCCGATGCGAGCTCCGGCCGCGCGAAGATCGCCCCCGAGCTCGACCTCACCGGCGCTGCTGATGCCCAGCTGGCCAAGCAATGACGATAGAATCAATCTAGGTTCGCTCAGTGTGGCTGCGATCGCCTCACGCTCACTTGCGCATCGAGATCTTCACGCCCGTGGTGCCGAGCTTGCCGAGCATCAGGTGCACCGACACGATCATTCTGTCCCTGATCCTGCTGCAAGCTGCGGGTTGGCGCCGCCCTGTCGAAGCAAGCTGGCTGATCGGCCTGCCATTCGGGTCGATGCTGGGCATCCTCTATTTGGTGACGACTATCTCCGGCCCTCCCTTAGCGATGCTGTTTAACAACCAGGGCCTGGTTAAACACGAGTTTCGCGCCGGCCTAGCCCTGGTTCGCGTGGCGGAATCGAGCGTGACCGCCTTCGTCTATTATCAGCTCGGCTTGTTCCCGAAAGCGGCAGCTTGCTCTATGTTTTCATGCCCAGTGTTATGCTTGGCATCCCTCTGGGGTCCTACCTCATTCGCCGGCTTGATCCGGAGATATTTCGACGCATCTGCATGAGCTTTGATGCGGGCGTCGGTTTGTCACAGGTGCTGATCGAGCTCGATCTAGTGCAGAGCGCCTGGGCTTATAACGTGAGGGCGGCGGCGATACTGATGGATCTGTGCCTGCTACACTTGCTCCTTACCACCCACAGCCCGATTTGATCAGAGCGACGGGCTCGGCGAACTGCGGATATAAGCGCTTGAACGATGCCGGCGGGCACCTCGGTATCGAATGCGCGCGCGTCGTGGACCTGAGCGACGCCGCTCTCTTCCGCGGCGACAATGATGGCATGTAAATCTGGTTGATTGCTCTATGACAGCCCAGCGCACCGGTGCCGGGGAATTCGGGATCACAGGACAGCCCTAAACTTTTGGAGGTTGATCTTGTCGCCATGCCACTCGCCGTGGCTGTGGTTGCCGGCGGCAAACGCGCCAGACAAACGGATCACTCGAGACACGGCACAGCGAGCGCGACGTGGGGAACCACCTAGCCGCCTGAAACCAGGAATAATCGAATATCAAAAGTATCGGGCCGACATTGACGGCTTGCGCGTGATAGCGGGCTTGTATTGATCTTGTGAGTCAGCGCCGTTACTCGTGATGAGAGCTCCCGATTTTACAAAAGCTGTCGGAAAACCTACGGCGTGTTCGCGCCAAGTACACAGTGGCGTCGGGCGCCGTTGGCTTTGCAGGCTTTGTAGGCTTTGCGACAAGGCCATAGTGAGCGTTGCGCCTCCAGCCGTCGCAGACCAGCAAAAACTATCACCCCATGGCTAGCTCATCCGGGAAAGAGTAGCCGAAACACCGCATCACGGACTCGACGATCACCCCTACTTGTCGTTTGCTCAGTGACGTAGTCCAGTTTTTGTGACGGCATTGCATTTGCAGGGCTAAAGAATGTCAACTTGAGGCCATCATTGTCGATCGCGCCGCTTGCAGGCGACGCACGCAGGATGACGGGCGTCGCGCTCGCGAGCCCGTTCTCTCAGGAGCGCCCGTGATACCATCCGCTAATTGGTCTGCCGGCCTGCTTGGGACACGGCTCGCATTTTTTGTGGCCGGAGTCGGTCTCGCGGCCTGGGCGCCTTTGGTGCCACTCGCCAAGGAGCGGCTCGCGGTGGATGACCGCATGCTTGGTCTTCTGCTGCTCTGTCTCGGAACGGGATCCGTCATCGCTATGCTTTTGACCAGCGTGTCGAATGCGCGGTACGGCAGCAAGCCCATTATCCTCGCGGGTGGACTTGGACTCGCGATCACCCTGCCGTGGCTTGCAATTGCCGACACATTTCTCGGGCTCGGTGCCACGCTGTTTGCTTTCGGCGCTTCACTCGGCTCGATCGATGTAGCCATGAACATTCATGCGATTGAATTGGAGCGCGCCACCGGCCGTCCATTGATGTCTGGCTTCCACGCCCAGTACAGCATTGGGGAATTCACCGGCTCTGCCGCCGTGACGTCGTTACTCTCGCTGCAGCTTGGCCCGCTTTTTTCGACGTTGGCTTGTTCGGCGTTAATGACGATCGCGATTGTGTCGGCCTGGCCGGGGTTGCTCGCGACGGGTTCGAGGCAGCAGGGGCCATTGTTTGTCTTGCCCCATCGCAGTGTGTTGCTAATAGCTGTGCTCGCGGCTATCACCTTTCTTGTCGAAGGTGCAATGCTCGATTGGAGCGCTTTGCTTCTCGTTGAACGAGATCTTCTCGCGGAGGCGCACGGGGGCATTGGTTGTATGCTCTTCTCAATCGCAATGACCGCAGGGCGTCTCAGCGGAGATGCCGCGGTGGCGCGAATCGGCGACCGTGCCACATTGATGCTCGGGACTCTGCCGATCGTGACAGGCTTCTTGGCTGTGGTGGCCGCGCCCGTTGCGTTGATTGCTATGGCGGGGTTCCTGCTTATTGGATTGGGTATTTCAAATGTTGTACCCATACTATGTCGACGCGCCGGCAAACAGACAGTGATGCCAGCAGGCGTTGCGATCGCGGTCATCACGACAGTCGGCTACGCGGGTATACTCGTCGGGCCTGCCAGCATCGGGCTCGCCGCACACATGTTTGGCTTGCCCTTGGCGTTCGGGATGTTAGGCGCGCTCATGTCCATCGTTACGCTGTCGGCGAGGATAATGATGACAGACCATCGCTAAGCCGTTGGTCGAGAGGAAGGGGACACCAGCACGCTCCCGGCTAATGATCGTCCACCGGTCGGCGTCTAGCGGCTTAGAGTCGATGAGATCTCAACTTGATGGCAGCAGGTGTCGATGATGGCCATTCTCCTTTTCCTGCAAGTCGATTGGCGGCGTCATAGCTAGGATACACCGCGTCACTCGGGTTCTAGACGTCCAACTGAGCGCGTTGTTGACAATGAACGCTTGTCAACTGCGAAGCAAAATTGGTTGTTACGTGAGCGGCAAGTCCGCTAGGCTGGACGTTCACCGATGATTGATACGTAGGAGTGGTCCGTTATCGGGAACAGGCAGATCACTCTGCTGCCGTCCATCGCTGTCGACGCGATACGCCCGGTATGCCAGCTGAATGCCGTCCTCAAGAGAGGTCGTGGCGCGCCAGCCGAGCCCGGACAGCCGCCCGACGTCGAGCAGCTTGCGCGGCGTGCCGTCCGGGCGCGACGTGTCGAAGCTGATCTCACCGCGAAAACCGACGGCGGCCGCGACCATGAGTGCTAGCTCGGCGATGCTGATGTCCTCGCCGGTACCGATATTGACCAGTTCCGGCGAGGAATAGGTCTTCATCAGATGGATGCAGGCGTCGGCGAGATCGTCGACATAGAGGAATTCGCGGCGCGGCGTGCCGGTGCCCCACACCACGACGTTGCCGCCGCCCGAAATCTTGGCCTCGTGAAAGCGGCGGATCAGCGCGGCGACGACGTGACTGTATTCGGGGTGATAGTTGTCGCCGGGGCCGTAGAGATTGGTCGGCATCACGCTGATGAAATCGGCGCCGTACTGGCTGCGATAGGCCTCGGCCATTTTGATGCCGGCGATCTTGGCGATGGCATAGGGTTCGTTGGTCGGCTCCAGCGGGCCGGTCAACATCGAATCCTCTCGCAGCGGCTGCGGCGCCAGGCGCGGATAGATGCAGGAGGAGCCGAAGAACATTAGCTTCTCGCATCTATTGGCATGGGCCGCTTGGATCACGTTGCTCGATATCGCCAGATTGTCGTGCAGAAACTCGGCGCGCAGCGTGTTGTTGGCGACGATGCCGCCGACCTTGGCGGCGGCGAGGAACACGGCCTGCGGCCGCTTCGCGGCAAACCAGGCATTCACCGCGGCCTGGTCGCGCAGGTCGACCTCGCTGCGCGACACCGTCAAGAGATCGGCCTGTTCGCGTGCCAGCCGGCGCATCAGCGCCGCGCCGACCATGCCGCGATGGCCGGCGACGAAAACCGTCTTGCCCTTCAGCTCAAACGCCGTGCTTGCCATTGGCTGCGTCCTGCCTGGCTTGGACGAGATCGCTGGCGACCATTTCCTTCACCAATTGCGAGAACGGCGTCTTCGGCGCCCAGCCGAGTTTCGCGCGCGCCTTGCTGGCGTCGCCGATCAGGAGATCAACCTCGGTCGGACGGAAATAGGCCGGATCGATCTGCACCAGGGTCTTGCCGGACGCCTTGTCGAGGCCGACCTCCTCGACCCCCTTGCCGCGCCATTCGATGCTGCGCCCGACCTCGGCAAACGCCAGCTCGACGAACTCGCGGACCGACCGAGTCTCGCCGGTCGCGAGCACGAAGTCGCCGGGCTCGTCGACCTGCAGGATCCTGTGCATGCCCTCGACATAGTCGCGGGCATGGCCCCAGTCACGCTTGGCATCGAGATTGCCGAGATAGAGCGTGTCCTCGATCCCGACCTCGATGCGGGCGACGGCCCGGGTGATCTTGCGCGTCACGAAGGTCTCGCCGCGGACCGGGCTCTCATGGTTAAACAGGATGCCGTTGCTGGCGAATATACCATAGGCCTCACGGTAGTTCACTGTGATCCAATAGCCATAGAGCTTGGCGACGCCGTAGGGCGAGCGCGGATAGAACGGCGTGGTCTCCTTCTGCGGAACTTCCTGCACCAGGCCGTAGAGCTCGGAGGTGGAGGCCTGGTAGAACCGCGTCTCCTTTTCCATGCCGAGGATACGGATCGCTTCCAAAAGGCGCAGCACGCCGATTGCGTCGGCGTTGGCGGTGTATTCCGGGCTTTCGAAGCTGACGCCGACATGGCTCTGGGCGGCCAGGTTATAGATCTCGGTCGGCCGGATCTGCTGCACCAGCCGGATCAGATTGGTCGAATCCGTCATGTCGCCATAGTGCATCAGGAACGGCACGTTGCCGGCATGCGGATCCCGGTAGAGATGATCGACGCGCGCTGTGTTGAACGAGGACGACCGGCGCTTGATCCCGTGCACGGTGTAGCCGAGACCGAGCAGATACTCGGCGAGATATGCGCCGTCCTGCCCGGTGACGCCGGTGATCAGCGCAACGCGCCGCTTTGAGTCCTGAGCCGCCATGGTTTCTCTTAGTTGCGCCGGAAAGAAAGCCTCCCTGTGAAACGCTATTGCGAAGCCGTTTCTCGAGAAATCTAGATGCGCAAGCGCGCCCCACCCGCAATTAGAGGAAAGCGATCGTTAGCTCCAGTCATACACATCATGCAGGAATGCACACTATATACATTGATTTATATTGGACTGGAGGGTGCCAACCCATTGAGCTTCAAAAAATGAAAGTCAACTAACCCTCGCAACCTGCCTGATATCCGCGATGATCCTAAGCGCGCGAGATCGATGGCAAACGCCGTTACGCGCCCGGCCGCGCGTGCCCCCGGGCTGATATTTCCAATGAGATGGAAGCCGACGGTCTGTGTTCCTTATCTATCCTGAGGCGCATGTCTGCATTCGCGTGGTCTCGTCATGGCTTGGGAGAGCGATGGGCTGAGGCCGCAGTCGTCAATGCATTTGTCGGAATGACGACATGCAAGCCAGCACACAGTCAAGCCTGCGCATCAATTCGTAATCTACAAAGCGCCCGTACCGTTAACTTCCGAACAGAACAGCCGGCCTTGGCGGTCGACTCATCAACCGTGATCAGCGCCTTTGCCAATATCCAACTCGCGGCAGGCAGTGGACCGTCGACGCAAGACAAAATGAGAAAGAGTAGCCAACGTTGGTATAGATAATCGAACGTATCGATATCAAGAGTTTACGTTCGTACAATAGAGCTTCGACGCCAATCGTTTAGTCTCGACGACCGTAACTTGCTTCGGTCCGAGTATGATGAGCCTCTTAAACCCGCGTCGGCGAAATGTTTCCTGTGACAAAGGACAATTCACGCTAGAGCGGCTGCGCAAATGTATGGGCAGCAGATCATGTAGAAGCCATGGGCAGGTTTCCTCTTTCTATGTCCCCAATGGAGCGCAGCCGAGACGGAACGTGAGCCTCTCGAAGGGTCTATCAGTGAGGCGGAAAGACTCAGTTACTGCCACATTCACGGCCGCTCGGTTCGCCGGCGTCGCTGCTCACCTTCTTGGAAATGTGAGCTGCAAGTCGTGAAATGGCTCATCAGTGATGATGAGCGAACAAGACAAGATGCTTTGTCGTAGGATAATTGGCCCGCCGATCTGGTTCGAATGTCCTCAATCTATGGAGCCAGACTATTTGCGCGATATGTCCTCGCAGCGGCTTGTTGCGACGCCGACAGCTATTGTCGCAACCGACCGAGTCTGTTTGTGCCGTGATTGGATGTCGCGCCACCCTGCAAGCGCACCTGCATATCTGGCTCTCTTCGAAGCGGTCACGCTTTTCGCGGCCGCATTGCAGTTCGTACTCAGATAGGCAGCCAAAAGCGGAATGTAGCCAGGCGAAGCGATGATGGCTGAAAGAGATCTAACTCACGCTTGTGAATGCGGCGGCGATAGCGCCGGCCGCGACAAATCCCGAACTTGACATCTGTTATCATCGGGCAAGCGAATTTCATAACGGGGTTCCTGTGAGGGGGAACGTCGGGCTTCTTTAACTTGGGCAGCATTGATCCATATGTGTGGAATTGTCGGCATCTTGGGGCGTGGCCCGGTCGTTGGGCAGTTGGTCGCGTCGCTCAAGCGATTGGAATATCGTGGCTACGACTCCGCAGGCCTCGCTACTCTCGAAGGTCTCCGTATCGAGCGGCGACGCGCTGAAGGTAAGCTGAGAAACCTTGAGGAGCGGCTGCGCTATTATCCGCCGTCGGGTCGTACCGGTATCGGTCACACCCGCTGGGCGACTCATGGAAAGCCGACCGAGAGCAATGCTCATCCGCATGCGACGGAAAATGTAGCGGTCGTTCATAACGGGATCATTGAGAATTTCAGCGAGCTGCGAGCCGAGCTGGAGCGGAATGGAGCCCATTTTGAATCAGAGACGGACACCGAGGTGGTGGCACATCTCGTCGAATCTTATCTCAAGAATGGCTACTCGCCGCAGGATGCGGTACAAGCGTCGCTGCCCCGGCTGCGCGGTGCCTTCGCGCTGGCATTCCTTTTCAAGGCGCACGACGATCTTTTGATCGGTGCGCGTAAGGGGTCGCCCCTTGCGATCGGACATGGTAACGGCGAAGTGTATCTAGGATCGGACGCGATCGCGCTCGCGCCTTTGACCGACACCATCACCTATCTTGAAGACGGTGACTGGGCCGTTCTTACGCGCACGATGTGCGTGATTTATAGCGCAGACGGCTCCGTCGTCCAGCGGGAAACATCAAAGTCTGGCGTATCGTCACTCCTTGTGGACAAAGCGAATTATCGCCACTTCATGGCCAAGGAAATCCACGAGCAGCCGACCGTGGCCGGCAAGACATTAGCGCATTATCTCGACATGGCGGCCAAGCGCGTCGCCCTGCCGCTCACATTGCCGTTCGACTTTAAATCCATTCAGCGCATCTCAATTACCGCGTGCGGCACGGCGAGCTATGCCGGGCACATCGCCAAATACTGGTTCGAGCGGCTGGCGCGCTTGCCTGTCGAGATCGATGTAGCGTCCGAGTTCCGCTACCGGGAGGCGCCTCTGCGCCGGGGAGATCTCGCCATCGTCATCTCGCAGTCGGGCGAAACCGCTGACACACTGGCTGCGTTGCGATACGCCAAGGGGCAGGGCGTGCACACGATATCTGTGGTCAACGTCCCGACCTCGACGATTGCGCGCGAGAGTGAATCCGTTCTGCCGACGCTGGCGGGGCCAGAAATCGGCGTGGCTTCCACAAAGGCATTCATCTGCCAGCTGATCGTATTGGCGGCGCTTGCCGTCTCAGCAGGCAAAGAGCGCGGTAAGCTGTCTGAGATCGATGAGTCGAAGCTCGTGCGTGAGCTTATCGAAGTGCCGCGGTTGATTGCTGCGGCGCTGTTAATCGAGCCGCAGATCGAGAAGCTCGCGCGTTATATCGCTGACTCGAGGGACGTGCTCTATCTCGGTCGCGGCACATCGGCCCCCCTGGCATTGGAGGGCGCACTCAAGCTGAAGGAAATTGCCTACATCCACTCAGAAGGTTATGCCGCCGGCGAGCTCAAGCACGGACCGATCGCACTGATCGATGAGGCCGTGCCTGTGGTGGTGATCGCGCCTTACGACGAGGTCTTCGAGAAGACCGTCTCGAACATGCAAGAAGTTGCCGCTCGGGGCGGCAAGATCATCCTGATCACCGATGCTAAGGGTGCTTTGGAAGCGACAGTGGACACACTCATGACCATTGTGCTGCCGGAGATGGTCGCAAGCTTTACGCCGATAGTCTATGCCATTCCGGTTCAGCTCCTGGCTTACCATACCGCCCTAGTAAGGGGCGCGGACGTGGATCAGCCGCGTAATCTAGCAAAATCGGTGACCGTCGAATGAGGCCGCAGTGTTAGTATCGGAGCATTGAGGCCTCGGCGTCGAGCCATTGGGCTCGCGTTTGGTCGCGTCGATTTCGTGGGGACGGAACCGGACAAGTTCTCGATCTTGCCGTGTCCGAAGTTGCTTGTAGCTGCCGTATGGTTGCGCGACTCAGGCCGTGCTCCGCTGAGCGGCGAGACGACGACGTCACTATGGCATGGGCGAGCTCAGAAGGAGAACGATCCCGACATCAACAGGTCAATCATAGACCCATCCAGCTAAAGAGCAGATTCCGTCGTGCTTGCGTCATCACGTCAGGACACCAATGGCAGCGAGCGTTACCTTCCTGGCATTCGACTGGAATGGTCGATAACAATCGGGAATTAGTCGCCCGTTAAGAACGATTTCAGCGGTGATTGGTCGCTGAGGGCAGCGATGATGGTGGTCAGGAAGAGACGCCAAAGAGTCCTCAGCCAGGCGAGGATGCGGCGGAAGTTATGCCCGACGGCGGAGAGGATGACGCTGGCGGCATCGCTGGACCGGTGAAGTACTGAAAATACGGGTCGTGGAGCCAGCGCTCGCACCCCCTCATCGGACAGGCCGTAAATGTGCTTGAGCAGCAGCAGCCCGATCACAAAGCGGGTCGCGATCCCGGGCCGGCCGTTCTCGCTGTACAGCGGCGCGATCTCGCCGTCGATCCAGTTCCAATCGACCTTGCCGGCGAGCTGAAGCAGCGCGTGCTTCATATTGATGATCTGGTCCAGCCTGGCCCGGAACAGATCGCCCGATCCCCTCGTCCTGTGCTTCTTCGGTCGCATCGCCACCTCCGATGCGACGACGGAATCATGGCTGCGATTCGACGGAATCCCGAAATGAAATTGCAAGTCCGATGCCCGGTGCACCAAAACCCTGCATTCGCAAACCAGCCCACACGACAAAATGCGATTCTAGCTCAATCGCTTAGCCGTTCTCCACGGACGACGCGTTAGCTTCCTCTTCACAAGAGCGCGCGACAGATGCTCAACCTAGGCGCGTCAGCTCATAGTCAGCTAGACCTCTTACCATCGTCGGTAGAGCTCGAGCGGCGCGAGCTCAGCACCCCCAACCGTACCGACAGGAGAGAGATCCGATGTATGGCCGAATTGTTGGCTCATCCAGCCAATCCACAAGCGCTACCCAGGCTGATGAATCGAGGCATTCAGATGACGAGGGCTTTGCGGAAAGGCTTGCAGGCATGGCGCCCGATGCTGGCCCAAGTTCGTCTCAAGCAGCGACACGGCCGTACTCCGTAGTTTCCCGACCTCCGATCGAAGAGATCGACATGGATACCTTCGGGGAAGAAGTGAAGGCCTTCTATAGCGATGACATCAAGCACATTGCCGATAATCCACTGGAGTACTCGGATTTCATATCCACAAAAGCTGAGCGCGCAGCAAACGTTGCTAGAACCCACGGTCACACCGACGAAGATTCGGACGAGGCGCGATATTTCGCCTATCGATTGGGTGACAAAACTGTTGGGCTTCTGAGAACAGAAGGCGGACTTCGGGTAGGAGGAAGGCGATTCAGCGCCCAATTTCCCGGTCGAAACGCCGTCACATCCCAAGTAGATCTTCGGGTTACTCATCCGCTCGTCGAGAACGCTGGCGATATTCTACTGGAGCATCAGCTTCGGGAGGACGGCGAGCGAGCATTGATTATGTCAAAACCTGCGTTGCCAGGCATCGAGCCCCGTCTGGCTCAGATGGGCTTTGTTCCTGTGAGTGATAAGAATCACTGGGTGCTTGATCCTCACCAGCATCCCGACAAGTGGACGCATAACGCTGAAGGTAAATGGCAACGGGTAGGCAAACGTGAAGGATATCTCGCCGCCGAGAGTAGTGGTGCTCAGGCAAGAATCGAGCGAGCTTCGAGTGAAGCAAGTGATGAGACAGAGTCGTCCGGCGATGACACGTCTTGGTACTTCGAACGCCTTAATCTAGGCCCGGGGTCGGCTGCCGAATAGTCGCTGTGGGCGAGGCCGGACCTGGTGACTACTGAGCTCATTGAGTATGTTGCTGCAGGAATGGCTCGCCACTTCAAAACGAGCTTGTGTTAGGCGGCGGGATCGCGCCCGGAGTGCTGCGCCGACCTGCGCTGGGCCGCTCGCCGCCAGTCAGCGAGCACGCGTAGCCGAATTGGATCCAATCCACGCATTCCATAAGGGGCCGCGACGTGTCGAGGCCTTCGGCTGCACGATGGCGTCGACCGTGACCCGCTTGAGGTCCTGATTGCGTAACGCGCCGCCTCGTGCGCCACCCGCAGGCTCTCGGCCAGCAACAGCTCCAGCTTGTCGCCAAGCCGCTTGCGCCAGTGGATCAGGTCCGAGCGCTCGTGCGGGAAGGCGTGCTGAAAGAACTCTTCGCCGGTGAAGTACTGAAAATACGGGTCGTGGAGCCAGCGCTCGCACATTCCCTCATCGGACAGGCCGTAAATGTGCTTGAGCAGCAGCAGCCCGATCACAAAGCGGGTCGCGATCCCGGGCCGGCCGTTCTCGCTGTACAGCGGCGCGATCTCGCCGTCGATCCAGTTCCAATCGACCTTGCCGGCGAGCTGAAGCAGCGCGTGCTTCATATTGATGATCTGGTCCAGCCTGGCCCGGAACAGATCGCCCGATCCCCTCGTCCTGTGCTTCTTCGGTCGCATCGCCACCTCCGATGCGACGACGGAATCATGGCTGCGATTCGACGGAATCCCGAAATGAAATTGCAAGTCCGATGCCCGGTGCACCAAAACCCTGCATTCGCAAACCAGCCCACACGACAAAATGCGATTCTAGCTCAATCGCTTAGCCGTTCTCCACGGACGACGAATTACGGACAGTTGGGAGATCCAAGTCGGCTCTTGGTTACCTAGCCTGCTATCTGCCTTGCAGGGCCAAATCAGCCTGAAGCTCGATGCACAAAAGATATCTCTAACTCATCCTCGCATCTTGCCGAAGCCGGCGAGCAAGTCGGTGCAGACGGCTTCGGGCCTCTCCGTCGCGGCTTATTCACTGGAAGCGCATACGCGCGACAACTTACTTTTCCCGATTGCCAGCATCCGCTCCATGTCGGGCAAGTTGAGCATGCACTTCGACCCCGGGACGATTGCTAGGATAAGCGTCCAGTTTCTTCCGTAGATCGCGCGTAGCAGCGGCTCATTCAATCCGGTTGGGCCACACGCGCCAGCGCGGCCCTCCCACCTGCTACCTGTCATCAAAAGGATTGTTAGAAACCGGACATTCCCGCGCAAGTTCCAGGGCCTAGAATCAATAGCAGATGGTTCGCCGCACCGGAAGGACGCGGCGCGCCCGCTGTAGATGCGACAGGCGAGTACTATTGGCCATTATCTGGCCCAGCGACAACCGACCCGCTCGTATAGGAGGATCGACCAGCGACGCGAGATTTAGCACGACTGGCAAATCCGGTCGGTGGGCCAGCGATCGCATCGGGCTCATACCGCGGAGCCGCAGATATGGTTGAAAGAAGAACCGCTCCTCATTCTCGGCACGGGAATTGCTGTCCCGCTCCTCGAACGCGACTGCTGCCAACGCATGTCTGGAGTGCGGCGCCTTAGGGCAGCCTCTCCATTTCTATCGTTTGAACGCTCGCACCGAGAATACGATTGTGCAGCCGCAAATCTCAGGGCCATAACCCAACAACGCAATCGTGGTGAGATGGCTTGCCAGGCTAGGCGTCCGTTCGCCACAGGAGGAACGAGATGAATGATCGGAATGTGGCCGAAGTCGATCTTCACAACCTACAGGTCTCGGATCCGCTGATTGGGAAATGCCAGCAGCTGGTCAGGGAAGTGGCAATTCCCTACCAATGGGAGGTGCTGAACGATCGTGATCCCGAGGCGATACCGAGCCACGCGGTAGAGAACTTCCGCCTTGCCGCTGGACGTGCGAGAGGGGAGTTCCATGGCACGGTTTTCCAGGACAGCGACGTCGCAAAATGGCTTGAGGCGGCTGCATGGTCGCTATGCCAGGCACCAAATACAGACCTGGAGAAAGCCGCCGATGAGCTGATTGAATTGATTGCGGCCGCCCAATGCGGCGACGGCTATCTCAACACCTATTTCATACTGAACGCGCCTCAGGAGCGCTGGACCAACCTAGCGGAGTGCCACGAACTTTATTGCGCGGGCCACTTGATTGAAGCGGGTGTCGCGTTCTTTCAGGCGACTGGCAAACGGCGATTGCTGGAGGTCGTTTGCAGGCTTGCTGACCACCTCGGCACAGTTTTCGGCCCGGAGCGCGGTCAGTTGCACGGCTACGATGGCCATCCGGAAATCGAACTTGCGTTGGCACGCCTCTACGAAGCGACAAAGGAGCAGCGATATCTCACGCTAGCCAATTATTTCGTGGAGCAACGCGGCACGGAGCCGCACTTTTACGACATTGAGTACGAGAAGCGCCAGCAATCCTGCGTCCCCAAATCAGACTGCATGCCTTGGATGATAGAAAACAAAGCGTATAGCCAAGCGCACTTGCCGCTTTCGGAGCAGCGGACTGCAACTGGTCATGCGGTTCGTTTTGTATACCTCATGACCGCGGTAGCTCATCTCGCGCGTCTGCGCCAGAATGAGCAGCAGCGCCAAGCTTGCCTACGCCTATGGCAAAACATGGTCCAGCGCCAGATCTATGTTACTGGAGCCATCGGCTCGCAAGGCGCCGGCGAAGCGTTCAGCAGCGATTACGATTTACCGAATGACACGGCGTACGCGGAAAGTTGCGCGTCGATTGGCCTGATGATGTTCGCACGCCGTATGCTGGAGATGGAACTGGACGGGCGCTATGCGGACGTGATGGAGCGCGCGCTCTACAACACCGTTCTCGGCAGTATCGCGTTAGACGGACGTCACTATTTCTATGTTAACCCGCTCGAAGTGCATCCCAAAACGCTGAGATTTAATGGCATCTACAATCATGTCTCGCCGGTGCGACGACGCTGGTTTGGCTGCGCGTGCTGTCCACCGAACATCGCACGCCTTTTCACATCGATTGGTCATTACATCTACACGCCCCGCACCGACGCGCTCTATGTAAATCTCTACGTTGGTAATAAGGTGGCAATATCCGTCGACGGACATGCGCTGCGGTTGCTCATAAGCGGCAGCTATCCCTGGAGAGACGAGGTGGAAATCGCCGTCGAATCTGCGCCGCCAATTGCCCACACGCTCGCCCTGCGCCTGCCGGAATGGTGCAGCTCGCCGCAGGCGAGCCTGAACGGCGAGCCTGTGAATTGCGAACCGCGCAAGGGCTATTTGCACATTCGCCGAACATGGCGGCAGGGAGATCGCGTCACACTATCGCTGCCGATGCAAGTGCGTCGCGTATACGGCCATCCACAAGTTCGCAATTTGGCCGGCAAGGTGGCCATCCAGCGTGGCCCGTTAATTTATTGTCTGGAGGAAGTCGACAACGGGACCGAGTTACACAACGTTTGGCTTCATGCAGACAGCCGGTTTTCCCTTATCGAAGGAACTGGTCTCTTTAACGGCAAGATTTTGCTGCAAGCCAACGGGGCGCGGTTGCAACACACGCATTCCGAAGAAACGGCGCTTTATCAGTACGACAAAGTGCCTGGACAACTAGAAGCGCAGCAGCTGACATTCATTCCGTGGTTCAGCTGGGCTAACCGCGGCGAAGGCGAAATGCGGATTTGGATAAATGAGCGTTGACGCCGAAAGCGCGGATCGCGCTTCCACGAGTCGAACTTAGATTGCGTTTCCGGCGCAGGCGATATCGTTGGTCAAAGTCTGAAATCCGGCCAAAACTATGGGAGGCGGCTCGTCCGCGAGCTCCACGGGAAGGTCGAAACGAAAACCCGGACATGAGGCGGTCCGGCGGATCTCCGGCGTCAGTAGGTCAATCATCGATCGACCGGATTTCTAATGGAGGAGCATCCTCGGACGTGCTCGCGGCCTCTCATCAAACCTGATGATGGCACGAGCGTGCCGCCGTGTCGTTCAGAAGGAAGCTCTATGACAAGCCAGCGTGAGGGCAGCCACGTCAGGTTTTGGTAAGCCAGGCTCCCTATCAGCGCCGCTGGGCCTAACAAGCCTAAACTAGATGCGGAAATGTATGTCCGACGGGAGCACCAATCGCCATGTATAATCGGATCAATGGCTCGTCCTACTTCCAATCCTCTCACTTTGCCGAAAGTGATGAGCAAATCGACGCCGACATCTTTGCGGATGCGTTCGCCAATATGCGCTTAGCCGAATCTGGCTCGAGTGGCGGTTCATCTTCGGCAACAAGACCGTATTCGCTCGTTTCAACCCCTCCCATAATGGAGTTCAACGATCGTCAGTCATTCCGAAAAGCCGCGGAGGCCTATCATGACGACGAAATCAAGTACATCGCCGACAACCCCCAAGAGTACTCCGAGTTCGTGTCCGCCAAGGCAAAGCGAACTGCAGAACTTGCCAAAGACTACGGGACAACCCGAGATTCCGAGAATGCGCGATACTTCAGCTACCAATTGGGCAACAAGAGTGTCGGACTTCTAAGAATGGAAGGCGGCGACAGCATGACGAAGTTCGACGTCAAAAGGTGGAAGGAGCTGTTTCCTGGGCGATCCGGGACGACCTCTACCGTAGATCTTCAGGTCGTTCATCCGCTAGTCGAGAACGCTGGCGATATTCTGCTCGAGCATCAACTTCGAATGGAAGGCAAACGGCCGCTGCTCAATTTGCGTCCAGCTAATGCGGAAGCAAGAGCACGTGCGGCAAAGTTGGGGTTCGTCGAGGTTGACGCCGACAACATGGTTCTCGACCCAGAGAAGTCAGACAAGTGGATAAGGAATAGCGACGGCGAATGGCAGCGAAAAGGCACTGCTGCGCGGTATCTTTCCATAGATGACGACAGTGAAGGCAGTGATACCGAGATCCCAGCGAGCTCCTCACCATACGATTATGAGGATGATTTTATGTGACCACGGGGTCCCGGGATATGGCCCCATGGAGTAGGCCCATCTAGCCTGCTCCGGGCTCCCCTGCGTTTATTGGCATTTCGGCTGGGAGTTCTTCTGAGTCGGCTCAGAATACTACCCCCACAGTGCCCCTTGGCTTAGCGGTTGCTGATCCGTTTGCGCCTTGGAAGTAGGGGCTCACTGCGCAAGGCAATTGCGACAATGCTCGCTGCGGCGAGAACCTGCATGGGGTGCCGCCAAAGTGCGCCCGGCCGCCCAGGGGCCGGGCGTGCTGCGCGGAGCAGTTTGGACTGCTTGGAGGCAGAAGTCTTCTACAGATGACGCCTACGAAGTAGTAAGGGCGTGGGCGCCTGGCGTGAGTCGGTGGGCAGGAAACGCACAGCGAACCGGCGGCCCGATGGACAAGGCTGGTCGGCATGCGTCAACGGACATAACGACGTCGTGAGCAGAGCATCGTGCAGAGCTCTTTCACCAGAAAAGCCTCAACACAAGACGTGAGGCGGTTGTCCTGGGCGAAGCTCCGTTGGCGTGGTCACTGCAGTCGGGCTGCGCACAGCCAATCTCCTGCTTTGTCGAGCGCTCTCAGCCAGCTCCGCTCTGCAATGGAATATATAGCCTCGATCCAGACGGAGTTAAGAAGTGCTTAGGGTCGTCGATTGCTTTGGGTGAGCATTACGTTGAACGTCGACCTGCAGAATGAGTCGAGCTGGCGTGCCCTCCGGCCCTCGCAGCGACAAGGTTGTTCTGCACCAATGTAGCCGCCCGGCGATAGTCGGTAAGGCATCCACAAGGCAACAATTGGCCTCTCGCTCGCCTGATTTTAGAGCAGCGTGTCCGACCGCGAAGAGGTTGATCGGTGGCGAGATCGTCGTCGCATGAGCGTTAGATCGGACATGAACTCAAGCGCTGCAGGTTGATTGCGTCAGATCCCGATTCGGCCGCCACACGCCTTCAGTGCGGTGTCGATGTACTCGATTAACGCTTGTCCGCCAAAGGGTTTGGCAAGGAAGCCAATCGCTCCGGCGCCCAGCGCTGACGCGCGCACGCGGTCGTTGGGGAAAGCAGTAATGAAAATGAACGGTGCGTCGTAACCACGCGTCCGCATCTCTGCCAACAGCTCCAAGCCGCTCATAGCCGACATCTGCACATCGGTAATGACACAGGATGTCTCGTTCAACTGCGGCGACCGCAAGAGTTCCTCGGCCGACGCAAATATTTGGACGATGTAGCCACGCGATTTCAAAAGGTTCTCTGTCGCCGCACGGACTGAGGCGTCGTCGTCAACGACGGAAATCAAAGGCGTGGACAAGACGAGCCCTCCTGACGCGGGAATAGCGGCTGCAAGCATTAGCCACCTTCGGCGAAAAGTGGGCTTGAGTGACGAAATTGTAAAATCATACTTGGGTTTGTTCAGGACGATTGGCGCGAATTCCCAGCGTCTCAGTCATTCTGATCAAGTCGGCCAGCGACCGGGCACGCATCTTTTTCATGACGTGTCCCCGGTAGATCTTGACCGTAATTTCGGCGAGCCCAAGCTCGGCGGCTACTTGCTTGTTCATCAGGCCGGCAGCGACCAGTTTCATCACCGCCTGCTCGCGCGGGCTTAAGGTCTCAAATAGAGACTGCAGGTTCGCGACGGTCTGCTGAGCCTCCCGTCTTTTGCGATCGCGTTCGGTCGCCGCAACCACGGCATCGAGCAGTTCCTGATCGCGAAACGGTTTGCTGAGAAAATCGACCGCTCCTTCCTTCATGGCCCTGACGGTCATGGGAATGTCGCCATGGCCGGTAATAAAAATGATCGGAATATGTATGTTCAACCTCGCGAGCTCGGTCTGGTACTCAAGGCCGCTCAAGCCTGGCAGCCGGACATCAAGAACTAGACAGCTAATAACGTCCGGAATTGCGCTCTGCAGCATTTCGCGGGCCGATCCGAATGCAACGACGTCCAACCCAACCGATTTAAAAAGGTTCGTAAGCGAGCGACGCATGGAGATGTCATCCTCGACGACGAAGACGATCGCCTTTGTCGAGGCCTCGGCATTGCTGCCTTCACCTGGCGAGTCAAAGCGTCCTGTCACGAGACGACCTCCTTATGCAATGGTAGGGCAAACTGGAACGTCGCGCCCGGCCCATGTCTGTGGACCATTGACAGCCGCCCTCCGTGAGCTTCCACGATCGACCGGCAGATCGAAAGACCCATTCCAAGGCCACTCGACTTGGTGGTGAAGAAGGGATCTAAGACGCGGTCCGCGTCGTTCTCGGCGACCCCGACGCCGCAATCGGTCACGGCAAGCTGCACCTGCCCCATGTCGTTCTTTGATGATTGAATCAGCAGTTCGCGCGTCCGGTCTGTAACAGCGTCCATGGCTTCGATTCCATTCATCACCAGATTGATGATCACCTGTTGTAGCTGAATCCGGTCGCCGAGGATCGTAGGCAGCGCGGCCGTCAACTCGGTTCGTAACGTCACTCGGTGGCTCGCCAGCTCTCGTGTTACCAGCCCAATGACGTCCTTAACGACCTCATTGATATCGAGCGGCACCATCTCAATCTCCCCTTTCTTCGCGAGTGCACGAACACGACGGATCACCTCGCTTGCCCGGATTGCGTCTTCGATGATCCACTCCACCGAAGAGCGCGCGGCGGAAAGATCAGGAGCTTCGCGACCCATCCAACCGAGGCACGCATCGGCGTTGCTGATAATAGCGGCGAGTGGCTGGTTTATTTCGTGGGCGATGGAAGTTGTCAGCTCTCCTAACGTCGTTACACGCGTCACATGCGCAAGCTCCGCCTGTGCCTTTCGTAGTTCTTGTTCGGCTTCATCGGCGCGAATGGTAGCGGTGATGTCAGTGCTGACGCCACGGTAGCCGAGAAAATTGCCGTTTCCATCGAAAAACGGCTTGCCACTCGTGCGGACGTAGATCGGAGATCCTGTCCGATTCACGGTGCGGTAGACGAGATCCCGAAACGGGAGATGGGCCTCCAACGTCGCCCGATGCTGCCGCCACTTCTCGGGTTCCTCTTCGACGTCGCACGCAATGTCCCAGCGAAGCAGGCCCATCAATCCTGTCGCCAAAATTCCCGCAGCGCTGGTGTGCTCGGACAAGTGAGTGACCTGATGATCCGGCCCGGTCTCCCAGAGCCAGTCGGACGCTGTTTCGGCGTAGTCGCGAAAGCGCTGTTCGCTTTCGCGCAGCGCGGCAAGTGTGGTTTCCAGGCGTTCCCTAGCTGCGTGTTGCTCGGTGACATCCATATGTGTTCCGATCAGCTCGCTGACGTTACCATCGCTGCCGACCACCACGTGCGCAACGGAGTGTATGCGCCTTATCCCGCCATCTGGTAAAAGGATACGGAAATCATATTCGAACCGCCCCTCCTTGTGTTCAATCGCCTGGCGCTGCACCTCCTGCAGCCGCGGCAAGTCGTCCGGATGGATGCGCGATCGAATGGTCTCTATCGATACCGGTTCTTGTGGGTTAAAGCCAAGCAGACGATCGACCTCGGCGGAGCGATACACGAAATCTAGACCGTAGACGTCCCAGGACCAGCTGCCCGTGTGACTGAGATGCTGGGCTTCGGCCAGATAGGCCTCGCTGCGGCGCAGCTGCTGTTCTGCTCGCCTCGCCGCCGTAATATCCGTAGCTGCCCCAACGAACTCGATGTCACCAGAGGCAGTTCTCGTGGCTCGTGCCTGCGCATGGATGTGCTTCACCGAGCCGTCCGGTAGTAGCAACCGGTATTCGTGCTCGAAATCGCTCGGGTCTCGCATCGCTCGATCGATAGTTTCTTTAACCGAAGCCCTATCATCTGGATGAGTACGCTCAACGACGAGCTGCGGCCCCGGGACAGTCTCAGGATCCAATTGGAAAATCCGAAATGTTTCCTTTGACCAGAAGGCCTCGCCCGTAGTGGCGTTCCAGCTGAAGCTGCCTGTATGACTCAACTCCTGCGCCTGGGCCAAATGTGCTTCGCTCCGCTGCAGGGCAAGTTCGGTCCGCTTTCGCTCCGTGATATCTTCGCAGGCTATAAGGACAATGGGCTGGTCATCGGCCCAGAGCATGGCTTTGGCGTTTTCACGTACCCACAATACCGAGCCGTCCTTCCTGACTTTCTGGACGTCCCACGTGCGCGATTGTCCGATATCCTCAAGGCACGTCCGAACGCATTCGCGAACGAACGCGCGATCCTCCTCAAGAAATACGCCCAGCACGGATTGACCGATCAGTTCAGCACGAGCATAGCCGAGTTGTGTCGCGCCGAACGTATTGACGTTGAGGACAGTGCCGGCTTCATCGACCATGAAGTACATGGCCGGATTGTGCTCGAAGATTGCGCGCCACCGTTTTTCGCGATCCTCCAAATCGGCCGCACTCCGCTGAAGCTTGGCCGCAGCCACACGCGCAGCCTCTCTTTCCTGGCGGAGCTTTCCGATCAGGTGCGTTCCCACAATCGAGGCAATAAAGAATGCAACAACCACCGGAAGATCTTGGGGGTCATCGATTCGCAGGCTGAACGCCGGCGGCGCAAAATAGTAAGCGAGAGCAACGATGGCTAGGATGCAAAGCGCGGACGACGCGATGAAGCTGCCCATCAACGAAAACAGCAATACCACCAACAAATAGGCGAACGCCGTCGCGGCAAAATGCGCCTGAAGGTACAAGCAAGCCAGTGTTACCACGGCCAGCGTTATGCTGCCGAAGGTAAACTGAGGGGCTGAACATTTTAAACTGCTGATCTGGCTACGCATTTTGATACCGTCCGGCCTGTTCTCCGGCGGGAGAGCTATAACATTTTAGGCAAAAATGGGGCAATCCTCGGTACCAAGACCCGCTGGTGAGCGGTTCCGAGATCGATTGCTTGCTGCTGTACTGAGCACGCGCCGAGAAAAAACGCATTACAGACATACGTATAGTTGTCCTAAACCTTCCAGTATGGCGCAGGCTGACACGCCTGCAATCGAAGCTGAAATGTCTGCTTTCCTCCGCTGCCGATAGCCTCCGGGCAGGCGCTCGAGGATGCGGCCGAGGACAACCCCCTTAAGCCAGCGGTACGAGGACAGCGGCTGCAGGTCAGCCAAGACGTTGAGGCAAAACAATCAGGCGCGCCTCGCCGAACCCGGAAAGAAGAGGGACAAGCTTCCGGACCACTCATCTCGCCGGCCACGATCGGTCATGCGGAAGAAAGCGCAATGGTCATGTACCGAGACACGAAGGCGAAGTAACGCGACTGCTACCTATGCGTTCAGGCCGTCACGCGTAGGTGCGGAGGACTTGTCTCGAGTGGCTAGCCGGAACCAAGTGCGCACAGTGACGCCTAACCGACCCTAGCCGCGTGCGAGCCGCCACGGCTCCGTCGAGGTGCCATCTAATCCATGCTGATCACACCCATCACAGTCTGATGCGCAGCGCGCACCTTAACAACGATCACGAGTTGCGCCAGCAAGATCGCTACCACGTCGTTGGTCGGGCGAGGCAAATGCGGTGACCGCGCACATGGGCATTTGTAGGCGGACCAACAGCTAGGTCCGTCAGGCCGGACACGTTCTGTCGCAGTCCTGTTAACTTGCTCGGCAAAATGGTGCACAAGCGTTCAGATGGCCGGGAGCCTTGACCGCGAAAAACGCCCTTGAAAATGACTGTTGAAAAAAGCTCCCACTCTTTTGCTCGCGTGCGACATCTTTTCAGGGCGGCTGCCGGGGCGCAACGCGGAGCAAGGCGCAACTGGAGATCGCGCGAGAAAGTTCCGACTCGTGTCAAGTTGGTTGTGCCGCTTCGAATTACGAGAGATGTGGCTGCGTTTGCATTCGAGGCGTCTTCGAATGGCGGCGGTTAAGATTCGGGACCTACCTCATTGTGCTTGTAGTGTCGATAGTGGTGGGCTCGTTGAGCCGAGCCTGCAGCGTCGCGTGCTCGAGCTCGCCTTCCCACCAGGATACGAATACGGCGGCGATGCCATTGCCGGTGATGTTGGTAAGGGCGCGCACCTCGCTCATGAACTTGTCGATCGAAAACACGATTGCCATGCCCGGCACCAGCGCTGGGTTGACCACCGACAACGTCGCAGCGAGCGTGATGAAGCCCGCGCCGGTGACGCCGCTTGCTCCCTTCGACGTTAGCATTGCCACGAGCAGGATCGTGAGCTGCTGGCCAAAGGTGAGATCGACCCCGAGTGCCTGGGCAATGAACAATGTCGCAAGTGTCATATAGATATTGGTGCCGTCGAGGTTGAAGGAGTAGCCAGTTGGCACCACGAGGCCGACCACGGGCTTGGAGCAGCCCAGCCGCTCGAGCTTCTCCATCAATTGCGGCAGCGCGCTTTCAGAGGACGAAGTGCCGAGCACGATCAGAATCTCGTCCTTGATATAGACAATGAACTTGAAGATTGAAAAGCCGACGAGGCGCGCGATCAAACCGAGCACCACCACCACAAATAGCGCCGCCGTCGCGTAAAACAGCGCGATCAGACCGATCAAATTGCCGAGTGCTGCCGGCCCGAACTTGCCGATCGTGAAGGCCATGGCGCAGAAGGCGCCGATCGGGGCCGCTTTCATGATGATTGCGATTACGCCGAACACCGCGTGCGCCACGTCGTCAATCATGCCGCGCAGCCGCTCCCCACGGTTTCCCAGCGCCATCAGCGCAAAGCCGAATAGGATCGCGAACAGGAGAACCTGCAGAACATCGCCGCGAGCGAAGGCGCCGACCACGGTATCGGGAATGATGTTGAGAAAGAAATCGACGGTCTTCGAGGCTTCCGCCTGCTTGACGTAATTTGCGACCGCCGCAGCATCCGGCTTGACCGCAAGGCCATGGCCGATTTGGACCAGATTGCCCATAACAAGGCCCAACAGCAAGGCAAAACTGGAGACGATCTCGAAATAGACCAGCGCCTTGACGCCGACGCGCCCGACTTTCTTCGCATCTTGAATATGCGCGATACCAGATGTGACGGTGCAGAAAATAATCGGCGCGATCACCATCTTGATGAGCTTGATAAACCCGTCACCGAGCGCCTTGACCCAGTCGCTGGTCGCGACGGACGGCCATAGGCAACCGACCATGGCACCAAGCAAGATCGCGATCAGCACCTGGACGTAGAGAATCTTATACCAAGCTTGCGACGCGCGCGCGGGCGCCGCAGTTGCCATGGTGGTCATGACGCTTCCTTCCCGAATATACTCGAATGTGAGCCGCCGCGTCGTTGAGAGGCGACAGCGTCATGCGAGACTCATCATTTTTGCCGTGTCCGATTGAAGACGGTTCCGAGAGCCGGCGCGTCGTTCCAAAGGCAGGCGTTCAGTTACGTTATCTTTCTCGCTAAGCAAGATATGCACCAGATGCCCAAACTGCGGTCGATTAAGCAGTCGCGGACAAGCCGTGATCTCCGTGTGGCATCGCTTTGAGTGCTCGGACCACGTTCGCAAGGTCGAAGAAGAAGTTGCAGCGTGACTCGTATCTTGATCGGCTGCGCGCATTAGCGGAGTCACGTCTCGGCCTGGAAACTCTAGCGTGATCGATATGCCCCGACTGCTGAGATGGATGCAACAGTACGTGACACTGGTAAAATTGATAGTTTGGATTGTAGGCATCCACGCGATGGAAGCCTGGCTTAGGAACTCGATTGCGCGAAAAAATCTTTGATGGATGCACTGCGTGTCGCCAGCGGCAAAGCTCGTTCGTGCACGGGGCACTTGTCTCCAGGCCTGTGCTAACGGTGCGCATTAGGCAGGTTGGTCGAGAGGCGGCGTTCGCTCTCGGCCCCTCGCACCTTTTGCCGCGTCGCAGAATCAGCTGACGATGATTTCTCAGCTAGGTCATTCGCCTTGCTGCCAAATGGCAGGCTTCCTGCGATCCGTTCCATTGCCAGCGTGGCGAGTGCGGCGTTTGAGCCGTCGGTAAACCAAACAGGCATCTCTCGGGGCCTCAAGCCGTTTCGTTGCGCGGCTGTCGCTGTCTGCTCGGGAACAAAGATGCCAGAAATCTGACAAAGCGTTAGGTCCACTCCACAGTGCCGTCGGCGTCTATGCGAATTTCTCTCACGTTGAGCATAGAGCGCGCCACAGTTCGCACGCGGCACAGGAATTGCTGATGACGAACGAGGAGCTGCCGCCGTCTGATGGATCGAAGCAGCCCTGTCACAGGAGTTGCCGATGAGGCGTGCGATGCTGCTCTTGCTCGCAGAAACGACGCGCGCGAATGTGGCGGCCGCCACGAAGTGCCGCGCAACGAAAGGGCGATCCGCGCCACATCCCTGGGTGAGCCGGACGTGCAGGCGATCACTGTGCCGATACGGCGACTTGCTCGCACTGTTGTGCTGACGCACATGGATGTCTTTTCGGCAGAGATTTCGCAATCCGTTGCGCTCACGATCGAGCTCGCCAGCGTGACGACCGTGATCCTCCTCGTGATTGGTGTGCCCCTCGCTTGGTGGCTAGCGCGCTCAAAGACTCTTTTGAGCGAGGCGGTGGCGACGATGATCGCCCTGCCGCTGGTGCTACCGCCGACGGCTCTCGGTTTTTGCTTACTCGTGTTGCTCGGCCCCCACGGACCGGGTGGCGTTCTCGCCGCTTTCTGGGGCGAGCGCACGCTCGCTTTTACCTTCGCAGGAATCGTGGTCGGATCGGTTCTCTCGGCGCTGCCGTTGGTGGTGCAGCCGATCCGTAACGCCTTTGTTGCGATAGGCGATCGCCCGTTGGAAACTACGCTGCCCGTTTCGCCGTTGTATGCCTTCATTGCCATCAGCGCGCCGCTGGCGCGACTGGAGTTTGTTAAAGCCGCCGTGGTTGGCTTTTCTCATACGATCGGCACATTCGGCGTGGTGATGATGATCGGCGGCAACATTCCTGGGCGCACCAAGGTGTTGTCAGCGTACGTCGTAGAGTACGTCCAAGCATCGCGCTGGCGCGAGGCGAGTGTGGTTGCCGGCGGTATGGTGATGTTCGCCTTTGCGGCAATCTTCACCTTAGCCCTCATCGACAGACACTGTGCCAGGAGAGGCACATGAGCGCAAGCGCACCGGGCCGGATAGAACCGTCTTAGGCCTACCGGCCAGACATATCCGATCACGACCGAGCAGCAGTATTGCAAGCCGATCATCCATCCTTGCGAGGCTACAATGAACAAGCTTGTTATGGCCGCGGCGGCTGCTGGAATCGGCTTCAATTCAGTGCACTCCGCGCCTCTGCCCGAAGCGAGGGCCGATGACGTCGGCGTTTCTCAGCAGCGCCTCGCCAAGCTAGACGAGTTCTTCGCTCGCGAGATCGCGAGTAAACGCGTGCCGGGCGCGGTAGTCGCAATCGCCAGAGACGGAAAGCTGATTCACTACAAGGCGTACGGGCAACTCGATCCTGCAAAAGGAAGATCGATGCGGCTCGATGCGATGTTCGCGCTTGCGTCTATGACCAAGCCGATGGTGGCCGTTGCGGGGCTTATCCTCATGGAGCAAGGTCGCCTGCCTCTACAGGCTAGGCTTACGGATTACTACCCGGAATTCGCAGACATGAAGGTGGGAGTGCCGCAGCATGACGGCTCATTAGAATTTCAAACGCAGAGTTCTCCGATCTACATCCACGACCTATATCGCCACACATCCGGGCTCACCTATGGCGCGCCCCTCGACAGCTCAGACCAAGTGGCGCGTCTCTATCCCGATTTCGCCGCTCCGCCACTAAGGGGCGATAAGCAGGCGTTCATCGAAGCCATTACCAAGCTTCCGCTAGCGCACCAACCGGGGACGGAATTCGAATACGGCTTCTCGACCGATGTGCTGGGAGCTGTCGTGGAACAGGTCAGCGAACAGCGATTGGGCGACTATCTTGCCACCAACCTGTGGAAGCCCATCGAAATGCAGGATGCCACTTTCCATTTGTCGGAATCGCAACGCGAGCGCCTCGCGCATCCATTTCCAGACGACCCGCTGACGGGAAAGCCACAAGATATCGAGCTCCTCGAAAGTCCGACGAAGTTTGACTGCGGGGGAGCCTGCGCATTTGCGACAGTCGGTGACTACGTGCGCTTTGGACAAATGCTGCTCAACGGTGGGGAGCTCGATGGGCAGCGCATTCTCGGTCCGAAGACGGTGCGCCACATGATCTCCAACCACCTCGCGCCAGAGATCAAAAATAAGGTCGCCAATGTGGAGGCGCACCGTGCCGGCTTCGGCTTCGGGCTCGGAGTGGCTGTACGCATAAACGAGGGTCTCTCGGCGGTTCCGGGCAATCCAGGTGAGTTCACCTGGACCGGCGCCTACGGGACACAATTTTTCTGCGACCCAAAGGAGCGTCTCGTCGTGGTGGTCGGAACGGCAGCGCCCGGAGAAATCCGAAAGTACTACCGCGAACAAGTCCAGTATATCGTCTATGCTGCAATAATCCGATAATTCGCTTTTCCTCGAAAGGCTCGATGAACCGGTTTGGGTAGTAGGCAGACAGGGTTGCTGGTACGGATCGATGTCGACTGAAAGTCGGCGCCGTCGCCTGCTATCCGGTCGGCCGGACCGCACCAGTGCTTCAAAAACGAGATCGCCTCCGCCATCGCGAAGAAGCTCTTGCAAGTGGGTTTGGTGACGCGATGCGCCAAGACGATCGCGCCGTGCTATCGATTGGCTCGCGCGATGAACGCTCCTAGATGATAGCTCTGAACGTCCAGGCTCTCGCCCACGATCCTGTAGCGATGCCGTGCGGCGAGTCGCTTTGAATAAGGCAGATCGGATCGATCAGACCTAAAAGGTGAAGGCAGCGTGCGCATCGCGCCTCAATCCATTGCGGCTTCTCTTCGTCGCTCGACAGCCGCTTTGGTGCGGGCTGTTTGAACCATCGTGCTGCTCTGTTGAAGTGCTTACATCGACGTCCAAAACCGGACACCATTAGCATGACAGATCAATGGCGCAGCTTGTGGCTCGCTGGCTGGGTTCGACAATCCGCAAATCCCGAAGCGGTGGCTTGGTATCTGTCAAGTGTTTCGCTTCGGTGGCCTGTTTCTTGCTGAACGTCAGCAATTCGTCTAGTCGACGATAACTCACATGGAAGGCCTCATGGCTGGTGCAACGGAAACGTTCTACAGCGTGATCAGACGTCAGGGTATCACGCGTCGTAGTTTCCACAAATTCTGCAGTTTGACGGCCGCGAGCTTGGGACTTAGTCCGCTCGCCGCAAGCAGTATTGCCAACGCTCTGGAGACCAAGCCGCGTGTGCCCGTCATCTGGCTGCACGGGCTCGAGTGTACCTGCTGCTCGGAAAGCTTTATCCGCTCGGCCCATCCCTTGATCAAGGACGCGCTGCTGTCGATGATTTCGCTCGACTATGACGATACGATCATGGCGGCGGCAGGACACCAGGCCGAAGCCATCCTGGAGGAAACTCGTGCCAAGTACAAAGGCAGGTATGTGCTCGCCGTCGAAGGCAATCCGCCGCTGAACGAAGGTGGCATGTTCTGCATTGACGGCGGCAAGCCGTTCGTTGAAAAGCTCAGGTCGATGGCGGAAGAGTCCATGGCGATCATCGCTTGGGGCACGTGTGCGTCCTGGGGATGCGTGCAAGCGGCCAAGCCCAATCCGACTGGCGCGGCGCCGATCGATAAGGTGATCACCAACAAGCCGATCATCAAGGTGCCCGGGTGCCCGCCTATCGCAGAGGTCATGAGTGGCCTCGTGACTTTCATCACCACGTTCGGAAAGCTTCCGGAGCTCGATCGCCAAGGGCGTCCAAGTATGTTTTATTCCGAGCGCATTCACGACAAGTGCTATCGGCGTTCCCACTTCGATGCTGGCCAATTCGTCGAAGAGTGGGACGATAAGTACGCACGCAAGGGCTATTGCCTGTACAAGATGGGCTGCAAGGGGCCAACCACCTACAATGCCTGTTCGGCCCTTCGGTGGAACGGCGGCGTTTCATTTCCGATTCAATCCGGGCACGGCTGCTTCGGCTGCTCCGAAGACGGCTTCTGGGATAAAGGGTCATTTTACGACCGACTCACAACCATCAAGCAGTTCGGCATCGAGGAGAACGCCGACCAGATCGGCGTGGCCGCAGCCGGCGCGGTTGGGCTAACCGTCGCTGCCCATGCGGCGGTCACCGCCGTGAAGCGGTTGACCCACAAGCCGGATCGCGCAGCCCACAAAAGCAAACCGAGTTGAGGAGGGGACGACGGTGGCCGTCCAGACACCGAATGGGTTCAATCTCGATCGTTCCGGCAGGCGAATCGTCATCGATCCGCTGACGCGGATCGAAGGCCACCTGCGCGTCGAAGCCAATCTCGATTCCGACAATGTGATCCGCAATGCGGTCTCAAGCGGGACGATGTGGCGTGGCATCGAAGTCATCCTGCGCGGGCGCGATCCGCGGGACGCCTGGGCGTTCACCGAGCGGATTTGCGGGGTCTGCACCGGCACCCATGCGCTCACGTCCGTGCGCGCGGTTGAAAATGCACTAGGAATTACGATTCCGGAGAATGCCAATTCGATCCGCAACATCATGCAGCTGTGCCTGCTCGTGCATGATCACCTCGTACATTTCTATCACCTGCACGCGCTGGATTGGGTCGACGTGGTTTCCGCGCTCAAGGCCGATCCCAAGTCGACCTCCGCGCTGGCGCAGTCTATCTCGCCCTGGCCGCTGTCGTCCCCTGGCTATTTTAAGGATTTGCAGATCCGGCTCACCAAATTCTTCGGATCAGGGCAACTCGGTCCGTTCAAGAATGGCTATTGGGGGCATCCGGCCTACAAGCTGCCACCGGAAGCGAACCTGATGGCTGTAGCACATTATCTGGAAGCGCTCGACTTCCAGAAGGAGATCGTCAAGATCCAAGCTATCTATGGTGGCAAGAACCCGCATCCGAACTGGCTGGTCGGCGGCGTGCCCTGCGCGATCAACATCGACGGAACTGGTGCGGTGGGTGCGATCAATATTGAGCGGCTGAACATGGTGTCCTCGATCATCGACCGTTCGATCGAGTTTGTCGAGCAGGTTTACCTGCCCGACATTGCCGCGGTCTGCTCGTTCTATAAGGACTGGCTCCATGGCGGCGGACTTTCGAGCAAAAGCGTGATGTCCTATGGTGACATCCCCGAACACGCCAATGACTGTTCCGCGAAAAATCTCAAGCTGCCGCGCGGGGTCATTCTTGATGGCAATCTCAAGGAGATACTGCCGATCGACCATGGTGATCCCGAGCAGATCCAGGAATTCGTCGCGCATTCATGGTATAAATACCCCAGCGATTGCTGTGGACTGCATCCCTGGGACGGTATCACCGAGCCGAGTTTTGAACTTGGGCCAAAACTCAAAGGCAGCAAGACAGATATCAAGGAACTCGACGAAGGCGGCAAGTATTCCTGGATCAAAGCGCCGCGCTGGCGCGGCCACGCCGTCGAGGTCGGGCCATTGGCGCGATACATCATCGGTTATGCGCAAGGCACAGCCGAGTTCAAGGAGCCCGCCGAGAGACTGCTCAAGGGGCTCAATCTTCCCCTGACTGCGCTGTTCTCGACGCTTGGCCGTACTGCGGCGCGGGCGCTCGAATGCCAGTGGGCGGCGCATCAGATGCGTCATTTCCAGGATAAGTTGGTAATCCACATCAAGGCAGGCAATACGGCAACTGCCAATGTCAGCAGGTGGAAGCCGGAAAGCTGGCGCAATGAGGCCAAGGGCTACGGGTTCACTGAGGCGCCGCGCGGTGCACTCGGGCACTGGATCAAGATCAAGGACGCCAAGATCGACAATTATCAATGTGTCGTGCCGACGACGTGGAACGGATCTCCTCGCGATCCCAAGGGCAATATTGGCGCTTTTGAAGCCTCCCTGATCGGTACCCCGATGGCCGATCCGCAGCGGCCCCTGGAGATCCTGCGCACCATCCATTCCTTTGATCCGTGCTTGGCTTGCTCGACCCACGTGATGAGTCCTGACGGCCAAGAAATGGCTTCAGTCAAAGTTCGTTAGAGACATGCTGGACAACGCTCCGCAGCTCCTTGCCGCCGTCGATGCGGCACCGACTGAACGCCCCATCGGCGGTGGCGTCGCCTGCGCGCCGGTGCGACTGTGGCATTGGGTCAATGCGGCGGCCATTCTGATGCTGAGTTTAACCGGCTATCTCATTGGAACCGGGACGCCGGCGATATGGGGAGAGACAAGCGGCAATTACCTGTTCGGCTATCTCCGCTTTGCTCATTTCTCGGCGGGATATGTGCTCAGCGTCGGCTTTCTTCTGCGCATCTACTGGGCCTTGATGGGAAACGCGCATGCCATGCAGATTTTTTGCGTGCCGCTCTGGCGCAGGTGCTTTTGGCGCGAGGTGTACCACGAGATTCGCTGCTATGCGTTCATTACAGTTGAGCCCGAGAGGCGCGTCGGGCACAACCGTCTTGCTCAGCTCGCAATGTTCTTCATGTTTACGCAGACGATCACGTTCATGGTCGTCACAGGCTTTGCACTTTATGGGCAAAGCGCCGGTACTGACGGCTGGCAGTACAAGCTGTTCGGCTGGGTATTTTCAATCTGGCCGAACAGTCAGGACGTCCATACCTGGCATCATCTCGGCCTGTGGGTGATCGTGATGTTCGCGCTGGTCCACGTCTACGCCGTGATCCGGGAAGACATCATGTCGGGCCGTAGCATCTCTTCTATCATGTCGGGTGGGCGCGGGTTTCGCGATTGACTGGGAAGCGGATGCTGAATGCGGGAAATAAGAAACGAATCTTGGTGCTCGGCATCGGCAATATTCTGTGGGCGGATGAGGGGTTCGGCGTGCGGGTGGTCGAGGAGTTTCATCGCCGCTACGCCATCGATGACAACGTCACCGTCCTCGATGGCGGCACACAGGGGCTCTACCTCGTCAGTTTTCTTGAGCAGGCCGATTGCCTGATCGTGTTCGATGCCATCGACTATGGATTGCTGCCCGGCCAGTTGAAGCTTGTGCGAGATGACGAAGTGCCAAAATTTACCGCCGCCAAGAAGGTGAGCCTGCATCAGACCGGCTTTCAGGAGGTTTTGAGTGCGGCCGACCTGCTTGGCCGCCGCCCGCGAGAGCTCGCTCTCATCGGCTGTCAGCCGCTGGACCTGGAGCATTGGGGCGGTCCGCTGACCGCCCCGGTGCGCTTTCAGATTGCGCCTGCGATTGAACTGGCTTGCAAACTCCTGGCGCAGTGGGACTCGCCGGCAAAACCGCGGACCGCGCCGCTGCCTGCATCAGAACGGCTGTTGGCGAACAATATCGACCATGCGAATTATGAGATGAGGGCGCAGCCGATCTAGCGGCCCGCGACTGACCATGTGCCTTGGCTTGCCAATGACGATTGTCGAGACCGACGGCATCACGGCGCTGTGCGAGTATGGCAATGAACAGCGGCGCGTCTCGGTCATGCTGGTCTCCGACGCGTCGGTCGGCGCCAAGGTGCTCGTTCATATCGACCGCGCGGTGCGGCTTTTGGACGAAAATGAAGCAAGGCTGATCTCGGCAGCACTTGACGGGCTTGAGGCCAGCCTCAACGGCCAGGACTGCGATCGCTGCTTTGCGGACTTGATCGGTCATGAGCCGCAATTGCCGGAGCACCTACGCTAGCAGTTCCGTTCGCCTGTTGCGCCGACTAGGCTTGCTCACAAATCGAATTCCAGTCGCACGTAACCTTTGCATGGAAAATGTCAGGCGCTTCGAGCCGTTGGTTCGAGCTGGAGTCGCGGCCAGATGATGATTGGCATGCGCCTTGCTAATAGCCTGCTAGCAGAACCGGACATTATCAGAAAGGCGTGTGATGAAGTTGCAGCCGGCGCAGCATGGTCTGGCGCGGCCCGCTCGGTCCGACGTGGAGGGCGTCAGCGTCGATGCGCGCCTGGCCGCGCACGCCCCCGTGAGGGCGGCCGTGATGCCGCTGTCGGCGGCCGATCCCCTATATTTGCTCCGGATCATCCAGCTCGCATTCTTCCTTCCTGAAATGGTCAAGGCGTTTCGAAAGCAAGTCGCAGTGCCTGCGGGCGGCGTTGGTGGCGAACTGGTCGGCCGGCTCGGCCTGCGTGGCCCGTCGACGCCGAGCCTGTGCCGTCGGCGCGATACACTCCGCCTGATCGGCAAAAGACCAGTCCGTTTGGTTACGATCGACCGCATCTCGGTACCGATCGTTCGGCCACACGCCGGCAGCACTTCTGTCGGCAAGTGCATTGCCTCTCGATACATCCAACGGAACATCGCATCATGAAAACAGCGATCCGCGTTGTATCCGACGGCGCCGAACGGGCGGCGAGCGACCTTGCCACGGGCTCTGGAAGTCTCGATGTATTCCATAGCGGGTTGACGAGTGCGAGCGCGCTCGCCAAGCGCGCTTGGCGCGATGGCGACGAGCTTGCAAGGAACTATCCGAATGCCACCGCGCTGTTATCGAATGCCGCTGCTGCCGTTGGCAGCCAGAGAAGCGGCGCTCGGACGCAACTGTACGGACTAGCGAATCTCAGCGATCCCGAGCGCAAGCTGATAGGCGAAGTGCTCGGAGAAGGTGAGGTCGCCGGCGTGGTTGCCCTGCCAGATGGCTCTTTGGCGCAGATCCGGGAGTCCGTGCTTGCGGGAATCTGGCGCGTGCGCATCGGGAGCGAGCCGGCGCACGAATATCTTGAGGTCGGGGCGATCCCGCAGATTGTGCGGCGCGCCGCAACTGACCTGACGTCCGCCGATATTGTGATCGGCGCCGCGCCGGACGGCGCGATGAACGTGCAACCGGTGCTGGCGGAAATACGCGAGCGGGCGCGCGTCTGGCGGTTTGGCATGTGCGCGCATGTCATCAATCTCACATTGCTGCCGATGAGCGTTATCGACCTGGCGTTTCTGCAGCAAAGCGTGGGCAATGGTCCGGTCCAACTCATCTTCCGCGGCTACGGCACCTGCCGAGTGCAGGCGACCGGGATCAGGAACGTCTGGTCGGTGCAGTTCTTCAATTCTACGGACAATATCATCCTTGATACGCTGGAGGTCGGCGGTGTGCCGATTGTTGCGTTGGCTGCCGACGAGGATTTCCAGGACTCTGCCGAACGCATGCAGGAAATTATTAAGGCGTACCTCACATGAAGAGCTGGGAGAACATTCGGCATCGGGTGGGATCCCGTAGACGGCGCGTGCGCAGCGACCGCCGGCATAGCTTGCGCAGGATGTTGGCGGAGCGGTGCGCATGAGCCTCGCTGCCCGCAACAAAATTGATGTCACCGTATCGCTAGCTGCCGACGTAGTCGCCGCGGTCGAGATCCTGCCGCGTGTCCGACCGCCGCTGGCGCGGCTGTTCGCCGGCAAACAGGCCTCGTCGCTGCTCAAGGTGCTGCCGCGGCTCTTTGCGTTGTGTGCCGCCGCGCAGCAAACCGCACTGCTGTCCGCGATTGAGACGGCGCGCGACGAAGCGATCACCCGCACAACAAGACAGCATCGTATTGCGCTTATCGTTACCGAACGCATCGCGGATTTGCTACGGGGCCTCTTTGTCGGACATCTTACGCAAGACATCGCCAGTGCGGCGGCAATCCGCTCCCTGATGCGCGGAATGTCAGCGCTTGTCGGCAGCGCACAGCCAGCCTGGGGCTCCGCTCAACGCGAAGAGACAGCACGGATTGTGGCTGCGCTGGCCGCGCTCGGCATGCCGAATGAGGGTGGCGCGCTGAGGTCCGGTAGCCCATTGGCGCTTCGCATTGCAGCGCTTGATGAGATCGAACTGAAGTCAATTCCGGCGGAGCACTCGTACCTGTCTGTTGCTGACGACCGCAAAATCATTGAACGGCTGCTCGTGGATGACACGACATTTTGCTATTGTCCCGATCTCGACGGACATGCGCCCGAGACGGGTCCATGGGCGCGCCAAATGACGCGTGATCGGCTCTCGCCGAGACCAGCCGGTGCGGCCGAGCGGCTGAGGGCCAGAATTGCTGAAATCCTCCGGCTATGCGCCTGGCTCAAGGCCGGTGCTCAGATTGACTCGGCAGAGCATGGGATTGTCGAAAGATATAAGCTAGGGCCCGGCCGTGCAGCGGCCGCGGTCGAATGCGCCAGGGGGCGTCTCTTCCACGCGGTTGAGCTTGATCCTCAGGGCCGGATATCCCGCTTCGAATTCCTCGCGCCGACGGAGTGGAATTTCCACCGGCGCGGACCGCTTGTCCGGAACCTGCAGGGCGCGGTGCTGACGGCGAGACGACGTCGGGATGCAGTCCATGCAGTGATTGCATCGCTTGATCCGTGCGTCGGGTTCACCCTCAATTTTCGCGAAGTTGGCGATGCATGAAATGGCGATTTGTTTTGGCATTATTCAAATCGTCGAGGAGGAGGTACGTCATCGGTCGTTTTCGCGGGTGCGGAGCGTCTGTCTGGAGCTGGGAGCGCTGAGTCATGCCGCGCCTGAGGCGATCAGGTTCTGCTTTGCTGTCGTTGCAACGCGGACCGTTGCCGAGGGCGCGGTCCTTAACATCGTCGAACTTCCAGGCGTTGCCTGGTGCATGAGCTGTTCGAAGAGCGTCGAAATTGCACGGCGCGGTGAGCGCTGTCCCTGCTGCGGCAGTTATCAGTTGCAGGTAACCGCGGGCGAACAGATGCGGGTGAAAGAGCTGGAGATCGATTGATGTGTACCGTTTGCGGCTGCAGCGTAGGGACGCCGTCGACCGAATGCGCAAAAGCGCATGATGCGGAGAGCCACGCGCGTTACTATGCCCATGTGCAGGACGATTGCGATCGCCATTATGCCCATCCTCATGGCGACGAAGCCCTGCAGCGTTCATACCATGCTCGCGATAGTCATAGTCACCATCATCGCTCTGCCCATCACCAGGCTCATGGCGGGCAGGCGCTTCTGAGCGGCGGCGCTGGGCCGGCTGCCTTGAAGGTCACGGGCATGAGCAGAGAGCGGGTCATTCAGATCGAGCGCGATATTCTTGGCAAGAATAATGGGATTGCGGCGGACAACCGCGCGCTCTTCGTAGCCGATGACCTGCTTGTATTTAATCTTTTGTCCAGTCCCGGTGCGGGTAAAACGACGCTGCTTGTCCGCGCCGTCTCCGAGCTCAAGAGTAGCCGTCCGGTCGGGGTGATCGAAGGCGACCAGCAGACCTCGAACGATGCCGAACGCATTCGGGCCGCCGGCGTGCCGGCCATTCAAGTTAACACCGGCAAGGGTTGCCATCTCGATGCTGCAATGATTGGCGAGGCTTATCGCCGCTTGCCGCTGCTCACGGGCGGTATTCTCTTCATCGAGAACGTCGGTAATCTGATCTGTCCCGCAGCCTTCGATCTTGGCGAGGCCTGCAAGATCGTAGTGTTGTCGATGACCGAAGGTGAAGACAAGCCGCTCAAATATCCTGATATGTTTGCCGCTTCGTCGCTCATGGTGATCAACAAGATTGATCTGGCCCCTCTGCTTGAGTTCGATTTGGGCAAGACCATCGAATACGCCAGACGCGTCAATCCAAAGATCGACGTGCTTGTAGTTTCGGCGCGTACCGGCGAGGGTTTTGGCGCGCTCTACGCTTGGATCGATAGACAGGCGGGGCATCAGAGGCGCGCCGTAGAGGACACAAGGCGATGAGCGCCGCAACCACCTGCGACCGAACACGGCTGCGCGTGCGCGTGAGTGGGGCCGTGCAAGGGGTCGGGTTTCGTCCTTACGTCTATGGACTCGCTATGCGGTACGGATTGGCGGGGTTTGTCATCAACGGCCCCGAGGGCGTTATCATCGAGGTCGAGGGCGACCGTGCGTCAGAGTTTGTCGCCACGTTGCCGCTCGAGGCGCCTCCATTGGCACGCATCGACCACATCTGCGTTCGGGAGACTGCGGCGCTCGCGGCGAAAGACTTTTCGATCGGTACGAGCGAAGGCGGCAAATTTTCAACGCAGATCGTCGCTGATGCCGCGACCTGCCAGCAATGCCTCAATGAGCTGTTCGATCCAGAAAATCGGCATTACCTTTACCCATTCATCAGTTGCTGCCATTGCGGCCCACGCTACACCATCGCCGAACGGCTTCCGTACGATCGCCACAACACCGTGATGAGGGCTTTTCGGCTGTGCGCCGCCTGCGCGGCCGAATATGCCGATCCGGCGAGCCGCAGGTTTCATGCTGAGGCCATCGCGTGTCCGACATGCGGTCCTCGGCTCAGCCATGGGATCAGCGCCATTGTCGCGGCAATCGCGGGGGGACAAATCGTGGCGATAAAGGGGCTGGGCGGATACCAGCTTCTTTGCGATGCGCGTAACCAGGACGCCGTGCAGCGTTTGCGCAGGGGAAAGCAGCGCCTTCAGAAGCCGTTCGCGGTTATGGTCGATTCCATAGAGCGCGTCAGCGACATCGCGGAGGCGAACGCGCCCGAGCTTACGCTGCTCGAATCCGTAGCACGTCCCATCGTCCTTCTGCCTTCGCGCAACAATCTGGCGCCCGCCATAGCTCCTGGCTTATCGCGTGTGGGTGTCATGCTGCCTGTAGCGTCGCTGCATCACCTCATCTTTCATGCGCTTCGCTCGGCAGGAGCATGTGCGGGGGCCGGTCCGGTCATCGTCGCCACCAGTGCCAATCTTTGCGGCGAACCGCTCCTGATCGACAACGCGCAGGCGCTGCGGCGGCTCAAGGGGATCGCCGACCTTATCGTGACCCATGATCGCGATATCCTGACGCGTGCTGATGACTCCGTGGTGTCGGTGGTGGCTGGCCGGCCGCAATTCATTCGTCGTGCCCGTGGCTATGTTCCCGAACCGATCCGGCTTGCGAAGTCTGTGCCGCCCGTGCTCGCCGTCGGCGGCGCACTAAAATCGACCGTCACCATCACGCGGGACAACCAAGCGTTCGTCTCTCAGCATATTGGCGATCTGGATACGGCCGAAGGCATCCGTGCGTTCGAGGAGACGATCCGACACCTCACATCGAGTCTTGACGTGGAGCCTGTCGTGGTCGCCCATGATCTGCATCCCGATATGGCTTCTACCCGGTTTGCGGAAGCAAATGGCCGCGCGCTGATCGCTGTCCAGCATCACCACGCACACGCTGCCGCAGTGATCGCCGAGCATGGCCATACGGGACCTGCGCTTGCCCTGGTGCTCGATGGCCATGGCTTTGGCTCCGAGGGCGGTAACTGGGGTGGCGAACTATTGTTGTGTGAAGGGACGAGCTGCCGACGCATCGGGCACTTAGCGCCGCTGCAAATGCCTGGTGGAGATCGTGCAGCCCGCGAGCCGTGGCGCATGGCGAGCGCAGTATTGCACGGGCTCGGCCGGACTAACGAAATCAGGCCGCGCTTTGCGGCGCAACGGCAGGCTGGATGTGTGTCGGCCTTGCTCGATCAGCCGGGCGGGGCCACCACGACCAGTGCGGGCCGGTTGTTCGACGCGGCAGCGGCGCTGCTGGGGATTGCGAGTTTGCAGAGCTATGAGGGCGAAGCGGCGATGAAGCTCGAGGCGCTGGTGCGGCGGACCGCGATTCTCGAAGCCGGCTGGACGATCGATGGCGGCGTGCTGTCGCTGCGTCCGCTGTTTGCGCGATTGATTGCAGATGACATTGACGCCGTGGGCGGAGCCGGGCTGTTTCATGGCACCTTCGCCGCCGCCTGCGTTGACTGGGTCACGCGCTCTGCGCGGACAACTGGCGTTAATACTGTCGTTCTGAGCGGCGGCTGCTTCCTGAACGCGGTGCTGGCGGATGAAATCCCACGCGGTTGCAGCGCTGCCGGCCTTACCCCGCTGGTGCCACAGCGGGTGCCGCCCAATGATGGCGGTTTGAGCCTTGGCCAGGCCTGGATTGCCGCTCTGCAGATTGCTCAACGGTCGTCCGCCAGGGGAGGAACAGCCTGATATGTGTCTTTCGGTTCCGGCAAAGATCGCGAAAATTCTTCCCAACGACATGGCCATGGTGTCCATCGATGGCATTAGCCTGGAGATATCGATTGCTCTCATCGACGAGCTCGAGGTCGGCGATTGCGTCCTTGTCCATGTCGGCTATGCGCTGGCCAAGATCGATCCGACGGAAGCCAAGCGCACGCTAGAGCTCCTGCAGGAGCTAGGCAGCGCAGGGGCACGCCGATCATGAAATATGCCGACGAATTCCGCGACAAGGCCATCGCGCAGGGAATTGCGCGTGCGATTGGCGCAGAGGTCAGTTCGCAAAGAGCCTATCGGTTCATGGAATTTTGCGGCGGACACACTCATGCGATCTCCCGCTACGGCCTGGAGGATCTGCTGCCCGCGAACGTCCGCATGATCCACGGGCCCGGTTGTCCCGTCTGCGTTCTGCCCGCCAGCCGAATCGACATGGCGATCCGCCTCGTCGAGCGACCAGAGGTCACTCTGTGCGTCTACGGCGACCTGATGCGCGCGCCTGGATCGCAAGGACAGTCCCTGTTGCGAGCCAAAGCGCTTGGCGCCGACATTCGGATGGTCTACTCGACGCTCGACGCTATCCGGCTCGCCGAACAGGCGCCGAGCCGCGAGGTGGTCTTCTTTGCCATCGGATTTGAGACCACGACGCCCCCGACGGCGGTGATGATCCGAATTGCCGAGAAGAAGCGGCTGAAGGGCCTCAGCGTGTTCTGCAACCACGTGCTTACACCGTCTGCAATGCACAGCATTCTCGAGAACCCGAAGATCCGCAACACCGGCGGGGCTCCAATTGACGGCTTCATCGGGCCTGCACATGTCAGCACCATTATCGGTACGCAGCCTTACGAGCCCCTGGCGGAACAATTCGAGAAGCCTATCGTGATCGCGGGATTTGAACCGCTCGATGTGATGCAGGCAATCCTGATGCTGGTGCGGCAGGTGAACGAAGATCGCTACGAGGTGGAGAACCAATACAGCCGTGCAGTGACACGCGAAGGCAATCGGCGCGCCAAGGAGGAGGTAGCGCAGATATTCGAACTGCGTGAGCAGTTTGAATGGCGTGGGCTCGGACTCGTACCCAACAGCGGACTGAAGCTGAAGCGGGCTTACACGCAATTCGACGCCGAGACGCGTTTTGCGATCCACGACCTGCGTGTCGCAGACAATCCGGCGTGCGAGTGCTGCGCGATCCTGCGTGGCGCCAAGCGGCCGGTCGATTGTAAGCTGTTTGGAACCGTCTGCACGCCGGAAACTCCCATAGGGTCCTGCATGGTGTCATCGGAAGGCGCTTGTGCGGCGTATTGGACCTATGGCCGAGTTCGCGATGAACAGTTGAGGCGGACGTCATGAGCGTAAAGGCCTATCAACGCAAGCTCGACGTCGAGAACGGACGGGTTGATCTTTCTCACGGATCCGGGGGCCGTGCCATGGCACAGCTGATCTCCGGCCTTTTTCACAAAGCCTTTGGTAATGAATGGCTCGCCCGCTGCAATGATCAGTCGGCGTTTGACGTTGCGGCAGGCAGGATGGTGATGACGACCGACGGCTATGTGGTCTCGCCGCTGTTCTTTCCCGGCGGCAATATCGGGTCACTGGCTGTGCACGGCACGATCAATGATGTCGCAATGTCCGGCGCGCGTCCCCTGTATCTGTCGGCCAGTTTTATCATCGAGGAGGGCTTCCGGTTTTCGGATCTGAAGGCGATCGCGGATTCGATGGGCGCGGCAGCGCGCGGGGCCGGCGTTTACATCATTGCCGGGGACACCAAGGTCGTCGAGCGCGGCAAGGCGGATGGCCTGTTCATCTCTACGACCGGGATCGGGATTGTGGCCGATGGGCTCGATCTCTCCGCCGACAAGGCAAGGGTCGGGGACCGTGTGCTGGTGTCCGGTAGCCTCGGCGATCATGGGGTGGCGATCATGTCAAAACGGCAGAACGTCGCTTTTCAAACCGAGGTCGTCTCGGATTCCGCAGCGTTGCATAACCTCGTAGCGGTCATGGTTGCCGCCGGCGGTGGCGGCATCCGGGTGATGCGCGACCCCACGCGCGGTGGGCTCGCCGCGACCCTCAACGAGATTGCGCATCAATCCGACCTCGGGTTCCGCCTGCAGGAAGCATCCATTCCGGTGAAGCCCGCGGTTGCGGCTACCTGCGAACTCCTTGGACTCGATCCGGTCCATGTCGCCAATGAGGGCAAGCTCGTTGCGATCGTCGCGCCTGATTTGGCCGATGCCGTGCTTGCGGCCATGAAGGCGCACCCGCTCGGGTCCGATGCAGCTGATATTGGCGAGGCGGTGGCTGACGATCGGAAATTTGTGCAGATGGCGACCGGTTTCGGCGGCCGACGAATCGTCGATTGGCTGTGGGGCGAACAATTGCCTCGGATCTGTTGAACACGCTGCGCAACGTCCAGTTTTTTGGAAACCAAATTTATGATCAATGGCCATCAGCCATCAACTCTGGAAACGATCCCTTCTATGGGCAATCCTGCCCAACCGGCAGACTGCGATCTTCGCTCTTTAACAAGTTTCGGCGAGGCTGGATTTCGGTTGTTAGCTTTTCCACGAGCCGAGCACGCAATTCGAAACGATTCACCGCCATCGCGCAGTTTCGACGGTTAAGCTCAGCGAGCATGGTCACGCGATCCGCTCGGCACCCGTGGGTTTGAAATCCTGCGAAGCTTGTCAAATATCGCTGAATTCCTGCGCCATTTTGACGGCTGGGTCGCAATATCGCTGCGCGCTTCCGATTAGAAAGGCGCTTCAGGCAGGGAGTTTTCAAATGAAGGTCGGAGTCCCCAAGGAAATCAAGGCGCACGAATATCGCGTGGGCCTTACCCCTGGAGCTGTCCGCGAATACGTGGCAGCGGGCCACCGCGTGATGATCGAAGCCAATGCCGGCGCTGGCATTGGTGCAACCGATGACGATTATCGCAATGCTGGCGCAACGATTCTAACTTCCGCAGTTGAGGTATTCGCATCGAGCGAGATGATCGTAAAGGTTAAGGAGCCTCAGCCGTCCGAATGGTGTCAGCTGCGGGAAAATCAGATCCTGTTCACTTATCTGCATCTGGCCCCCGACCCGGATCAGGCCAAGGGCCTCCTGAAATCTGGATGCACCGCGATCGCCTATGAGACCGTAACTGATGCGCATGGTGGTCTTCCACTGCTGGCGCCGATGAGCGAGGTCGCGGGTAGGCTTGCGATCGAAGCGGCGGGTAGCGCCCTGAAGCGGAGTGCAGGCGGACGAGGGCTGTTGATCGGCGGGGTACCCGGTGTTCAGCCGGCCCGAATCGTGGTGATCGGAGGTGGCGTCGTTGGCACGCACGCGGCACGCATGGCGGTCGGTCTGGGCGCAGAGGTGACCATCATCGACCGTTCGATACTCCGGCTCCGCGAGTTGGACGAGCTCTTCGAAGGACGCGTTCGCACCAGGTTTTCGACCATCGACTCCGTGGAGGAAGAGGTATTTGCGGCGGATGTGGTGATTGGTGCGGTGCTCGTTCCAGGTGCGAGCGCGCCGAAGCTGGTCCGCCGGAGCATGCTGAGCTCGATGCGCAAGGGGGCGGTGCTCGTGGACGTCGCTATCGATCAGGGCGGCTGCTTTGAGACATCGCACCCAACCACTCACGCTGAGCCAACTTACGAAGTGGATGGCGTCATTCATTATTGCGTGGCCAATATGCCCGGCGCCGTGCCGCTGACCTCGAGCCAGGCACTGAATAACGCGACGCTGCCGTTTGGTTTGGCTCTGGCCAACAAGGGTTTTTCCGCCGTGCTCGAAAATCCGCATTTGCGCGCAGGCCTCAACGTCCATCGGGGCCGGCTAACTTACAAAGCGGTGGCCGAAAGCCTCGGGCTACCCTTCTCACCGATCGAACAGGCTGCGGCCTGATCCCAGAGGCCCGTGATGGGCGTTTCCTCCCTGACTTAGGCCACCCTTCGGGGTGGCTTTTTTTCGGCTCCATCGATCTGGACCGCCACCGGCATTTATTTGCCACGCGGAGCGAAGCGGAGGATCACCAGACGAAGGCCTGGCTTCAGTCGCCCGCACGATGCGAGACAATGTACTTTCGCCTCTTAAAGCGCATATGAATGCCGGTTTTGCCAAGTCATCCAAGGCAATTGAGAATGCGTCCCGCGGGTCCCCAGGGCGCCCGCGATCACCTCAGCGACTTTATCTGGCGCGATCGCCGCGACCTTTTCTGACTGGTTGTGCGGACGCGGACCGGACCGGTGATCACTGCGCCGGTTGTTCATCGTGGTGATGTCGCCGAAGCCGCCGCTGTCCCGGTGAGTGGAACCAACAAGATGCGGCTCGGGGTCGACCTGACACACCGGCGGAGAACTTTGTGAAGTCGCGCGGCGCTTCGATCGTAGCCGCGGCACGGCGGCCTTGGGAAGGATCGCAGATCGTTCCCTGAGGTTGGCTAACGCGGTTCACCTGATCGGCTGACTGCCGTGAGATCGACCATGCGTAAACCACCGCATCGAGATCAAGTTGCTGTCATGCCCGTTGTAGGATTTGCGACACCGTGTCGAGGCGGCGAGTCGCGTTATCGAAAATAGCCCAGACGAATCAAGGTTAAACCGTCTGGCACAAGACTTGAAAGCAAGAAACTGTCCCGCACCTTTTGCTCATGGAATCGCAGTCATGGCCTACAAGATAATCGCATCCCAGTGCACCGTCTGCGGTGCGTGTGAGTACGAATGTCCCAATGCCGCGATCAGCCTGAAGAACGACATATATGTGATCAATCCGACCCAGTGTACCCAATGTGAGGGGCATTTTGACACGCCGCAATGCGCCGTCGTTTGCCCGGTGCCCGATACCTGCGTGCCAGCATAGGTGGAGTAACCGATGAGAGGAGCTCCGGCGCGAAACATGATGAAGATGCTATCGACAGCCGCCGCCTTTTGGATCCGTCTCCTGTTTCTCTCACTCGCTGGCCCCGAGTTGGCCGTGACTTGCGCGGTCCGCTCGGAGAGATTGCGGCGCAATCCTCGGCGGCGGGAGTTGTCCTTGCGCGAGCGGAGCGGGCGATGGTAGCTGTACAAGAGACGGTCGAGCGCGTCCGGCGGATCGACGTCGACCAATATCGATATGGGTTTGAGACGCTGATCGAGTCCGACAAGGCCCCGAAGGGGCTGTCGGAAGACACCGTTCGCTTCATATCCGCAAGGAAGAGTGAACCGGCCTGGATGCTGGAATGGCGCCTGGAGGCGCATCGCCGCTGGCTGACCATGACCGAGCCGACTTGGGCGCGCGTCGAATATCCCAAGATCGACTTCCAGGACATCTACTATTACGCGGCGCCGA
>NZ_JAULLN010000036.1:0-57719 GCF_041357655.1 Bradyrhizobium sp. DN3 | reverse complement strand
ATCCGAAGGAATCACAAGCCCGCCAAAACCGCTCACCCTTTTTCGGTCGGGCTCTCAGGATGAGGTCGTGCCACACATGAGGTCCTCATCCTGAGGAGACCGCGAAGCGGTCGTCTCGAAGGATGGGAGAGACGGAAGAGAGAATGGACAAGACCCAGCCGCATCCGTTGTTCAAGCTCGCGACCGAGCTCGGTCCGCTGCTCGTGTTCTTCTTCGTCAATGCGAAGTTCAATTTGTTCGCCGCGACCGGTGCCTTCATGGTGGCGATCGTGGCGGCGATGGCCGCCTCCTACGTGGTGACACGGCACATCCCGATCATGGCGATCGTGACGGGCGTCATCGTGCTGGTGTTCGGCACGCTGACGCTGGTGCTGCACGATGAGACCTTCATCAAGGTCAAGCCGACCATCATCTACGGCCTGTTCGCCGCGATCCTCGGCGGCGGTCTGCTGTTCGGCCGCTCCTTCATCGCCGTGATGTTCGACCAGGTGTTCAATCTGACGCCGCACGGCTGGCGCATCCTCACGCTGCGTTGGGCGCTTTTCTTCGCCGGCATGGCGGTGCTGAACGAGATCATCTGGCGCACCCAGAGCACGGACTTCTGGGTGAACTTCAAGGTCTTCGGCGTCCTTCCGCTGACCGCCATCTTCGGCATGATCCAGATGCCGCTGATCAAGCGCTATCACCTCGAGCCGGTGTCGCTGGAGGCGAGCGAGGCCGAGGCGGGAGATGTGAGCAAGGGGTGAGCGCTCGCCACACATTCGGTGTCATTGCCCGGCTTGACCGGGCGATCCAGTACTCCGAGCCGTCTGTGGCTGAATCGATAAGCCGCGGCGTACTGGATGCCCCGGTCAAGCCGGGGCATGACAGCTGTATGTGGGGCGCCGGGTCTTTGATTCGCAATGACGGGCTTGGCTAAGATCCCGCCTTCAGCGCCTTCTCCAGCTCCGGCATCAGCACCGTCTTGAGGTTTTGCGGCGTGACCGGTCCGACCAGCTTGTAGACGATCGTGCCCTCGCGCCCGACGACGAAGGTCTCGGGCACGCCATAGACGCCCCATTCGATCGAGGCGCGGCCGTTGGCGTCCACGCCGACGCGGCCGAACGGATTGCCGTAGCGTCCGAGGAAGCGCCGGGCGTTGTCGGCCGCGTCCTTGTAGTTGATCCCGACGAGCTGGAAGCGCTTGTCCTTGGCGAGCTCGGTCAGGAGCGGCGCCTCGTCATGGCACGGCACGCACCAGGACGCCCAGACGTTGACGAGGCTGACCTTGCCTTTGAACGCGGCGGGATCGAGCCCCGGCACCGGCGCATTGTCAGCCTGCAATCCCTCGAGCGGCGGCAGCAGCGTTTGCGGCGCCGGTCGCCCGATCAGTGCGGACGGAATCCGCGAGGGATCGCCGCTGCCGAGCCGAAACCAGAACAACAGCGCAAGGCCGAGGAAGGCGATCAGCGGCAGCGCCATCAGGAAGGTGCGGCGCTGCGGCGTCGCCGGGCTCGATTGATTGCTCATGATCGATCCGTCGCGCTGCGGCCCGAGCGGCGGCTAACGCCACTGCGATCGAGCTCGCGCAGGCGCTGCGTCTGGTTGCGATAGTCGAGCATAACCCAGCCGATCAGGATCACGACGACGAGGGCCGCCGCGGCATAGGACGTCACGATGAACGACGCATAAGGACCGAGCGCCATCATCACGCGGCCCCAGCTTCTTTTGTCGCGTTTTCTTCACGCGAACCGGCGTCCACTTCGCTCGAAAACGCGACGCGGCTCGCCTGCATCATCTGCAGGGAGCGGACGCGGCGGCGCAGGATCTCGTTGCGCATCGCCGCCAAGTGCAGCGTGACGAACAGCAGCGTGAAGGCGATCGCCATCACCAGCAGCGGGATCAGGAACGACTTGTCGAGCGTCGAGCCGCCCATGCGCATCACCGAGGCCGGCTGGTGCAGCGTGTTCCACCAGTCGACGGAGAACTTGATGATGGGCAGATTGATGGCGCCAACCAGCGTCAGCACCGCCGCGGCGCGCGCCGCGCGCGAGGGATCGTCGACCGCGCGCCACAGCGCCATCAGGCCGAGATACATCAGGAACAGGATCAGCACCGAAGTCAGCCGCGCGTCCCACTCCCAGTAAGTGCCCCACATCGGCCGGCCCCACAGCGAGCCCGTGAGCAGTGCGAGGAAGGTGAAGGCCGCGCCGATCGGAGCAGCCGCTTTCGCGGCGACGTCGGCGAGCGGATGCCGCCACACCAGCGTGCCCAATGAGGCGATGCTCATCACGCCCCACACGAACATCGAGAGCCACGCATTGGGCACGTGGATGAACATGATCTTCACCGTCGCGCCCTGCTGATAGTCGTCGGGCGCAAGCGCTGACTGGTACAGACCGATGGTGAGCAGGATGACGGTCGCAGCCGCGAGCCACGGCAGCAGGCGCGCTGTCAGCGCGAGGAACCGCGTGGGATTGGCGAGGTCGATCAGCGTCATGGTATTCTGATAATCATCCGGGAGCGCTCAGGCAATCAGCACGAAAGCACGTCGCGAAAGTTGATGCGGGTCAAGGTCAGGCAGGCCCATCTCAGTCGGGTCCATCTCAATCGAGTCCATGCCGCAGGCTCGCCGCCGCGGCGAAGGGGCCGATCACGAGGCTGACCAGCGACAGCGCGCAGAGGATCGAGAACGGCGCGCCGAACGTCATGGGACCGACGATCACGGCCTGCGAGGCCGCGACCCCGAAAATCAGCACCGGAATCGACAGCGGCAGCACCAGCACGGCCATCAGCAGTCCGCCCCGATGCAGGGTCACCGCCAGTGCCGCGCCGATCATGCCGGTGAAGGTAAGCGCCGGGGTTCCCGCCAGCAGTGTGAGCGCCACCGCGCCGGTTGCGACCATGTCGAGGTTGAGCAAGAGGCCGAGCACGGGGGTTGCGACAATCAGCGGCAGGCCGGCCGCCAGCCAATGCGCCAGCGCCTTGGCGGCGCAGGCGAGTTCTAGCGGCGTCCGGCTCATCGTGATCAGGTCGAGCGAACCATCCTCATGGTCGGCCATGAACAGCCGGTCCAGGGTCAGCAGGCTTGCCAGCAGCGCACCGAGCCAGAGGATGGCCGGCCCGAGCCGCGACAGCAGCGCCAGATCCGGCCCCACCGCGAACGGCATCAGCACCACCACGGTCAGGAAGAACAGCACGCCTATCAGCGCCCCGCCGCCGACGCGGAGCGCGATCCGGATGTCCCGATGGATCAGGGCCGACAAGGCGGTCATGGGGGGCTCCCCTCGTGCCCCAAAGGCGGTGCGCTCCCTCCCCCGCTTGCGGGGGAGGGCTGGGGAGAGGGTGCCTCGGCAACGAAGACTCCCCCAGAGGAGAGAACCCTCACCCGGCGCTCCGCGCCGGCCTCTCCCGCAAGCGGGAGAGGCAAGGGAGCCCGCGGCGACGGCTGCGTCCCGGGTGAAAGAGCGAAGCTTTGCCGCTCGAAAAACTGAGGGTGAAGCCGCCTCACGCCATTCCCCCGATCCTGAGCTCGCGCGAGTCGATCCCCAATGGCGCGTGGGTCGCTGCGATGATCATGCCGCCGCGCGAAAGGTGCTCGCGCATTAGGCCGCCGAACATGTCCTGGCCAGCCACGTCCAGCGCCGTGGTCGGCTCGTCCAGCAGCCAGACCGGGCGGCGCACGGCCAGCAGTCGGGCCAGTGACAGCCGGCGGCGCTGGCCGGCGGACAGAAAGGCGGCGGGCAGGTGGGTGGCGTGGTCGAGGCCGACTTTGGTGAGGCTCTCGGCGGCATCGCGGCGCTCGCCACCGAGGAAATCAGCCCAGAACGCCAGATTTTCCGTCACGCTCAGCGCCGGCTTCAGGGCATCGCGATGGCCGAGATAGTGGCATTGCTCCGGCAGCGTCAGCTCGCCATCACCCCCGTCCAGCGCGATCGTCCCGCCGGCCGGAATGAGCAGGCCGGCGATCAGCCGCAGCAGCGAGGTCTTGCCCGATCCGTTGCGACCCATCACCGCCAGGGCTTCGCCGGAGGCGGCCGCGAAATCCAGGCCGGCGAACACCTCGCGGCCGCCCCGCACGCATCTGAGCCCGTGACCTGAAAGCCGCATCTCGCCTCGTTTCAACCCGCTCAAAGCCAGGCCTCAGGAAAACTTGGGGTAGCGCATGGGAATTTTTGGCTCGCGGATTGGCGCGGCACGATTGTGGCTGTGGCGGCGCGGTTAGAAAGCTTCTATAAGCCCGGAACTACTTGATGCAGCAACTCAACCTGCCCCTGCAAGCGGCCAAGCCTGATACGCTGACGGTGTTAAAATACCCTGCCGGGTATAACTAACAATTGGGATTCCTACATGACCTCGCTCGACAGCTTCAAATGCAAAAAGACCCTCAAGGTCGGCGCCAAGACCTATGTCTATTACAGCCTGCCCACGGCCGAGAAGAATGGTCTGAAGGGAATTTCGAAACTTCCCTATTCGATGAAGGTCCTGCTCGAGAACCTGCTGCGCAACGAGGACGGCCGCTCGGTCAAGAAGGAAGACATCGTCGCAGTCTCGAAATGGCTGCGCAAGAAGTCGCTGGAGCATGAGATCGCATTCCGCCCGGCGCGTGTCTTGATGCAGGACTTCACCGGCGTGCCTGCGGTGGTCGACCTCGCCGCGATGCGCAACGCGATGCAGAAGCTCGGCGGCGATGCTGAGAAGATCAATCCGCTGGTCCCGGTCGACCTCGTCATCGATCACTCCGTGATCGTGAACTTCTTCGGCGACAACAAGGCCTTCGGCAAGAACGTCACCGAGGAATACAAGCAGAACCAGGAACGCTACGAGTTCCTGAAGTGGGGCCAGAAGGCGTTCTCGAACTTCTCGGTCGTGCCGCCCGGCACCGGCATCTGCCACCAGGTCAATCTCGAATATCTGGCCCAGACGGTCTGGACCAAGAAGGAGAAGATGACGGTCGGCAAGAAGACCGGCACGTTCGAGGTCGCTTATCCCGACTCGCTGGTCGGCACCGATTCCCACACCACCATGGTCAATGGTCTCGCCGTGCTCGGCTGGGGCGTCGGCGGCATCGAGGCGGAAGCCTGCATGCTCGGCCAGCCGCTGTCGATGCTGTTGCCGAACGTGGTCGGCTTCAAGCTGAAGGGCGCGATGAAGGAAGGCGTCACCGCGACCGACCTCGTGCTGACCGTGACGCAGATGCTGCGCAAGCTTGGCGTCGTCGGCAAGTTCGTCGAGTTCTTCGGCCCGGGCCTCGACCATCTCTCCGTCGCCGACAAGGCGACCATCGCCAACATGGCGCCCGAATATGGCGCGACCTGCGGCTTCTTCCCGGTCGACGCCGCCGCGCTCGACTACCTCAAGACCTCCGGCCGCGCCTCGGCGCGCGTTGCGCTGGTGCAGGCCTATGCCAAGGCGCAGGGCCTGTTCCGCACCGCCAAGTCGGCCGATCCGGTGTTCACGGAAACCCTGACGCTCGACCTCGCCGACGTCGTTCCCTCGATGGCCGGTCCGAAGCGTCCCGAAGGCCGTATCGCGCTCCCGTCGGTGGCCGAGGGCTTCTCGCTCGCGCTCAGCAGCGAGTACAAGAAGGCCGAGGAGCCGGAGAAGCGCTTTGCCGTCGAAGGCAAGGACTTCGAGATCGGTCACGGCGACGTCGTGATCGCGGCGATCACCTCCTGCACCAACACCTCGAATCCGAGCGTGCTGATCGGCGCCGGCCTGCTTGCGCGCAACGCGGCAGCGAAGGGCCTCAAGGCCAAACCGTGGGTGAAGACCTCGCTTGCCCCGGGCAGCCAGGTGGTCGCGGGCTATCTCGCCGATTCCGGTCTGCAGAAAGATCTCGACAAGGTCGGCTTCAACCTGGTCGGCTTCGGCTGCACCACCTGCATCGGCAATTCCGGTCCGCTGCCGGAAGAGATCTCGAAGTCGATCAACGACAACGGCATCGTCGCCGCTGCCGTGCTCTCAGGTAACCGCAATTTCGAAGGCCGCGTCTCGCCGGACGTGCAGGCGAATTATCTGGCCTCGCCGCCGCTGGTCGTCGCGCACGCGCTCGCGGGCAGCGTGACCAAGAATCTCGCCACGGAGCCGCTCGGCGAGGGCAAGGACGGCAAGCCGGTGTACCTGAAGGACATCTGGCCGACGACGAAGGAGATCAACGCCTTCATGAAGAAGTTCGTGACCGCGTCGATCTTCAAGAAGAAGTATGCCGATGTGTTCAAGGGCGACACCAACTGGCGCAAGATCAAGACGGTCGAGAGCGAAACCTATCGCTGGAACATGTCTTCGACCTATGTGCAGAACCCGCCCTATTTCGACGGCATGAAGAAGGAGCCGGAGCCGGTCACCGACATCGTCGAGGCGCGCATCCTCGCCATGTTCGGCGACAAGATCACCACCGACCACATCTCGCCGGCCGGCTCGATCAAGCTCACCTCGCCCGCCGGCAAATATCTCAGCGAGCATCAGGTGCGCCCCGCGGACTTCAATCAGTACGGCACGCGCCGCGGCAACCACGAAGTGATGATGCGTGGCACCTTCGCCAACATCCGCATCAAGAACTTCATGCTGAAGGGCGCCGACGGCAACATTCCCGAGGGCGGTCTGACCAAGCACTGGCCGGACGGCGAGCAGATGTCGATCTATGACGCCGCGATGAAGTACCAGGAAGAGAAGGTGCCGCTGGTGGTGTTCGCCGGCGCCGAATATGGCAACGGCTCCTCGCGCGACTGGGCCGCGAAGGGCACGCGCCTGCTCGGCGTTCGCGCCGTGATCTGCCAGAGCTTCGAGCGCATCCACCGTTCGAACCTGGTCGGCATGGGCGTGCTGCCGCTGACCTTCGAGGACGGCACTTCCTGGCAGTCGCTGGGTCTGAAGGGTGACGAGAAGGTCACGTTGCGCGGCCTCGTCGGCGACCTCAAGCCGCGCCAGAAGCTAACCGCGGAGATCGTCTCCGGCGACGGTTCGTTGCAGCGCGTTTCGCTGCTTTGCCGCATCGATACGCTGGACGAGCTCGATTACTACCGCAATGGCGGCATCCTCCATTACGTCTTGCGCAAGCTCGCGGCGTAAGCGCGGATTTGTGAACGATGGCTCACTGCGAAGTGAGTAGAAGCCAGAACGAAGGCGGCCTATCAAAAGGCCGCCTTCGCGCGTTTTGCGGCACGTTTCGGATGGGCCCGGCCGGTGGAAAACCTCCTCCTGGACGGAAGAATGTGCTGCGCCCCGTAAGATTACGGTGACCATCAGGCGATAAGATTCCCTCTCACGAGCAATGGTGTGCGGCGTTCGACATGACAACAATGACGGCTTCTCATCCGATTTCACGTTGGTCCAGTGCCCTCTGGTCGGGTGCTCTCGGCATCTGTGCGATCGTCGCCGTCATCCGCCCTGCCGAGGCTGATCCCCGCGCCGTTGTCGAATTGTTTACCTCGCAGGGCTGCTCGTCCTGCCCGCCCGCCGACAAGATCATCGGCGATCTCTCCAAGGATCCCTCGGTCATCGCGCTGAGCATGCCGATCGACTATTGGGACTATCTCGGCTGGAAGGACACGCTGGCCGATTCGCGGTTCTCTGCGCGGCAGCGTGCTTACTCGCGCATGCGCGGCGACCGCGAGGTCTACACGCCGCAGGTCGTCGTCAATGGCTCGACCCATGTCATCGGCAGCGATCGCACCGGCATCGAGAATGCGATCGGCAAGACCGACAAGGGCATGGGCGTGATGAGCGTGCCGGTGACGATGTCGCTTGCGGGCAAGCAGATCAGCGTCTCCGTCGCCGCGAGCAACGAGCCCACGGTCTCGCATGGCGAGGTCTGGATCTGCTCGATCGCCAAGTCGGTGCCGATCACGATCACCCGCGGCGAAAATCGCGGACAGCAGATCACCTACCACAACGTGGTGCGCAACCTGCTCAAGGTCGGCGACTGGACCGGCCGTCCGGAAAGCTGGACGGTGCCGATCGAGAACCTCACGCGCGACGGCGTCGACGGCGCGGTGGTCTATGTTCAGGATGGCAACCGAGAGAAGCCGGGTGCGATGCTGGGCGCGGCGTACACGTCGCTGCACTGATTTCACGCGCGCACCAGCCTCGCACTCGCTCTAACTCCCCATGGTGAGGAGCGCGCCCTTGCGCGCGTCTCGAACCATGCAGGCCCGGCGGATGCAGCTCGGCCTTTCTATCCTCCGAGACGCCGCGTGAGCGCGGCCCTCAGGATGAGGGGGAGAGCCGGTGCATGAGGAGAGAGAGAGAGAGAGAGAGAAGGCTCGGCGAGCCGGAAACATCCCGACACAAACAAAAAAGGACCAACTTGCGTTGGCCCTCCTTGTCGCGCGTACAGACCCGATCCTGTCGACCCCGGGGGGCTGGGGGCTGAGGAATCCGGAACCGAAGGACCGGGCCAACGCACGTGAGCCTTTTCGCAGTGCAGGGCGGCAGTCGCTAGGCGGAAAAGCGGCGACACTATGATTCCTGCTAACGATCCCGTGACGGTTTGCCGCGACAAAGTTCCACCATTGCGTGTGTCCCGATTCGATGAGTCGAACGGGGAGGCCCCTTGCGGTAGGGACCGGTTGGCGCAATCATGCAACTGTCATGATGCCAGAGGTTCCGGTTGTCGCGGACGCGGGTCATGCCGTGCGATGAGGAGGCGCTTCCCATGAATCTGATGTCGGAGGATGCCGAGCCGAGCGAGCAGCGCGCGGCGGCGCGCCCCGCCGCTGCGACGACGCAGCCGAATCGGGTGACGTTCAACCGCCTCGAGCTGCACCGGATTCTCAATCTCTACGGCCGCATGGTCGCCGACGGCGAGTGGCGCGACTACGCTATCGACTTCCTGAAGGACCGCGCCGTGTTCTCGGTCTATCGCCGCGCCTCGGAAGTGCCGATCTATCGGATCGAGAAGGACCCGCGGCTTGCGCGCAAGCAGGGCATGTACAGCGTGATCTCGGCGACCGGCCTGATCCTGCGCCGCGGCCACGAGCTCGAACGCGTCCTGCTGGTGATCGATCGGAAGCTGGCGGTGGTGTGAGGCTTTCGTAGCCCGGATGAGCGAAGCGACATCCGGGACTTTGCTTGCACCGTTCCCGGGTATCGCTTCGCTCACCCGGGCTACGGCATCTACTTCCCCGGCACCGTGCGCGCGCCCTCGCCGAGGTCACGTTGCATCATCACCGTATCCAGCCAGCGGCCGAATTTCAGCCCGACATTGGGATGCGTGCCGATCATCTTGAAGCCGCTCTTGGTGTGAACGCCGATCGAGCCGGCATTGGCGGAATCGCCGATCACGGCGATCATCTGACGGAAGCCGCGCGTCTCGCATTCGGTGATCAGCCGCTCCAGCAGCAGCGAGCCGACACCGCGGCGGTGGAAGGAGGGATCGAGATAGATCGAATTCTCGACCGTGAAGCGATAGGCCGGCCGCGGCCGGTAGGCCCCGGCATAGGCATAGCCGGCGACGCGACGATCGAGGATGGCGACGAAATAGGGATAGCCGCCGTCGATCAGCGCGCGATAACGCCGCGTCATCTCGGCAAGGTCGGGCGGCTCCAGCTCGAACGTCGCGGTGCCCTCGCGGACGGCCTGCTGATAGATGGCGGTGATGGCGGGAAGGTCGGCCTCGGCGGTGGGCCTGATTTCAGGTGCGGACATGGGGAGAAGATTAGAGGCTTCCCGCGGCCGCTGGAAGGGGCTGCGCTGCTTCTCCGGCGTCATTGCGAGCCACCGGGTCCGCGCAACGCGCGGCCCGATGACAGGCTCCGCGAAGCAATCCAGAAATGCATCCGTGGAGGCACTCTGGATTGCTTCGTCGCAAGAGCTCCTCGCAATGACGGTGCCTGTGGGTACAGCCCCGCCACAAACAAAAACCCCGGCCTTACGGCCGGGGTTCATGTCGTTCCCTCGTTCTGGCGTTAGTCGCGCTGGCCGAGGAGCTGCAACAGCAGCGTGAACAGGTTGATGAAGTTCAGGTACAGCGACAGCGCGCCGGTGATGGCCGCACGCTCTGCGATGTCACCGCCGGCCGAGGCGTAGCCGTAGATGTAGTCGTTCTTCAGCCGCTGGGTATCCCAGGCGGTGAGGCCCGCGAACACCAGCACGCCGACCACCGACACGATGAACTGCAGCATCGAGCTCGCCAGGAACAGGTTCACCAGGCTTGCAATGATGATGCCGATCAGGCCCATGAACAGGAACGAGCCCATTCCGGTCAGGTCACGCTTGGTGGTGTAGCCGTAGAGGCTGAGCGCACCGAAGGTCGCCGCGGTGATGAAGAACACCCGCACGATCGAGGTGTGCGTGAACACCAAAAAGATCGACGACAGCGAGATGCCCATCAGCGCCGAGAACACCCAGAACAGGATCTGGGCCGTCGAGGGTGCCAGACGGTTGATGCCCGCCGAGATCACGAACACCATCGCGAGCGGCGCCAGCATGAACAGCCACTTCAGGGGGCTCACGAACATCGCGTAGCCGAATGGCGTCAGGAACAGCTTGCCGACGCGGACGGCTTCCGGCGTCGGGACGTCCGTCACGGCGGCCATGTAGACGCCGAGCGCGGCAAGGCCCGTGATGGCCAGGCCGATGCTCATGTAATTGTAGATGCGCAGCATATAGGCGCGCAGGCCGGCATCGACCGTCGCGGCGTCAACACGCCCGGCGGCCCTGCCGAAAGGAGAAGCGTAGTTACGGTCTAGGTCCGACATGGTCGAATTCCCGTTGGTTGGTCCGGTCCGGCATGAGGGTCGCCACGCCGCCGGTTCGTCAGTTCTATCTCGGATACCGCTGCCAGCCGACTAAATTTTGGCTCACAATCGGGGCTCCGAACCCACTCGATATGTGGGAAACTAACACATTCGCTGCAACCGTCCACGCGCGGCCGAATGTCGCCCTCGGCCACAATCCTGACGGGCGGACGTGGTTAATCGCAGGAATCGTGCGATTCCGCTCCCGCGCGCCCATCCGCTACCTTTTGTCACAAATTCCGCAACACCGTCGCGGGCTTTTTGTTCAACGCGAGCAGCGTGCCGGCGAGCCCGAGCCCCACAGTGACGACGAGCGCGGCCGCGACCACGCTGGCGGCGCTGCCGGCCTGCCAGACGAAACTCAGCGTCATCAGCCGCGTCACGATCATCCAGGCCGCGATGCTGCCGGCGATCACGCCGAACACTGCGGTGGCGAGCCCGATCAGGAGGTATTCGAGCGCATAGGCGCCGAGCAGCCGCAGCCGCGTCGCGCCCAGCGTCTTCAGGATCACCGCATCATAGACCCGGTGGCGATGACCGGCGGCGAGCGCCCCGCCGAGCACCAGGATCGCCGAGATCAGGGTCACCGCACTGGCGCCTCGGATCGCCAGCGCTAGGTTGGTCACCACCGAACCGACCGTCTCCATCACCTCGCGCACGCGCACGCTCGTCACCATCGGATAGGCGTCGGCCACTTGCTTGATGATCTTGCCGTCGCCCGCAGCGTTGCTGCCGGCTTCGGTCAGCGTTGCGATATGGGTATGCGGTGCGCCCTTGAAGGCGTTCGGCGAGAACACGAGGACGAAATTGATGCCGAGCCCCTGCCAGTCGATGGTGCGCAGATTGCCGATTCTAGCCGGGATGTCACGGCCAAGCACGTTGACCACGATCTCGTCGCCGAGCTTGAGACCGAGTCCGTCGGCGATCTTCTTTTCGATCGAGACCAGCGGTGGGCCGGAATAGTCGGTGCTCCACCATTCGCCCTCGACCACCTTGGACCCCTTCGGCAGCTCGCCGGTGTAGGTCAGGCCACGGTCGCTTTGCAGCACCCATTCGGAATCGGTCGAGGGCTTGAGCTCCTCGGCGCGCAACCCGCGCGCGCCGACGATGCGGCCGCGTAGCATCGGCACGTCCTCGACCTTGGCGCCGGGGGCAATCTGGCGCAGATAGAGGTCGAACTGCTCGGCCTGCGCGCTCGGGATGTCGATGAAGAAGAACGATGGCGCCTGCTCGGGAAGCGACGCCAGGAACTGCCGGCGCAGGTTGCCATCGATCTGGGTGATGGTGACCAGCACGGCGAGCCCGAGCCCCAGTGACAGCACGACGGACGGCGTCAGCGCGCCCGGCCGGTGGATGTTGGCGATGGCCAGCCGCAGCATTGGCAGCCGCGTCCGCGGCAGGTGCCGTGCGATGGTCATCAAGAGGGCGGCGATGCCGCGCAGCAGGGCGAACACGACGACGGAGGAGGCCACGAACACCGCGGCGATGCGCTTGTCGAATGAGAGCCCGATCACGACGGCGACGAGCAGGACGATCACGACGCCCATGAACACCAGGTAGCCCAGGCGCGGCCGGTGCCATTCGGAGCTGATGGTGTCGCGGAACAGCGCGGCCACCGGCACGTCGTGGACGCGGCCGAGCGGCCACAGGCCGAAGGCCAATGCGGTGAGCAGGCCATAGACGAAGGACAGCGCGAGCTCGTCGGCATGCACGGCCGGCACCACGGGCAGCGGCAACAGCTTGCCGAACAGGCCGACGATGGCGAAGGGCATCGCGGCGCCGAGCGCAAGGCCGATCACCGAGCCGATCGCGGCGAGCAGGATGACCTGCGCGAGATAGATGCCGAACACGTCGCGGCCGGTGGCGCCGACGGCCTTGAAAGCCGCGATCACCTCGAGCCGGCGGTCGATATGGCTCTTGACGGCATTGGCGACGCCGACGCCGCCGACCAGCAGCGCGGCGAGGCCGACCAGCGTCAGGAACTGAGTGAAACGGTTGATGTTGCGCTCGAGCTGCGGCGAGGCGTTGGAGCGGCTGCGGATCTCCCAGCCGGCCTGCGGCGCCGCGTTGCGCGCGTCAGTGATGAAAGTCTCGGTGGCGCGTTCGCCGTTGGCGGCGTCAGGCAGCTTCACCCGGTAGACCCAGCGCATCAGGCTGCCGGGTTGGATCAGGCCGGTGGCGCGCAGGCCCGCCTGGCTGATCAGGAAGCGCGGACCGAAGCCGATGCCGCCGGCGAGCTTGTCGGGTTCGGCCTCGACGGTGCTGCGGATCTGGAACGTCGCCGAGCCGATGGTGACGCGATCGCCGGTCTTGAGCGAGAGCCGCGCCAGCAGCGTTGGATCGGCGGCGGCGCCGAACGCGCCGTCACGCTCCGCAAGCAGATCGGACATCGGCAGCGGCGGCGCCAGTTTCAGCTGGCCGAGCATCGGATAGCTGTCGTCGACCGCCTTCATCTCGACCAGCGCGAGCTTGCCATCAGTCGAGCGCGCCATGCCGCGCAGGGTCGCGGCGGTCGACACGGTGCCGCGCGAGCGCAGGAACGCGACCTCTTCCGGCTTGGCCTCGCGCTGGAACAGCACGAACGAGACGTCGCCGCCGAGCAGCGTGCGGCCTTCGCGCGCAAGACCGTCGGAGAGGCTCGCCGAGACCGAGCCGACGCCGGCGATCGCCATCACGCCGAGCGCGATGCAGGCGATGAAGACGTAGAAGCCGCGCAGGCCTCCGCGCAATTCGCGCAGCGCGTAGCGCAGCGACAGCGCGACGGCACTAGGCTTCGCGAACGATTCGGCAGCCGTGCTCATGCGGGCGCGGACTGCGTGTCGATGCGCCCGGAGCGCAGGCGGATGACGCGATCGCAGCGATGCGCGAGCGAGGAATCGTGCGTCACCAGCACCAAGGTCATGCCGCGCTCGGCATGCTTGCTAAACAGGAGATCGATGATCTGCTTTCCGGTTGTCTCATCCAGATTGCCAGTCGGCTCGTCGGCGACGAGGATCGCCGGATCGGGCGCCAGCGCGCGCGCCAGCGCAACGCGCTGCTGCTCGCCGCCGGAGAGTTGCGTCGGATAATGATGCAGGCGATCGCCGAGCCCGACCGATTGCAGCTCCTGCGCCGCGCGCCTGGCGGCATCGGGATTGCCGGCGAGCTCGAGCGGCACCGCGACGTTCTCAAGCGCCGTCATGGTCGGGATCAGATGGAAGGACTGGAAGACAATGCCGACCTGGCGGCCGCGGAAGCGGGCCAGCGCGTCCTCGTCAAGGGCATTGAAAGGCGTGCCGGACACCACCACCTCTCCGCTATCAGGACGCTCCAGCCCCGCCATCACCATCAGCAGCGTGGATTTGCCCGAGCCTGACGGGCCGATCAGGCCGATCGTCTCGCTCCGGCCCACGCGCAGGCTGATATCCTTGAGGATGTGAACGCGTGCCGCGCCCGTGCCCAATGAGAGATTGACGTTGGAGATGGCGATGGTGTCCGCCGCGGTGGCGGCGAGCGAAGAGGTTTCGATGCGACTGTCCATGGTCCGGTCATATGGCAACTCCGCTGGCGCGGTCGAGAGGCGTTACGGATTGTTCATGCACATAGCCGTGTTGATGTTCGCTTTGATGACGGCCATCACGACGGCCTCGGCACAGGGGCAGAGGCCGATCAAGCTCGTCGTTCTCGGCGATTCCCTGAGCGCCGGTCTCGGCCTACCGGCCCAGGACGCATTTCCCCAAAAGCTGCAAAAGGCCTTGCAGACCAAGGGCATAGCGGTCGACATGATCAATGCCGGGGTATCCGGCGACACCTCCTCCGGCGGCCGCGACCGGCTCGACTGGTCGGTGCCTGAAGGAACCGAGGCCGTCATCGTCGAGCTCGGCGCCAACGACGCGCTGCGCGGCATCGATCCCGATTTGACGCGCGCCGCGCTGAGCGACATCGTTCAGCGGCTCAAGGCACGCAAGATCGCGGTGCTGCTGTGCGGCATGCTGGCGCCGCCGAATTACGGCGCCGATTACGCCGCGCGCTTCAATTCGATTTATCCGGAGCTGGCGAAAAAATTCGACGTGCCGCTCTATCCGTTCTTCCTCGACGCCGTCGCCGCCGACGCCAAGCTCAACCAGGCCGACGGCATTCATCCGACCGCGGCCGGCGTCGACATCATCGTCGAAAGGATGATGCCCACCGTGGAGGCATTCCTTGGCACGATCGCTGAGCAACGGCGTTGAAAAGCAGGCAGCGCTAAACGTAATTCCCAGGGTTTTACCGGGGTGAGGCGGGCTAAGCTTCGCAGAGTCACACAACTGCGATAGGAATCAGGGTACCGGTGATTCGTCGCCGGCTCTAATTTGGTTATGGTCCTGCTTCCAAGGGGCTGTACCCAAGCATCGGGAGTGCGAAACGATGCCGCGTTTGTTCACTGGTCTGGAAATTCCGGCCGAGATCGGCCAGTCGCTTTCCAACTTGAGGGGTGGCCTTCCCGGCGCCCGCTGGATCGATCCCGAAAATTATCACGTCACCCTGCGCTTCATCGGCGATATCGATGGTGTCTCCGCCAACGAGATCGCCTCGATGCTGTTTCGCGTCGACCGCAAGCCGTTCGAGGTGAAGGTGCAGGGCCTCACGAGTTTTGGCGGCCGCAAACCGCGGGCAGTCGTTGCGACGATCGCGCCGAGCAAGCCGCTGATGGAATTGCAGGCCGAGCTCGAACGCATGATGCAGCGGATCGGTCTCGATCCTGAAGGCCGCAAGTTCATTCCGCATGTCACGCTGGCCCGGCTGCACGACGCCTCCGATCGCGACGTCGCCGACTATCTCTCATTGCGCGGCTACTTCCCAAGCAAGGCGTTCATGGCGGAGCGCTTTGTTCTGTTCTCGTCCCGCGCTTCAACCGGCGGCGGCCCGTATGTCGTCGAGGACGCTTACGAGCTGTGCGCGTAGCTCGCTCTCATGCCCCGGCCGTAGAGCCGGGGCCCAGCGCTCAGCGATGAACGAAATTTGGCGATGAACGAAACGGTGGGTCCCGGATCAGCGCGTCCGGGACACGAATCCGCATACCCCGTCCACCAATTCACGGCTTGCAATTTCCGCCGGTCTCTGGCGGTAAGGGGGCCATGCTCACGACCCCAAGTTCCCCGTTCAGCGAGGCGTATCAGGCCGAGATCGCGTCCGGCGCGATCGAGCCGGATGCCGCGCAGGCCGAAGTCGCCGAGGCCTATGCGGCGCTCGACCTGCGGCTCGCGACTTACAAGCCGCAGCGCAAGCAGGGCCTGCTCAGCCGCCTGTTCAGCAGTGACAAGGACGAGGCGCCGCGCGGGCTCTACATCCATGGCGAGGTCGGTCGCGGCAAGACCATGCTGATGGACCTGTTCTTCCAGTACAGTACCGTCGAGCACAAGCGCCGCGCGCATTTCCACGAGTTTATGGCGGAAGCGCATGAGCGAATCTATGACTATCGCCAGAGCATCGCGCGCGGCGAGATCGCCGACGGCGACGTCATCGCGCTGACCGCGAACGCGATCTTCGAAGAGAGCTGGCTGCTCTGCTTCGACGAATTCCATGTCACCGACATCGCGGACGCGATGATCCTCGGCCGTCTGTTCGCAAAGCTGTTCGAGCTCGGCACCGTCGTGGTCGCGACCTCCAACGTCGCGCCCGACGATCTCTATAAGGGCGGCCTGAACCGGTCGCTGTTCCTGCCTTTCATCAAGCAGATCACCGACCACATGGATGTCGCGCGGCTCGATGCGCGTACCGACTTCCGCCTGGAGAAGCTTCAGGGCGTGCCGATGTGGCTGACGCCGGCCGACGTTGATGCTCGTGCCGCGCTCGACCGCGCCTGGTCGAAGATGAGCGGCGGCGCCCGATGCAAGCCGCACGACATTTCGATCAAAGGCCGCATCCTGCACGTGCCGTGCTCGGCCCATGGTGTGGCGCGGTTCTCGTTCGCCGATCTCTGCGAGAAGCCGCTTGGGGCATCGGACTATCTCAGGCTCGCGCACGACTATCACACCATCCTGGTCGACCATATTCCAGTGATGGACTTCTCCCAGCGCAACGCCGCCAAGCGCTTCATCACGCTGATCGACACGCTCTATGACAATGCGGTGAAGTTGATGGCCTCGGCCGATGCCAATCCGATCTCGCTGTACCTCGCCACCGAAGGCAACGAGGCCAACGAGTTCAAGCGGACGGCATCACGCCTGATCGAGATGAGCTCGGAATCCTATCTGGCGCTGCCTCACGGCCGCAAGGATTCCACCGCCAGCGGCTCGACCAAGGGCCTGGTAGAGACTTAAGTCCTATTTGCCAGCGCTGTCATTCCAGGGCGCGCCACGCGCGAGCCCGGAAATCCATCGCGTCACCAACTCTGCAGCTCAATGGATTCCAGGCCTGCGCCTGTCGGCGCATCCCGGAATGACGGACCGGGTATGGCTGCTATCGCGGCAAGCCCGACAATTGGGCATCCACCGACTTGAACGGGGGAGGCGAAAGGGATAACCACCCGTCTCAGTTTTCCCCTCCTTACGTGTCTAAAGGACAGGTTCACATGGCGCGCGACAAGATTGCTTTGATTGGCTCCGGCCAGATCGGCGGAACGCTGGCTCACCTCATCGGCCTGAAAGAACTGGGCGACGTCGTGATGTTCGACATCGCCGAGGGCGTGCCGCAGGGCAAGGCACTCGACATCGCGCAGTCCTCGCCGGTCGACGGCTTTGACGCGCACTACAGCGGCGCGAACTCCTACGAAGCGCTCGACAACGCAAAAGTTTGCATCGTCACCGCCGGCGTGCCGCGCAAGCCCGGCATGAGCCGCGACGACCTCCTCTCCATCAACCTCAAGGTCATGGAGCAGGTCGGTGCCGGCATCAAGAAGTACGCCCCCGACGCTTTCGTCATCTGCATCACCAACCCGCTCGACGCGATGGTGTGGGCGCTCCAGAAGGCCTCGGGCCTGCCGCACAAGAAAGTCGTCGGCATGGCCGGCGTGCTGGATTCGGCGCGCTTCCGCTACTTCCTGGCCGACGAGTTCAACGTCTCGGTCGAGGACGTCACCGCCTTCGTGCTCGGCGGCCATGGCGACACCATGGTGCCGCTGGTGAAGTACTCCACCGTCGCCGGCATCCCGCTGCCCGACCTCGTCAAGATGGGCTGGACCTCGCAGGCGCGTCTCGATGAGATCGTTGACCGCACCCGCAACGGCGGCGCCGAGATCGTCAACCTGCTCAAGACCGGCTCGGCCTTCTATGCGCCGGCGGCGTCGGCGATCGCGATGGCCGAGAGCTATCTGCGGGACAAGAAGCGCGTGCTGCCCTGCGCCGCCTACCTGAACGGCGAGTACAGTGTGAAGGACATGTATGTCGGCGTGCCCGTCGTGATCGGCTCCAAGGGCGTCGAGCGCGTGGTCGAGATCGAGCTCGCCGGCAAGGACCGCGAGGCCTTCGACAAGTCGGTCGGCGCCGTCCAGGGCCTGGTCGACGCCTGCAAGAAGATCGCCCCCGATCTTCTCGGCCGCTAAGCGCCAGCAATTCCCGCCGAAGCCCGAAAACCGGTCTTCGGCGGTTTCATTTCCGGGGTCCGGGTGTCCGGGCGGGCTCCGGGCCAGTCAGTGATCTCCCAGTTCAGAGATCTCGAAGTCAAAGAATCCGGGTTGCAGTTCCTGTGGTATATGGTATGCCAGCCACAAGACTGAGGTGGGCCCTTGGGGTCACCGCCCGCGGGTTCAGGGAGCGACCATATGAATATCCATGAGTACCAGGCCAAAGCGCTGCTGAGCGAGTTCGGCGTGCCGATTTCCAAGGGCGTGCCTGTCCTGAAGCCCGCTGACGCGGAAGCCGCCGCCAAGGCGCTGCCGGGGCCGGTCTGGGTGGTGAAGAGCCAGATCCACGCCGGCGGCCGCGGCAAGGGCAAGTTCAAGGAAGCCAGCGCCGGCGACAAGGGCGGCGTCCGCATCGCCAAGTCGGCCGCCGAGGTCTCCGAATTCGCCAAGCAGATGCTGGGTGCCACGCTCGTGACCGTGCAGACCGGTCCCGCCGGCAAGCAGGTCAATCGCCTCTACATCGAGGACGGCTCCGACATCGACAAGGAATTCTACCTCTCGATCCTGGTCGACCGCGAGACCTCGCGCGTCTCCTTCGTCGTCTCGACCGAGGGCGGCGTCAACATCGAGGAGGTCGCGCACAACACGCCTGAGAAGATCGTGACCTTCTCGGTCGATCCCGCGACCGGCGTCATGGGTCATCACGGCCGCACGGTTGCGAAGGCGCTGAACCTATCAGGCGATCTCGCCAAGCAGGCCGAGAAGCTGACCGCGCAGCTTTACGCTGCCTTCGTCGCCAAGGACATGTCGATGCTGGAGATCAACCCGCTGGTCGTGACCAAGCAGGGCCAGCTCCGCGTGCTCGACGCCAAGGTCTCGTTCGACGACAACGCGCTGTTCCGTCATCCCGAGGTGCTCGCGCTGCGCGACGAGACCGAGGAAGACGCCAAGGAAATCGAGGCGTCGAAATACGATCTCAACTACGTCACGCTCGACGGCAATATCGGCTGCATGGTCAACGGCGCCGGTCTTGCCATGGCGACGATGGACATCATCAAGCTCTACGGCATGTCGCCGGCCAACTTCCTCGACGTCGGCGGCAGCGCCAGCAAGGAAAAGGTCGCGGCCGCCTTCAAGATCATCACCGCCGATCCCAACGTGAAGGGCATCCTGGTCAACATCTTCGGTGGCATCATGAAGTGCGACGTGATCGCCGAGGGCGTCACCGCCGCCGTGCGCGAGGTCGGTCTCAGCGTGCCGCTGGTGGTTCGCCTCGAAGGCACCAATGTCGAGCTTGGCAAGAAGATCATTCGTGAATCCGGCCTGAACGTGGTGCCGGCCGACAATCTCGACGACGCCGCGCAGAAGATCGTGAAGGCCGTCAAGGGAGGCTAAGGCCATGGCCCAGGACCATCTCGCCGCATCATCTCCGCTCCCCGAACACACGCGCCTCGCCGCGTTCGCCGGCGAATGGAATGGCGAAGAGATGGTCTTCCCGTCGCGCTGGACGGAGGGCGGACCGGCCACCTCGCACGTCGTCGCGCGCATGGACCTCAACGGGTTCTATCTGATCCAGGACTCGGTCCAGATGCGCGACGGCAGGCAGATCTTCGCCACCCACGGCATCTTCACCTACGACCGCGACGATCGGACCTACAAATTGTTCTGGTACGACTCGCTCGGCTACACGCCGCCCTCGCCCGCCTCCGGCGGCTGGGTCGGCAAGACCCTGACGCTGGTGCGCGGCTCGCTCCGCGGCAATGCGCGCCACGTCTACGAGATCATCGACGACAATTCCTATTCGTTGAAGATCCAGTTCTCGCCGGACGCGGAAGGCTGGGCCGACGTGCTCACCGGCGTCTACCGCCGCATCCACTGACCTCTCACTCGTTAGTTCGCGAAAGCAGATCTCATGTCCATCCTGATCGACAAGAACACCAAGGTCATCTGCCAGGGCTTTACCGGCAAGAACGGCACCTTCCACTCGGAGGCCGCGCTTGCCTATGGCACCAAGATGGTCGGCGGCACCTCGCCGGGCAAAGGCGGCGCGACCCATCTGGGCCTGCCGGTGTTCGACACCGTGCGCGAGGCGCGTGAGAAGACCGGCGCCGATGCGTCGGTGATCTACGTGCCCCCGCCGGGTGCGGCGGACGCGATCTGCGAAGCCATCGATGCCGAGATCCCGCTGATCGTCTGCATCACCGAAGGCATTCCGGTCGTCGACATGGTGCGCGTGAAGCGTTTGCTGATCGGCTCCAAGTCGCGCCTGATCGGGCCGAACTGCCCGGGCGTCATGACCGCCGGCGAGTGCAAGATCGGCATCATGCCGGCCAACATCTTCAAGACCGGCAGCGTCGGCATCGTCTCCCGCTCCGGCACGCTGACCTATGAAGCCGTGTTCCAGACCTCCCAGGAAGGCCTCGGCCAGACCACCGCGGTCGGCATCGGCGGCGACCCGGTCAAGGGCACCGAGTTCATCGACGTGCTGGAGATGCTGCTCGCCGACCCCAAGACCGAATCGATCATCATGATCGGCGAGATCGGCGGTTCCGCCGAGGAGGACGCCGCCCAGTTCCTCAAGGACGAGGCCAAGCGCGGCCGCAAGAAGCCGATGGTCGGCTTCATTGCCGGTGTCACGGCACCTCCCGGCCGCCGCATGGGCCATGCCGGCGCGATCATCTCGGGCGGCAAGGGCGATGCCGGTTCCAAGACGGAAGCGATGAAATCGGCCGGAATCACCGTCTCTCCGTCGCCCGCGCGCCTCGGACATACGCTTGCCGAAAAGTTGAAAGGCTAATTCACTTCTTCGTGCTTTTCCGGGCGAAGTTTCGCAGCAAATAGGGTAAAGGGTGCCTGTCGCGCCGAGCCTCTGCCGGGAGCTCGGCGCCAGCGCCGTTTGTTATGCGCGAACCGAAATCGCCAGGAACTCCAGTATGTCTCGCCAGGACGCGAACGCAGCCTTTGCCCTCTCATCCTTTTTGCAGGGCACCAACGCCACCTACATCGACGAAATCTACGCCCGCTACGAGAAGGATCCGTCCTCGGTCGACGCCGAGTGGCGGGAGTTCTTCAAGAGCCTGAACGACCAGCCCGGTGACATCAGCAAGAACGCCGAAGGCCCGTCCTGGGAGCGCGCCAACTGGCCGCTGACCCCGCAGGACGACCTCACCTCGGCCCTCGACGGCAATTGGGCCGAAGTCGAGAAGGCGGTCGGCGGCAAGATCGCCGCCAAGGCGCAGGCCAAGGGGGCCGGCCTTTCATCCGCCGACCTGCTCCAGGCCACGCGCGACTCCGTCCGTGCGCTGATGCTGATCCGCTCCTACCGCATGCGCGGTCATTTCCACGCCAAGCTCGATCCGCTCGGCATCGAAGCCCCGCGCAACCGCGAAGAGCTCGACCCGCGCACCTACGGCTTCAGCGAAGCCGATTTCGACCGCAAGATCTTCCTCGATCACGTGCTCGGTCTCGAATACGGCACCCTGCGCGAGATCACCGCGATCTGCGAGCGCACCTACTGCCAGACGCTCGGCGTCGAGTTCATGCATATCAGCAATGCCGCGCAGAAGGCCTGGATCCAGGAGCGCATCGAGGGGCCGGACAAGGAGATCTCGTTCACCCGCGAAGGTCGCAGAGCCATCCTGATGAAGCTGATCGAAACCGAAGGCTTCGAAAAATTCTGCGACACCAAGTTCACCGGCACCAAGCGCTTCGGTCTCGACGGCGGTGAATCGCTGATTCCCGCGCTGGAGCAGATCATCAAGCGCGGCGGCAATCTCGGCGTGAAGGAGATCGTGCTCGGCATGCCGCATCGCGGCCGCCTCAACGTGCTGACCCAGGTGATGGGCAAGTCGCACCGCGCGCTGTTTCACGAGTTCAAGGGCGGCTCCGCCAACCCGGAGGACGTCGAAGGCTCCGGCGACGTCAAGTATCACCTCGGCGCTTCCTCGGACCGCGAGTTCGACGGCAACCGCATCCATCTGTCGCTGACTGCGAACCCCTCGCATCTCGAGATCGTCGATCCCGTCGTGCTCGGCAAGGTCCGCGCCAAGCAGGACCAGCACGGCGATCCGCCGGACATGCGCATCTCCGTGATGCCGCTGCTGATGCACGGCGACGCGGCGTTCGCCGGCCAGGGCGTGGTCGCGGAGTGCTTCGGCCTGTCCGACCTGAAGGGCTACCGCACCGGCGGCTCGGTGCACTTCATCGTCAACAACCAGATCGGCTTCACCACCTATCCGCGCTATTCGCGCTCCTCGCCCTATCCGTCCGACGTGGCGAAGATGATCGACGCGCCGATCTTCCACGTGAACGGCGACGATCCGGAAGCCGTCGTGTTCGCGGCCAAGGTTGCGACCGAGTTCCGGCAGAAATTCCACAAGCCCGTCGTCATCGACATGTTCTGCTACCGCAGGCATGGCCATAATGAGGGCGACGAGCCGGCCTTCACCCAGCCGGTGATGTACAAGAGGATCGCGGCCCATCCCTCGACGCTGGAGCTCTACTCGCGGCGTCTGGTCAGCGAAGGCGTGATCACCGAGGGCGAGGTCGACAAGGCCAAGGCCGATTGGCGCGCGCGGCTCGATGCCGAGTTCGAGGCCGGCACGTCCTACAAGCCGAACAAGGCCGACTGGCTCGACGGCAAATGGGCGGGCTTCAAGATCGCCGATCAGGAGGAGGATGCGCGGCGCGGCGTCACCGGCGTCGATCTCCCGATCCTCAAGGACATCGGCCGCAAGATCACCAAGGTGCCGGACGGCTTCCGCGTTCATCGCACCATCCAGCGCTTCCTGGAAAACCGTGCCAAGGCGATCGACAGCGGCAATGGCATCGACTGGGCGACCGGCGAGGCGCTGGCGTTCTGCACGCTACTCCATGAAAACCATCACGTCCGTCTGTCGGGACAGGATTCGGAGCGCGGCACCTTCTCGCAGCGTCACTCGGTCCTGATCGACCAGGAGGACGAGAGCCGCTACACGCCGTTCAACCATCTCGGCAGCGAGCAGGGCCATTACGAGGTCATCAACTCGCTGCTGTCGGAAGAGGCCGTGCTCGGCTTCGAATACGGCTATTCGCTCGCCGAGCCGAACACGCTCACGCTGTGGGAAGCCCAGTTCGGCGACTTCGCCAACGGCGCGCAGGTCGTGTTCGACCAGTTCATCTCCTCGGGCGAACGCAAATGGCTGCGCATGTCCGGCCTCGTCTGCCTCTTGCCGCACGGCTATGAGGGCCAGGGACCGGAGCACTCCTCGGCGCGTCTCGAGCGTTACTTGCAGATGTGCGCGGAAGACAACATGCAGGTGGTCTACCCGACCACGCCGGCGAACTACTTCCATGTGCTGCGGCGCCAACTCCACCGCGAGATCCGCAAGCCGCTGATCATGATGACGCCGAAGTCGCTGCTGCGTCACAAGCGGGCGGTGTCGCGTCTCGAAGAGCTCGCGAAGGGCACGAGCTTCCACCGCATACTCTATGATGACGCCCAGATGCAGCCGAACGAGGCGAGCAAGCTCGTCCCGGATGAGAAGATCCGCCGTATCGTGCTCTGCTCCGGCAAGGTCTATTACGACCTCTACGAGGAGCGCGAGAAGCGCGGCATCGACGACATCTATCTGATGCGCGTCGAGCAGCTCTATCCGGTGCCGCTGAAGGCGCTGGTGGTCGAGCTGTCCCGCTTCAAGAAGGCGGAAGTGGTGTGGTGCCAGGAAGAGCCCCGCAACATGGGTGCCTGGCACTTCATCGAGCCCTATCTGGAATGGGTGCTGAACCAGGTGCACGGCGCGAGCCGGCGTCCGCGTTATGTCGGACGCGCCGCTTCCGCCGCGACCGCCACGGGTCTGATGTCCAAGCATCAGGCGCAGCTGAAGGCGTTCCTGGACGAAGCACTGAGCTAGACAATTTTAGACTGAGTCATGCCCCGCCTTGTGCGCAGTTGCGCAACTAGGGCGGGGCATCCAGTACTCTGCGACGTTCGTTCTGATCACCAACGTCTCGGCGTACTGGATCGTTCGCCCCCCGTGCGCAATTGCGCACAAGGCGGGCGATGACACCCGAGAATTCATGACCGCATTGGCGATCCCCTTAAGGAAAAGACCATGACTGAAATTCGTGTGCCGACGCTCGGCGAATCCGTCACCGAGGCCACCATCGGCCGCTGGTTCAAGAAGGCCGGCGATCCCGTCGCCGTCGACGAGCCCTTGGTGGAGCTCGAGACCGACAAGGTCACCATCGAAGTCCCGGCGCCCTCAGCTGGCACGCTGAGCGAGATCATCGCCGCCGACGGTGCGACCGTTGCGGTCGGCGCGCTGCTCGGCCAGATCACGGAAGGCGCAGGCGCTGCAAAGCCCGCCGCTGCTCCCGCCAAGGCTGCCGCTGCTCCGGCTGCCGCTGCAGCCGCTGCTGCACCGGCCGCGGCCGCGAAGGCGCCGCCGGCTGATGCGCCACTCGCCCCGTCCGTTCGCAAGCTATCGGCCGAGACCGGCATCGACGCCTCGACCGTTCCGGGCTCCGGCAAGGACGGCCGCGTCACCAAGGGCGACATGCTCGCCGCGATCGAGCGTGCGGCCTCCGCGCCGACCCCGGTCAACCAGCCCGCCGCCGCCGTTCAGGTCCGCGCGCCGTCGCCGGCCGATGACGCCGCCCGCGAAGAGCGCGTCAAGATGACCCGCCTGCGCCAGACCATCGCGCGCCGGCTCAAGGACGTGCAGAACACCGCCGCCATGCTCACGACCTTCAACGAGGTCGACATGACCAACGTCATGGCGCTGCGTGCCCACTACAAGGATGCGTTCGAGAAGAAGCATGGCGCCAAGCTCGGCTTCATGGGCTTCTTCACCAAGGCCGTCGTGCAGGCGCTGAAGGACATCCCGGCCGTCAACGCCGAGATCGACGGCGGCGATCTGATCTACAAGAACTATTACCACGTCGGCGTTGCCGTCGGTACCGACAAGGGCCTTGTCGTCCCCGTGGTGCGCGACTGCGACCACAAGTCGATTTCCGACATCGAGAAGAGCATCGCTGATTTCGGTCGCCGCGCCCGCGACGGCCAGCTCAAGATCGACGAGATGCAGGGCGGCACCTTCACCATCACCAACGGCGGCATCTACGGCTCGCTGATGTCGACCCCGATCCTGAACGCGCCGCAGTCCGGCATTTTGGGCATGCACAAGATCCAGGAGCGGCCGATGGTCGTCGGCGGCAAGATCGAGGTCCGCCCGATGATGTACCTGGCGCTGTCCTACGATCACCGCGTGATCGACGGCAAGGAAGCCGTCACCTTCCTGGTCCGCGTCAAGGAGAGCCTGGAAGATCCGGCACGCCTGGTGCTCGATCTCTGATCCCTGATGCTTTGCGAGCGCCGTCGCAACTAAACGCGACGGCGCATGTCGAACCATGGAGGCGCGCATGACGGATAAAGTCGTTGTCATCACCGGCGGCAGCCGCGGCATCGGACGGGCGACCGCGCTTGCGGCGGCCGCGCGCGGCTTCCGCGTCGTGGTCGGCTACGCCAGCAACAAGCAGGCTGCGGACGAAGTCGTGGCCGCGATCGAAGCTAGGAACGGCAAGGCCATCGCGGTGAAATGCGATGTCGCGGAGGAAAGCGACATCCTCGAACTGTTCAAGCAAGCCGACAAGTTCGGCACGCTTGGCGCGCTCGTCAACAATGGCGGCATCGTCGGCAAGAGCGGCGTGCGCGTCGACGAGATGTCCGCCGAGCGCATCCAGCGCGTGATGGCGGTGAACGTCACCGGCTCCATCCTCTGCGCGCGCGAGGCGGTGAAGCGGATGTCGACCAAGCATGGCGGCAAAGGCGGCGTCATCGTCAACCTGTCGTCGGTCGCGGCCAAGCTCGGCTCACCCAATACCTATGTCGATTATGCGGCCTCCAAGGGCGCGATCGATTCCTTCACCATTGGGCTCGGCTATGAGGTTGCGGGCGAAGGCATCCGCGTCGCAGGCATCCGCCCGGGCCTGATCGATACCGACATCCACGCCGCCGGCGGTGAGCCCGACCGCGCCCACCGTCTGGCCCATCTGGTGCCGATGAAGCGCGTCGGCACCGCCGACGAAATCGCCAACGCCATCGTCTGGCTGATCTCGGACGAGGCCTCCTACGTCACCTCAGCCATTCTCGATGTGTCCGGCGGACGCTGACGCGCCGCGCGGACGCTGACACATCCTCACGCTAAACCTACGGGACTTCCTCTCATGGCTACCTACGATCTCGTCGTCATCGGCACCGGACCGGGCGGATATGTCTGCGCGGTGCGCGCAGCCCAGCTCGGCATGAAAGTCGCCGTTGTCGAAAAGAACGCCACGCTCGGCGGCACCTGCCTCAATGTCGGCTGCATGCCGTCGAAGGCGCTGCTGCATGCGTCCGAAATGTTCGAGGAAGCCGGCCATTCGTTCGCCAAGATGGGCGTCAGCGTTTCCGCGCCGAAGCTCGATTTGCCCTCGATGATGAATTTCAAGCAGCAGGGCATCGACGGCAACGTCAAGGGCGTCGAGTTCCTGATGAAGAAGAACAAGATCGACGTGCTCAAGGGCACCGGCAAGATCTTGGGCACCGGCAAGGTCGGAGTCTCCGCCGACGGCAAGGCACAGATGGTCGAGACCAAGAACATCGTGATCGCAACCGGCTCGGACATCGCGCGTCTTAAGGGTATCGAGATCGACGAGAAGCGCATCGTCTCCTCGACCGGCGCGCTGTCGCTGGAGAAGGTGCCCGGCAGATTGCTGGTCATTGGTGCCGGCGTGATCGGGCTCGAACTGGGCTCTGTGTGGCGCCGGCTCGGATCCGAGGTCATGGTGGTCGAATTCCTCGATCGCATTCTGCCCGGCATGGACGGCGAGGTCGCACGGCAATTCCAGCGGATGCTCGAAAAGCAGGGATTTGCATTCAAGCTGGGTTCGAAGGTCACCGGCGTCGAAGCCAACAGCAAGGCATTGCTCGCGAAAATCGAACCGGCTGCCGGCGGTGCCGCCGAGACCATTGAAGCCGACGTCGTTCTGGTCTGCATCGGCCGCACGCCCTACACCGATGGGCTCGGTCTGAAGGAGGCCGGCGTCGCGCTCGACGCGCGCGGCCGCGTCCAGATCGATCCGCATTTCGCTACCAGCCTGAAGGGCGTCTACGCCATCGGCGACGTCGTCGCAGGACCCATGCTCGCGCACAAGGCCGAGGATGAGGGCGTGGCGGTCGCCGAGATCATCGCCGGGCAAGCCGGCCACGTGAACTACGATGTCATTCCCGGCGTCGTGTATACCACGCCGGAAGTGTCCTCCGTCGGCAAGACCGAGGAGGAACTCAAGCAAGCCGGCGTCGCCTATACCGTCGGGAAGTTTCCCTTTACCGCCAACGGCCGTTCCAAGGTCAATCAGACCACCGACGGTTTTGTGAAGATTCTCGCAGATGCGAAGACCGATCGCGTGCTCGGCGTGCACATTATTGGCCGCGAAGCCGGCGAAATGATCCATGAAGCCTGCGTTCTCATGGAATTTGGCGGCAGTGCGGAGGATCTCGCCCGCACCTGCCACGCGCATCCGACCCGCTCGGAAGCGGTCAAGGAAGCCGCGCTTGCAGTCGGCAAGCGGGCCATCCATATGTAGCCACGGCCCGAGCCGAATCGGGCGGGACAACACATGCTGCGCCGCCTTCTTCAACCGGTCTGGGTCCTGCTTGCGATCGTCTTCCTGATCGAAGCCTGGCTGTGGGACCATCTCGAGCCGATCGTTGCAAAAGCCGTCGCAGCCATCCCGCTCGCGCGCTTCAAGCAATGGCTGACGGAGCGCGTCGATGCGCTGTCGCCGGCCATGACGCTGATCGTGTTCGCGGTCCCCATCATCCCGCTGTTTCCGCTCAAGCTGGTCGGCCTGTGGCTGCTCGCGCACGAATACTGGACCAGCGCGGTGTTCACGATCGTGTTCGCGAAGATGCTCGGCGTCGGCGTCACCGCCTTCGTATTCGACGTGACGCGCGACAAGCTTCTGGAGATGCACTGGTTCGAGCGGATCTATGAGCTCGTGCTGAAAGTGCGCGCCAAGGCCGCCGAGCTGGTCGATCCGATCAAGCGGCGCATCCGCGAGCTGATCACCGGCAACGGGGAGGGGTGGTCGTCACGGACGCTCCGCCTGATCCAGCGTTTCAGGAAGAGCGTGCACGAGGCGCGGTGACTCTCACCACGATGGCGTCGCGTAGCCCGGATGGAGCGCAAGCGTAATCCGGGACGGTCGCCCCGCATTCCGCTGCGCTCCATGCGGGCTACAAGCGCAGCCTCAGCCCCTCAATGCAAATGCAAGAGATGCGGCCACCACAGGCCGAGCGCAGTCATGATCAGGCCTGCGAGCGTCAGCACGCCGCTGACATAAGCGAGCGCGAACATGCCGGTGATGATGGTGGCTGACGCCAGCACGATGCCGATCTGGAACGCGGCCGAGGCCAGCTCGAAGTGATGGTACTTCGCGGTCGCCTCGTCGCGTTCGTGCTCGGCATGCTTGGCCTTCTCGGCGAGCTGCTCGGTGCCTTCGCCGGTCTCGGGCTCGGAGCGGTAGCGCTGCGCGGTCTTGGTCCAGTCGTCGACCTGTTTCTGCACCGTCGCCTTCATGGCGTCGTCGGTCGTGCCACCCAGCGTCAGCTTGCCCTGCTCGGCCGCGGTCGCCACCACGGTGCGGCGGATGCTCTTGGCCTGAAAGAACGCCCAGAGATTGGCGGCCTCGACGTTCTTGCTGATCGATTCGGTCTGGGCGCCCTTGCCGAGCGTCTCCGAGATCGCCAGGAACAGCGCCAGAACCGCGATCAGGAGCGCGATCTTCTTGTTCGAGCCGGACGCGTGTTCGGCGTGCTCGGCATGCTCCATGCTTTCATGTGCGCTCATATGTCCTCCTGCTCGGTTCCGCAACGATTGACCGAACCGCGTGCGCCGCGCAAGAGGCACGCGCGTTATGACATCAGTGTGTCACCGTCGTGGATGCGCGCTCGCATAGACTTCGAGCAGCCGCTCGGAATCGATGCCGGTATAGACCTGCGTGGTCGAGAGCGAGGAATGGCCGAGCAGTTCCTGGATGGCGCGTAAGTCGCCGCCGCGCGAGAGCAGATGCGTGGCGAAGGAATGGCGGAGCGCATGCGGGGTGGCGCTGTCGGGCAGGCCGAGCGCGCCGCGCAGCCGCTCCATCGCGAGCTGAATGATGCGCGGGCTCAAGGGCCCTCCGCGCGCGCCGACGAAGATCGGCCCCTCGGCGGGCAGGGGATACGGGCACATCGCAACGTACTCTTGCACCAGCGCGAGCACGTTCTGCAGCACCGGCACCATGCGGGTCTTGTTGCCTTTGCCCGTGACGACGAGCACGTCGCCTTCACCTGGCCGCGGCACCTCGCGGCGCTTCAGGCCGAGCGCTTCGGAGATGCGCAGGCCCGAGCCATACAGCAGCGCCATCACCGCAGCATCGCGTGCCAGAATCCATGTCTCGCGTTCCTCGCCGGCGCGCTCGTCGGCATCGGCAAGCCGTTTGGCCGACGCCATCGGCAGCGGCTTTGGCAGGCTTTTTGCGACTTTTGGCGCGCGGATCGCGGACAACGCGCCGACCTTGCCTTTGCCTTCGCGCTCCAAAAAACGTCCGAACGAGCGCAGGCCCGCCAGCGCGCGCATCAGCGAGCGGCCGGCAATGTCATCGGCCCGGCGCATCGCCATGAAGGCGCGCACGTCAGTGGCCTCCAGCGCAGCGAAGCGCGCCAGCGTCACCCGCTCGCCCCAATGGGCGCAGAGAAAATCCAGGCATTGCCGCAAGTCGCGGCCATAGGCCTCCAGCGTCTTCGGCGACAGCCGTCGCTCGGCGCCGAGATGCGACAGCCAGCGCGCCATCTCCTGCGCGATCGAGGGATCGGCGCTGGCGAGCTCGATGGGTGGGGCGGCCGCTTTGCTCATGCGCTCTGGACGTGGTGATTCCGCACAGTATATCGCATCACACTCGTTTATCGTTCGCTAAGGCCGCCCCGTGGCGCTAGCCTCGAGGCCCCAGGTTCCGATTCTCAATCCATGGATCACACACCGCGCAGCACGACCGCCACCGCCAACGCGACCCGCATGGTCGACGTGCTGGTGCCGGTCGCGCTCGACCAGACCTATTCCTACAAGGTGCCGCGCGGCATGGAGCTGAAGGCCGGCGATCTCGTCGGCGTGCCGCTCGGCCCGCGCGAGGTGCTGGCGGTGGTCTGGGCCGAAAACGCCAATCCCGATCCGCGCCTGCACAACCGTCTCAAGGACGTCAGCGAGAAGCTCGACATCCCGCCGTTGAAGCCGGAGCTGCGCTCGGTCGTCGATTGGGTCGCCAATTACACGCTGAGCCCGCGCGGCATGGTGCTGCGCATGTGCCTGCGGATGGGCGAGAATCTCGGCCCGGAGCGGGCGCGCGCCGGCGTGCGCCTGGTCGGTGATCCCCCGAAGCGACTGACGCCGGCGCGGCAGCGCCTGATCGCGGTGCTGTCGGACCGGCTGCTGCACGGCAAGTCCGAAGCCGCCAAGGAGGCGGGCGTCTCGGCCGGCGTGATCGACGGCCTCGTCGACGAAGGCACGCTCACGGTCGAACCGATGCCGCCGCCGCCGCCGCCGCCCGCACCCGATCCGGATTTTGGCCGGCCGGATTTCACACCGCTCCAGCGCGCCGCGGTCGACACGATGCGCGCGCTCGCCGCCAACGGCACCTTCCACGTCGCGCTGCTCGACGGCGTCACCGGCTCGGGCAAGACCGAGGTCTATTTCGAGGCGGTCGCGGAAGCCATTCGTCGTGGCAAACAGTCGCTGATCCTGATGCCGGAGATCGCGCTCACCGGCCAGTTCCTCGACCGCTTCGCGCGGCGTTTTGGCGTGCGGCCGATCGAATGGCATTCAGAGCTGACGCCGCGCACCCGCGCACGCAACTGGGCGGCGATCTCCGCAGGCAGTGCGCCGGTCGTGGTCGGTGCGCGCTCGGCGCTGTTTCTACCTTACGCCAATCTCGGCCTCATCGTCGTCGATGAAGAACACGATCAGGCCTACAAGCAGGACGACGGCGTACATTACCACGCCCGCGACATGGCCGTGGTGCGCGCGCATATCGCCAAAATTCCGGTCGTGCTGGCCTCCGCGACGCCGTCGGTCGAGTCCGAGGTCAATGCGCGCAAGAACCGCTATCAGCGCATCGCGCTGCCCTCGCGCTTCGGCGGCCAGCACATGCCGCATATCGAGGCGATCGATCTGCGGCGCGAGCCGCCCGCTCGCGGCCGCTTCATCTCGCCCCGGCTTGCCGGCGAGATCAAGACCGCGATCGAGCGGCGCGAGCAGGCGCTCTTGTTCCTCAATCGCCGCGGCTATGCGCCGCTGACGCTGTGCCGTGCCTGCGGCCATCGCTTCGCCTGCACCATCTGCGACGCCTGGCTGGTCGATCATCGCTTTCGTCAGCGCCTGGTCTGCCATCACTGCGGCTTCTCGATGCCGCGTCCGCACATCTGTCCGAACTGCTCGGCGGAAGAATCGCTGGTCGCGGTCGGGCCCGGCGTCGAGCGCTTGCAGGAGGAGGCGGCCGCGCTGTTCCCGGACGCGCGCACTATGGTGCTGTCGAGCGACCTCATCACCTCGATCGAGACGATGCGCAGTGAGCTCGCCGAAATCGCGGAGGGTCGCGTCGACATCATCATCGGCACGCAGCTGGTGGCAAAAGGCCACAACTTCCCGCGGCTCAATCTGGTCGGCGTGGTCGATGCGGATCTCGGCCTCTCCAACGGCGACCCGCGCGCGGCGGAACGCACCTGGCAATTGCTCAACCAGGTGATCGGCCGCGCCGGGCGCGAGCAGGGCCGCGGCGTCGGCTATCTCCAGACCCACCAGCCCGATCATCCCGTGATGAAGGCGCTGATCGCCTGCGACCGCGAGGCCTTTTACGACAGCGAGATCGACCTGCGCGAACGCACGCTCTATCCGCCGTTCGGGCGGCTGGCGAGCCTGATCATCTCCGCGGGCGACCGCCCGAGCGCGGAAGGTTTCGGCCGCCGTTTGGTGGCGCTGGCGCCGCGCGACGAGCGCGTGGTGGTGCTGGGGCCTGCGGAAGCGCCGCTCGCGGTCATCAAGGGCCGCTACCGCTTCCGCATCCTGGTGAAATCGGCGCGCGGCTTCGATCTGTCGGACTATTTGCGCAACTGGCTCGCCGTGTGCCCGAAGCCGAAGGGCAATCTGAAGCTCGAGGTCGACGTCGATCCGCAGAGCTTTTTGTAAGGGCGTGCTCGCTCTTTCCACGTCATTGCGAGCCAACGGGTCCGCGCGAAGCGCGGCCCGATGACAGGCTCAGCGAAGCAATCCAGACTGTCTCCGCAGAGGCGCTCTGGATTGCTTCGTCGCAAGGGCTCCTCGCAATGACGGCGGAGGCCAACAAAAAAAGCCCGCGGTCCCCCAAGACCACGGGCTTGTTTCAGGCGCGCATCAAACTGATGAAAACTGCGCGTGCGAGGCGCTTGGAGCGCCTTAGGAGACGACTTCCGCGGTGACGCGGCCGACGCCGGCGCCGGTGAGGCCGATGGCGCGGGCAGCGCCGGTGGAGAGGTCGAGCACACGGCCGCGAATGAACGGGCCGCGGTCATTGATGGTGACGATGACGCTCTGGCCGCCATGGGTGACGCGCAGCTTGGTGCCGAACGGCAGCGAGCGGTGCGCCGCGGTCAAGGCGTTCTGGTTGAAGCGCTGGCCCGAGGCGGTCCGGCTGCCGGACTCGTTGCCGTAATAGGAGGCCATGCCGGAGAAGCTGCGGCCCGTGCCCGACGACGGCGTCATCGCGGCGTTGGCGTTGCGCCAATCGGAGCTCGCGTTGGTATCGTTCTGGACGTGGTGGCGGTGATGGTGATGCCGGTGATGCCTGGATTTGGCGGAAGCTTCGGTGGCAGTTCCACCGATGACGAGAGTTGCGGCAACGAAAGCAATCGCCGTGCGCGGCCGGGTCACAAAGCCCAGCGTCTTCAAAGACAGCATATAGTGGTCCCTAAGCTAGTATTGCCACATATGTGGCTAGTGGAGCCCCCATCAGTTTGTGAGCGGGATCGCGTTTCCTTTCGCAATGCGGCGTGAATTGGGCAGTAAATCTGTTCTGTTTCGTCATGAAATATCTTGTTACCTGCCTCTGATATTCAGGCGATGTTCCGTAATCTTTTGCTTTAACAATTCATTAACCAGTCCATTACTTGCGAATACTGTAGAGTGAAGTCATCGCCGCCGGCGTTTAGAATTGGGTAAGTATTCCTTGAGTGGAACCGGCGTGGCGGGATTCACGCCTCTGCGATCCGTGTTCATGGCGGCTATGCGCTGGGAGCAGGAACCAATGGGCGCCGGCCGGCTGCAAGGCTCGCGGCAATTCCGTGGCGCGGCAGGTCATCAACGTCATTGGCGGCGTGCGACGAACTGGCGACAGAACCCCATGCCTTTAATTTGGCGTCATGTTGCACCTGCGCGCCTGCTATGTTAGCAAAGCCGCGATTTTAACGAGCCCGGCACCTCCCGTGCTGGTCGAAAATCGAAGTCCCGCTTGAATTCCAAGGGCTTGGATCGCTAGGCGCCGCTTCGTGGCGACGGTTTTTCCCTTGCGAGTTTGACAGCAAAAAGAGCGCGTCTGTGGCTGCAGAAGATACGTCCGTTTCAGGTGTGTCCGGCCGTTATGCAACGGCCTTGTTCGAACTGGCCCGCGACCAGAAAGTGGTCGACGAGGTCAAAGCCGATCTCGACAAATTCGATGCCTTGCTCAACGAAAGCGCCGATCTGAAGCGCGTCGTCCGCAGCCCGGTGTTCGCGGCCGATGCCCAGTCCAGGGCCCTGTCGGCCGTGCTGGCCAAGGCCGGCATCGCCGGCATCTCCGCCAATTTCCTGAAAGTGCTGACCGCCAACCGCCGCCTGTTCGCGGTGTCGGACGTCATCCGCGCCTACGGCGCCCTCGTCGCCAAGTTCAAGGGCGAGACGACGGCCGACGTCACCGTGGCGGAAGCGCTCTCGGACAAGAATCTCGATGCCCTCAAGGTTGCCCTGAAGTCGGTGACCGGCAAGGACGTCGCGCTGAACGTGAAAGTCGATCCCTCGATCATCGGTGGCCTCGTCGTCAAGCTGGGCAGCCGCATGGTGGATGGTTCGCTTCGCACCAAACTCAATTCGATCAAGCACGCGATGAAAGAGGCAGGCTGATGGACATCCGCGCCGCGGAAATTTCCGCGATCCTCAAGGACCAGATCAAGAATTTCGGCCAGGAAGCTGAAGTCTCCGAAGTCGGACAGGTGCTGTCCGTCGGCGACGGTATCGCCCGCGTCTATGGTCTGGACAACGTCCAGGCCGGTGAAATGGTCGAGTTCGAGAACGGCACCCGCGGCATGGCGCTGAACCTCGAAACCGACAACGTCGGTGTCGTTATTTTCGGTGCCGACCGCGAGATCAAGGAAGGCCAGACCGTCAAGCGCACCCGCGCCATCGTGGACGCGCCGGTCGGCAAGGGTCTGCTCGGCCGCGTCGTCGACGCGCTCGGCAATCCCATCGACGGCAAGGGGCCGATTCAGGCTGACAAGCGCATGCGCGTCGACGTCAAGGCGCCCGGCATCATTCCGCGCAAGTCGGTGAACGAGCCGATGGCGACCGGCCTCAAGGCGATCGACGCTCTGATCCCGATCGGCCGCGGCCAGCGCGAGCTGATCATCGGCGACCGTCAGACCGGCAAGACCGCGATCGCGCTCGATACCATCCTGAACCAGAAGCCCCTCAACGCACAGCCCGACGAGAACATCAAGCTGTACTGCGTCTACGTCGCGGTCGGCCAGAAGCGTTCGACCGTCGCGCAGTTCGTGAAGGTGCTGGAAGAGCAGGGCGCGCTCGAATATTCGATCGTCGTCGCCGCCACCGCCTCGGATCCGGCGCCGATGCAGTACATCGCGCCGTTCACCGGCTGCACCATGGGCGAGTACTTCCGCGACAACGGCATGCACGCGGTCATCATCTATGACGATCTGTCCAAGCAGGCCGTCGCCTACCGCCAGATGTCGCTGCTGCTGCGCCGCCCGCCGGGCCGCGAAGCCTATCCGGGCGACGTGTTCTACCTGCACTCCCGCCTGCTCGAGCGCGCGGCGAAGCTGAACAAGGACCAGGGCTCGGGCTCGCTGACCGCGCTGCCGGTCATCGAAACCCAGGCCAACGACGTGTCGGCCTACATCCCGACCAACGTCATCTCGATCACCGACGGCCAGATCTTCCTGGAAACCGACCTGTTCTTCCAGGGCATCCGTCCCGCGGTGAACGTCGGTCTGTCGGTGTCGCGCGTCGGCTCCTCGGCGCAGACCAAGGCCACCAAGAAGGTCGCCGGCAAGATCAAGGGCGAGCTGGCGCAGTACCGCGAAATGGCGGCATTCGCGCAGTTCGGCTCCGACTTGGACGCCTCGACCCAGCGCCTGCTCAACCGCGGTTCGCGTCTCACCGAGCTGCTCAAGCAGCCTCAGTTCGCGCCGCTGAAGATGGAAGAGCAGGTTTGTGTGATCTGGGCCGGCACCAACGGCTACCTCGATCCGCTCCCGCTCAACAAGATCAAGGCGTTCGAGGACGGTCTGTTGTCGCTGCTGCGCGGCAAGAACGTCGAGATCCTCAACTCGATCCGCGACACCCGCGACCTCAGCGACGACACCGCCGGCAAGCTGAAGTCGGTGGTCGAAGGCTTCGCGAAGTCCTTCGCATAAGGCCGTTGTGGCCGGGCTAAAGCGCGAAGCGCGTCTTCGCATCTGATGTCCCGGCCATCCACGCGTCACGGCGTGGAGCGAGAAGACGTGGATGCCCGGGACAAGCCCGGGCATGACGACTGGGATAGGCTAGCGGCTTGATCCAAGCGATCGAACCGCCGGGGTGAACGAAGAATGGCGTCACTTAAAGACATGCGGGTGCGCATCGCCTCCACCAAGGCGACGCAAAAGATCACCAAGGCCATGCAGATGGTCGCGGCCTCCAAGCTGCGCCGCGCACAGACCGCCGCGGAAGCGGCGCGTCCCTATGCCGACAAGATGAGCGCGGTGATCGGTAACATCGCCGGCGCCGCCGCCGGTTCGCCCGGCGCGCCCAAGCTGCTTGCCGGCACCGGCAGGGACCAGGTTCATCTTCTGCTGGTCTGCACCGGCGAACGAGGCCTGTCGGGCGCCTTCAACTCCTCGATCGTGCGTCTCGCGCGCGAGCACGCGCAGTCGCTGATCGCGCAGGGCAAGGAAGTCAAAATCTTCTGCGTCGGCCGCAAGGGCTACGAGCAGCTCCGCCGCCTGTTCGAAAAGCAGATCGTCGAGCATCTCGACCTGCGCAGCGTTCGCCAGCTCGGCTTCGTCAATGCCGAGGACATCGCCAAGAAGGTGCTGGCCCGTTTCGACGCCGGTGAGTTCGACGTCTGCACGCTGTTCTATTCGCGTTTCAAGTCGGTGATCGCACAGGTCCCGACCGCCCAACAGATCATCCCGCTGGTGGTCGAGGAAAGCGCTGCCGCCACCACGACGGCTTACGAATACGAGCCGGAGGAGGACGAGATCCTCGCCCGCCTGTTGCCGCGCAATCTCGCGGTGCAGATCTTCCGTGCCCTGCTCGAGAACAACGCTTCGTTCTACGGTGCGCAGATGTCGGCGATGGACAACGCCACCCGCAACGCTGGCGAAATGATCCGCAAGCAGACGCTGGTCTACAACCGCACGCGTCAGGCTCAGATCACCAAGGAACTCATCGAAATCATCTCCGGCGCAGAAGCAGTCTGACCGGACACGAAATTCGGATCGAAGGAGACAGTAAATGGCTACAGCAGCCACCCAGATCGGTCGCGTCACCCAGGTCATGGGCGCCGTCGTCGACGTGCAGTTCGAAGGCCACCTGCCGGCCATTCTCAACTCGCTGGAGACCAAGAACGGCAACAACCGCCTGGTGCTCGAAGTCGCGCAGCACCTCGGCGAATCGACCGTCCGCACGATCGCGATGGACGCCACCGAAGGTCTGGTGCGCGGCCAGGAAGTGACCGACACCGGTCAGCCGATCTCGGTGCCCGTGGGTGCCGGTACGCTGGGCCGCATCATGAACGTCATCGGCGAGCCGATCGACGAGGCTGGCCCGATCAAGTCGGAGGGCACTCGCGCCATCCACCAGGAAGCGCCGACCTATACCGACCAGTCGACGGAAGCTGAAATTCTCGTCACCGGCATCAAGGTCGTCGACCTGCTCGCGCCCTACGCCAAGGGCGGCAAGATCGGCCTGTTCGGCGGCGCCGGCGTCGGCAAGACCGTGCTGATTCAGGAACTGATCAACAACGTCGCCAAGGCGCATGGTGGTTACTCGGTGTTCGCCGGCGTCGGCGAGCGTACCCGCGAGGGCAACGACCTCTATCACGAGTTCATCGAGTCCAAGGTCAACGCCGATCCGCACAATCCGGATCCGAGCGTGAAGTCGAAATGCGCGCTGGTGTTCGGCCAGATGAACGAGCCGCCGGGCGCCCGCGCCCGCGTCGGCCTCACCGGTCTGACCGTCGCCGAGCACTTCCGTGACCAGGGCCAGGACGTGCTGTTCTTCGTCGACAACATCTTCCGCTTCACCCAGGCCGGCTCGGAAGTGTCGGCGCTGCTCGGTCGTATTCCTTCGGCGGTGGGTTATCAGCCGACGCTCGCCACCGACATGGGCGCGCTGCAGGAGCGCATCACCACCACGCAGAAGGGCTCGATCACCTCGGTGCAGGCCATCTACGTGCCGGCCGACGACTTGACCGACCCGGCGCCCGCGACCTCGTTCGCGCACTTGGACGCCACCACCGTGCTGTCGCGCGCGATCTCGGAAAAGGGCATCTACCCCGCGGTGGATCCGCTCGACTCGACCTCGCGCATGCTCTCGCCGCTCGTCGTCGGCGAAGAGCACTACCAGACCGCCCGTATGGTCCAGCAGGTGCTGCAGCGCTACAAGTCGCTGCAGGACATCATCGCCATTCTCGGCATGGACGAGCTGTCGGAAGAGGACAAGCTGACGGTGGCGCGCGCCCGCAAGATCGAGCGCTTCCTGTCGCAGCCGTTCCACGTCGCCGAAGTCTTCACCGGATCGCCGGGCAAGTTCGTCGAGCTCGCGGACACCATCAAGGGCTTCCGCGGCCTCTGCGAAGGCAAATATGACCACCTGCCGGAAGCTGCCTTCTACATGGTCGGCACCATCGAAGAAGCCGTCGAGAAGGGCAAGAAGCTGGCCGCTGAAGCGGCTTAAGAAGCGAATGGCGAATGGGGAGTAGCGAATAGTCCGCTGCTCCCAGTTCGCTACCCGCTATTCGCTACTCACCATTCGCAGGTTCTTCATGGCCACCTTCCACTTCGATCTCGTCTCTCCCGAAAAGCTCGCCTTCTCCGGCGAGGTCGATCAGGTCGATATTCCCGGCGCCGAGGGTGATTTCGGCGTGCTCGCCGGACACGCGCCGGTGGTGGCTGCGGTTCGTCCCGGCATTCTCACCATCACCACGGGCGGCACGCATCAAAAGATGATCGTGCTCGGCGGCCTCGCCGAAGTTTCGGAGAACCGCCTCACGGTGCTCGCCGACGTTGCCACCTCGATCCAGGAGATCGATCGCGCGCAGTTCGCCGAGACGATTGCCGAAATGGAAGCAAAGCTTGCCGAGAAGGAAGGCTCTGAGCTTGATCACGCCATCGAGCGGCTCGACCATTACAAGACCATCCAGAACGTGATCGGCACCACGGCTATGCACTAAGCCCCGGGGCACCGCTCCGGGGCTCAAGCTCAAAATTCCCGAATCAACTCAGCGCTCGTCACACCCGTGGCGGGCGCTGAACTTTGTTGCACCGCGTCGCCGATAACGGCATTCTGCGCCCGCGAATTTGTTCCGGGGCTGGGCAGATGAAACGCAAGATCGCAGCGATTTTCGCAGCCGATATTGCCGGTTACTCGAGACTGGTCGCGGAAGACGAGGAGGAGACGCTGCGGCGTCTCGCCTCCTATCGCGAGGTCGTCGACGATTTCATCGCCAAGTCGGGCGGGCGCATCTTCAACACGGCGGGCGATGCCGTGCTGGCGGAATTCCCGAGCGCGGTCGACGCGGTGCGCTGCGCCATCGACATCCAGGAGAGCTTGCGGACCCGCAACTTGGCCTATCCGCCGAGCCGGCAGATGTCGTTCCGCATCGGCATCACCATCGGCGACGTGGTCGAGCGCGACGGCGATCTCTTGGGGGACGGCGTCAACATCGCGGCGCGGCTGGAAGGCCTCGCCGAGGTCGGCGGCATCTGCGTCTCCCGCGCCGTGCACGAGCAGGTCGCCAACAAGCTGTCGGTCCAGTTCGCCGATATCGGTGCCCAGGAGGTTAAGAACATCCCGACGCCGGTGCACGCCTACATGGTGGCGATGCGGCGCGAGGACGGGACCTACGCGAAACCGCAGCTGAAGAAGCCGGCCTCCAAGCTGGCCGCCGCGCCCGTGTGGATGTGGCCGCTGGTGGTCGCCGTCGTCTCGATCGTCGCCATCGGCGTCAGCGGCTTTCTCTACAACACCAAGCTCAAGCAGACGGCGAGCATCGCAGCGCCTGCCGCGACGCCCGGTGCAGCTCCGACTGCAAATGCGACGGCGACGAGCCCGATGCCGACGCAAATGGCGAAGACACCGATGACACCGCCGAATGCCGGCGCCGCGATGGCGCCGATGCCGGCACCGTCACCTTCGGCTTCGCCGATATCAGGCAAATTTCCTGCCGAGAGCGTGCCCTTCATCAACGAGCGTGTTCGCAATTACCTTGCTGGCGACTATTCCGCCGCCGCCGACTACAAGGCCTTCGCGCTCAATGTCGGCGGCTTCACCGGCTCGGCGTTGAACCAGCCGAACGAAGAGGCCGCGCGCAACATGGCGGTCGAGCAGTGCCAGAAGCGCGCCGACGCCGCGCAATCGCCGCGGCGCTGCGAGCTCTATGCGGTCGGCAACACCATCGTTTATGCGCATGGCAAGCCGCCGATGCCATCACAGCCCTTCGTGCGGCACGACGCCATGACCGAGCGGCCGTTCGCGTCGAAAGACTTTCCGATGGTGCGCGATCCCCAGAAAGTCCGGCTCGAGAACATGTTCGTACCGGCCGCGAAATCCCGCTCGGTCGCGCTCGGGCCGGGCGGACAATATTTCATGGTGCTGGGCGCCGCATCGGCCGACGACGCGGCGCGGCGTTCCCTGGAATCGTGCGGCGCCATCGCTGGCGTTGCCTGCCTGGTCGTCGCGATCGACGACAATTTCGTCGTGCCGATCCCGACCCTGTTCAGGATCACCGGCTTCTTCAACGCCGCCTCCAATGCCTCGATCGTGGCGGATGCGCGCGGCGAGGTCATGCGCAAGCTCACGGACACCATGGGCTGGAACGCGGTCGCGGTCGGCACCGCCGGCCGCCCGGGTCTCGGCCTCAAGGCCGCCGACGAGCAGACCGCCGTCAATTCCGCGCTCGCCGATTGCGCCAAGCGCGACAGCGATTGCCACGTCATCGCGATCGGCCCGTTCACGGTGGGGCCGATCAATTAAGGCCTGTGGCGCTTAGGCCCGATTGCTACCCGCGAGCGAGATGCGCCCGCTCCCCGGCTTGCGGGTAGGGCTATCGCATATGGTGCGCACGATGCGGCGGCATCGGCACTGGGCTCCCTCTCCCGCTTGCGGGGAGGGCTGGGGTGGGGGTGTCTCCGCGCCGGGATTGTTGAGGATTGAGGAGGATGTCCCTGTGTGGCGAGAGCCCTCACCCGCCGCGCTCTGCGAGCGCGTCGGCCTCTCCCGAAAGCGGGAGAGGCCGAGCAAGCCCGCAGATAGTCCTCGTGAAATCCAAATGCGATAGCCCTACGCTTGCGGGGGAGGGCTGGGGAGAGGGTGCATCCGCAAAGAGACAATCCCTAAGAGGAGAAAGCCCTCACCCGGATCGCCTTCGCGATCCAACCTCTCCCGCAAGCGGGAGAGGTTGGCGTTCATGGGCTCCGCCAATCGCACCCCGCCGCAGATTATTCTCTCCACATATCAAGCACATCGCTACTGTGCATGGGGTTGATTTCGCAGTTTTAGTTTCCGAACGTCGCAAACTGCTCTGCCACGGCGCGATAAACGTCGCGGCGGAACGGCACCACGAGGCTGGCGACACGGTCGAGGCGCTCCCAGCGCCAGGCGTCGAACTCCGCCGGCTGGCCGTTGCGCGGCGTCAGCGGATCGATCTCGTCGTCCTTGCCGGTGAAGCGCAGCGCGAACCACTTTTGACGCTGGCCGCGGAATTTCGCCAGCCGGTGCGTCTGCGGTCCGTCGTAAGGCGGGAATTCATAGGTGAACCAGTCGGTCTCGCCGAGATAGTCGGCGCTGACCACGTTGGTCTCCTCCCAGAGCTCGCGCATCGCCGCATCGCGCAGATTCTCGCCGTCGTCGACGCCGCCCTGCGGCATCTGCCAGTCGAGGCCCGGCAGGATGATCTCGGGCCCGTCGCCCTTGAAGCGGTGGCCGATCAGCACACGGCCGTCGGCATTGAACAGGGCGATTCCCACGTTGGGGCGGTAGGGTTTTTCATCGGTCACGCGTGGATCTCTCGTTGTCACTCCGGCGGTGCCTTTAGCACCGAACCCGGCGAGACAATTTGATTTACTGATCCGCCAGCGCGGAAAATTCCTTCACCACGCGCTCATAGACCGGGCGCTTGAACGGGATGATCAATCCGGGGAGGTTCTTCATCGGCTCCCAGCGCCAGCTCACGAACTCGGCCTTGTGGCCGCCGCCGCCGGGCTTCTCGACATTGATCTCGCTGTCCTTGCCGGTGAACCGCACTGCGAACCATTTCTGGCGCTGGCCGCGGTAGCGGCCCTTCCAGGCGCGTCCGGCGACCGTGCGCGGAATGTCGTAAATGAGCCAGTCCGGAACCTCGCCGAGCCGCTCGACCGAGCGCACGCTGGTCTCTTCATAGAGTTCGCGCTTGGCGGCTTCCCAGGTGTCCTCGCCGGGATCGACGCCGCCCTGCGGCATCTGCCAGACATGGGCGTCGTCGACATGCTCGATGCCGCCGGCGCGGCGGCCGATGAACACCAGTCCCTTCGTGTTGATCAGCATCACACCGACGCAGGTCCGGTAGGGCAGATCCTCGTAACGCGCCATTCCGCCAGACCCCTCGCATGCTGTTGTCGGTAGGGCCTGAAGCGGCCCCGCGGGGGACCCGTGCCGTACCAATTCGTTGATTTAGCTGGATTTTGATTTCAGCATCGCAGTTGTCAATGGCACCAAAAGGATACCCCGGTCGCCCAAAGTCTTGGTCCAGGCACCGATGCGCTCGATCGAGACCGGCAGGGCCGAGGCGGTGCCGACGGCGATGCCGCGCTCGCGCGCCGTCGCTTCGAGCTTGTTCAGGGCGCGGTCGATCTCGGTCGGGGTCGGCACCACGTCGATCGCGATGTCGCCCTTGCCGAACGGCATCGCCTGGTTGGCCGCGGCCTGGGGCGCGATGCTGCGCGGCGAGGAGCCGTCGTCGAAGAAGCCAAGCCCGCGCTTGGCCGCCTCGCGGATGATCGGCTGCATGGCCGGCTCGGTCGCGATGAAGCGGGCGCCCATGAAATTGGTGAGGCCGGCATAACCCTGCATCCGGCTCAGGTGCCAGTACAGGCGGTCCATGTTCTGGTCGGTGCTGAGCGAGGTCAGCAGCGTCTGCGGTCCGGGATCGTTGTCGGGGAAGTCGTAGGGCTCCATCGGGATCTGGAGGAAGATCTCGTGATGCTGGGCGCGCGCCCGCTCGGCGAGCTTGCCGGGGTCGGATCCGTAGGGTGTGAAGGCCAGCGTCACCGCCGGCGGCAGCTTCATGATCGCATCGGTGGTCTTGGCGGCACCGACGCCGAGGCCGCCGATCACGATGGCGACCACCGGCATCTTGGCAGCCTTGGCGCGGTCGGCATCGGCCGCGTAGACGTTGAACGGCTTCATGTCGCCTGCGACCACCGGGATCATGCCGTAGCGCGACTTCTCCAGCAGTTTTGGATCGATCCCGGCCATGACAGGCGGCGGTGCTGAAGCCGCCCCGCCCTTGTCGGTGGCCTCGCCGGCGCCGATCACCACATCGTGGCGGGCGCCGGTGGAGCCGTCGATCATGGTGACGGTCTTCTGCTCACCGGGAGCGGCCTGCTTCGGCGCCTCCTTGGTCTCGTGCTTGCCCTCCTGCCTGCTTTCGCCGGCGTGGCCCGAGGCCACCGGCTTTTCGTCCGTTGCCTTGGGCTCGCGGATCGCGATCCGCGTCATCGGCTCGCCGCCGAGCGGGTCCTTGTTGAAGATGGCGAAGCCGGCAAATGTGACCAGGAACAGGAGAAGCAGGACGGCGAGCAGCTGCATGGCCGTGAACGGCAGCCGCAGCCGGCCTTTCCGGCGCGGCTTGTCCTGTCCGAGCGGGGCGCTCAGATCATCGGCCGTTTCAGTCATGCGCGATCCCGAATCACTCGCAATGACGATACCACGCCGAGGTCAAGCGGCGGCAGGCCGGGATAGGCCGGGGATGCGTAATCGAATCGGCTGCACCCACAACGCAGGTGCGCCCCCTCTCCCGCTCGCGGGAGAGGGTTGGGGAGAGGGTGTCTCCGCAGAGAGACTCCCCCAGAGGCGAAAGCCCTCACCCGCGCCTTCGGCGCGACCTCTCCCGCAAGCGGGAGAGGTTAGGAAGCGTCGCTCCTCCGGGGCCACGGGCCTAAGTTCCAAGCAAAAAGGGCGGCTTCCTGCAGCCGCCCTTTGCGAGAGATTCGTCTAAGCCGATTCTAGTTCGCCGCTTTGGGCTTGTCGGCGGCGGCCTTGTCGCCGCCCGGCGTGGGCGCGGCTGAGGCGCTGTTCTTGATACCGTGGAGCAAATCGTCGGCGAGCTTGAGCGCCTTGTCGTCCTTGGCATCCGGCGGGACGTAGGACTGCGAGCCGGTCTTCTCGTCGCCGTCGTTCTTGAGGTGGCCGCGCAGCGACGCTTCGCCCTTGGTGTCGGTGCGGGACTTCAGCTCGTCCGGCACGTCCTGAAGCACTTCGATGTCGGGCACGATGCCCTTGGCCTGGATCGACTTGCCCGACGGCGTGTAGTAGCGCGCCGTGGTCAGCCGCAGCGCGCCGTTGCCGCTTCCGAGCGGAATGATGGTCTGCACCGAGCCCTTGCCGAACGAGCGCGTGCCGACGATGGTCGCGCGCTTGTGGTCCTGCAGCGCGCCGGCGACGATTTCCGACGCCGAGGCCGAGCCGCCATTGACCAGCACGATGACCGGCTTGCCCTTGGTCAGGTCGCCCGCATGCGCGGTGCGGCGCTGGGTCTCCTCGGCATTGCGGCCGCGGGTCGAGACGATCTCGCCCTTCTCCAGGAAGGAATCGGAGACGGTGACCGCTTCCTCCAGCAGGCCGCCCGGATTGTTGCGGAGGTCGATGATGTAGCCCTTCAGCTTGTCGCCGATCTGGTTCGAGAGATTGGTGACCTCACGCTTCAGGCCTTCGGTGGTCTGCTCGTTGAAGGTGGTGATGCGGATATAGGCGATGTCGTCGGCTTCGACGCGCGCGCGCACCGAGCGGACGCGGATGTTGTCGCGCACCAGCGTGACGTCGAGCGGATTGTCCTGGCCCTTGCGGATGATCTTGAGCTTGATCTTGGTGTTGACCGGACCGCGCATCTTCTCGACCGCCTGGTTCAGGGTCAGGCCCTGCACCGCCTCGTCGTCGAGATTGGTGATGATGTCGTTGGCCATGATGCCGGCGCGCGAGGCCGGCGTGTCGTCGATCGGCGAGACCACCTTGATCAGGCCGTCTTCCATCGTGACCTCGATGCCGAGACCGCCGAACTCGCCGCGGGTCTGCACCTGCATGTCGCGGAAGCTCTTGGCGTCCATGTAGCTCGAATGCGGATCGAGGCCGGTGAGCATGCCGCTGATCGCGGATTCGATCAGCTTGGTGTCATCGGGCTTCTCGACATAGTCGGAGCGCACGCGCTCGAAGACGTCGCCGAACAGATTGAGCTGGCGATAGGTGTCCGCGGTGGCGGCTCGCGCGCTGGAGCCCATGAACACCGCGCGCGGCTGGGTCACGAACAGCGTCAGCGCCGCGCCGGTGGCTGCGCTGAGGAGGATTACTGAAGTCTTGCGCATCATCCGCGAACCTTCTCGCCTTCATTTGCGGCCCACCATGGGCCTGGATCGACTGGAGTGCCGTCCTTACGGAACTCGACATAGAGCACAGGTTGACTCGCGTTCGTGGCGAGAATGGAGGCGACTTGAGATGTCGACCCCATGGTCGCGACCGGCTCCCCCGTGAGCACAAACTGTCCGATGTTGACCGAAATGCGCTCCATCCCGGCGATCAGGACATGATACCCGCCACCAGCGTTAAGGATCAAGAGTTGTCCATAGCTGCGGAAGGGGCCGGCATAGACCACCCAGCCGTCACACGGCGTTGTGACCTGGGAGCCTGGCTTGGTCGCCAGCGAAATGCCCTTCTGGACCCCGCCGACCCCATCGGAACCGCCAAAATCCCTGATCTTGTTACCGTTAACCGGAAGAGGCAGGAGCCCCTTGGTCGACGCGAAGGCAATCGCGGGCGCGGTCCGGGACCGGTCCTTGAAAGCGGCCGGACCAGACTTGGCGCTGGTATTGGCACTGGCAGCCGCCTTTGCCTCGGCCTGCTTGGCCGCCTCGGCCGCCTTCTCAGCAGCCTTGGCGGCGCTTTGCAGATCCTGCTCCATCTTGGTGATCAGGCCCTGGAGATCACCGACCTGCTTTGACAGCATGATCGCGCGCGAATTCTCGGCGTCGAGGTCCTTTTCCCGCGCCGCCTGCTGACGCTGCCGCTCATCGACCAAAGCCGTGAGCCGGCTCTGGTCGTTGCGGACCCTGTCGCGGTCCAGGGCGAGCTGGTCGCGTTCGCTGGCGATGTTCTTGCGCAGCGCCACGAGCTCGCCGAGCTCGCCGGCGATCGCTTCGGCGCGGCCGCGCAACTCCGGCACAACCGCGCCGAGCAGCATCGCGGTGCGCAGGGATTGCAGCGCATCTTCGGGCCGCACCAGCAGCGCCGGTGGCGTGCGCCTGCCGGCGCGCTGCAAGGCGGCCAGCACTTCGACGATGTCGGCGCGGCGCGAATCGAGCGAGGCGCGCATCTGTTGCTCGCGGCCGTTGAGATTTCGCAGCCGGGCTTCGGCTTCGTCGATCTTGGTCTCGACGGAGCGCACATTGGCGGCGGTGTCGATCAGCTGCTGGTTGAGCTGAGTGCGGTCCTGACCGAGCGCGGTGATCTCGGCCTTGAGCTTGGCCTGCGCTTCCTCGGCGCTTTTCTGCCTGGCGCGGGCGGCCTCGAGCTCCTGCTCACGCTGCTTGATCGCATCGGGCGAGACGGCCGCGGTCTGCGGCGGCGTCGCCGTCTGAGCTTGCGCGAGGCTTACGCCGGCGAGGCCAGTGATCAGCAACAGGTTGAGGAGCGGCGCTCGCATCTTGTCGGCAAAGGTGCTCGTTATGACGCGCATCACGCGCGGTGATAGGGGTGGCCGGCCAGAATGGTGGCGGCCCGATAAAGCTGTTCCAGAAGCATGACGCGGACCATTTGGTGCGGCCAGGTCGCAGAGCCGAACGCGATCGCGAGCTTGGCCTTACGGCGCAATTCGGGCGAAAGTCCGTCCGCCCCTCCGATCACGAAGATAGTATGTCCGGCACCCTCGTCGCGCCAGCGCCCGAGATGCCGTGCGAATACGGTGGAATCCAGATTCTGGCCGCGCTCGTCCAGCGCCACCAGGATCGACTTTTCCGGAATATGCGCGCTTATCGCCGCGGCTTCTTCGGCCATCCGCGTCGCGGAGTCGCGCGCACGGCTTTCCGGGATTTCGTGGACGGTGAGCTCGCGGAATCCGAGCTTGCGGCCGGCCTCCTCGAACCGCTCGAAATAGCGGTCGGCAAGCTCCCGTTCGGGGCCCTGCTTCAGCCGGCCCACGGCAATGATAGCAACACGCATGATGGCTTCAGCGTCGTGTTTCAGGGTCGCGCGCATCAGGCGCGCGCACGACGCTACCATGCGCGTCAGCCGATTCGAAATCGGCTCAGTGAGCCTAGATCGCCTTCGCCGCCCCTGGGCCCTGCGTATACAATCGCTCGAGATTGTAGAACTCGCGGACCTCGGGTCTAAACACGTGCACGATCACATCGCCGGAATCGATCAGCACCCAGTCGCAATTGGGCAAGCCCTCGACATGGATGTTCTTGATGCCGTTTTCCTTGAGGCCCTTCGTGACGTTGTCCGCGATCGCGCCGACGTGCCGGTTCACCCGGCCGGTGGTGACGATCATGTAGTCGGAGTACGTCGATTTGCCGCGAAGGTCGATGGTGACCGTCTCTTCCGCCTTCATGTCCTCGAGGCGGGAGAGGATCAGGCTCAGCGTCTTGTCGGCGTCGGGTTGCGCCTTCAAGGCCGCAGCTTTGGTCGATGTTTTACGCGTAGGCTTAGCAACCTTGGGTAAAACAGACTTGGACAATACAGATGTGGCCAGGGACCATTCCTTTCACTGTATCGCGAACGCCGAATCCGACGCTCACTGGTTACACTACATCATGTGGGGTTAAGGCTTTCAATATGCCAGAGAGCCCCAAATCCACACACTCCGTCTCACTTCGTACCTTTCTCACTTCGTACCTTTCCAGCTCCCGTCCGGGTTCCGCAGGCCCGTCGAGGAGAGATTCAGCTTCAATCCGGTCAAAAACACCCAGACCGGCGCCGGCAGGTCCGCAAGCAGTGCTGCCTTGTCCTCGGGCAGGCGGTAGCGCGATAGCGCTTGGCCTGCGGGCGAGGCGAGGGCGCGAAAACTCTGCGGCGGGCGATCGATGATTGCCATCGGCACCTGGGCGGCGATGCGCCGCCAGTCCTGCCAACGGTGGAATTGAGCGAGGTTGTCGGCGCCCATAATCCAGACAAAGCGCAAGCCAGAGAAGCGGCGGCGCAAGATGTTGATCGTGTCGATAGTATAGCGGGTACGAATGACGGATTCGAGACAGCTCACCTCGATCCTGGGATCGTTGGCGACCGCGCGCGCCGCCCGCATGCGCGCGCCGAGTTCCTGCAATGCGCCGTTCTCCTTGAGCGGATTGCCCGGCGTCACCAGCCACCAGACGCGATCGAGCTGCAATCGCTTCAGCGCGAACTGGCTGATGGCGCGATGGGCCTGATGCGGCGGGTTGAACGAACCGCCGAGCAAGCCGATGCGCATGCCCTCCGTATGGGGCGGGACCGCTTGCGCCACGAAATGCGGCACGACGAATGTGTTGCTCAATACCCGCCCCGCGACGTTGCTTACGGCCGCGTCTGCCCGGTGCCGCGAACGCGATATTTGAAGCTCGTCAACTGTTCGGCGCCGACAGGGCCGCGGGCATGGAAGCGGCCGGTGGCGATGCCGATCTCGGCGCCGAAGCCGAACTCGCCGCCATCGGCAAACTGCGTCGAGGCGTTGTGCAGCACGATTGCGGAATCGACCTCGCTCAGGAATTTGTTTGCGGCGGCCTCATCCGCGCTCACGATGGCGTCGGTGTGATGCGAGCCGTGATTCTGGATGTGCGCGATGGCGCCGTCGACGCCGTCGACCACTTTCGCTGCGATGATCGCATCGAGATATTCGGTGTCCCAATCGTCTTCGCTGGCAGGCTTTACGCGCGCATCGGTCTTCTGCACGGCATCGTCGCCGCGCACTTCGCAGCCCGCCTCGATCAGCATCTCCACCAGCGGCTTCAGGCTCCTTGCGGCTCCCGCGCGATCGACCAGCAGCGTCTCGGCGGCGCCGCAGACACCGGTGCGGCGCATTTTGGCGTTGAGCACGATCGACTTCGCCATGGCGAGATCGGCGCTGCCGTCGACATAGACGTGGTTGACGCCTTCGAGATGCGCGAACACCGGCACGCGCGCTTCCTGCTCGACGCGCGCGACGAGGCTCTTGCCCCCGCGCGGCACGATCACGTCGATGGCGCCGTTCAACCCTGATAGCATCATGCCGACCGCTGCGCGGTCGCGCGTCGGCACCAGCGTGATCGCGGCCTCAGGCAGGCCCGCTTCGCGCAGGCCTTGCGCCAGGCACTCATGGATGGCGCGGCAGGAACGGAAACTGTCGGAGCCGCCACGCAGGATCACGGCATTGCCGGACTTCAGGCACAGCACGCCGGCGTCCGCCGCAACGTTCGGCCGGCTCTCGAAAATCACGCCGACGACGCCGAGCGGCACGCGCACGCGCTCGATGGTCATGCCGTTGGGCCGTTGCCAGCTCTCGGTGACGACACCGATCGGATCGGCAATGCCGCGCACGATGCCGATGCCCTCGGCCATGCCTTCGACGCGCGCCGGTGTCAGCGTCAGGCGGTCGATGAAGGCGGAGGTCGCATTGCTGGAGGCGCGGGCCTCGGCGACGTCCTCGGCGTTGGCGGCGAGGATCGCCGCCGCGTTGCCGCGGATTGCCCGCTCCATGGCTTCCAGCGCCCGGTTCTTCTGCTCCGGCGGCGCCAGCGCCAGCACCCGCGCGGCGGCTCGGGCCTTGGCGGCGAGATCGGACATCAGCGTCTGGAGATCGGCATTGCCGTCGACGGCTTTGAGGGGGGCGGCCATGGGGTCAACCTTCTGCTAAGGCAGTGTCCTAGCACGGAAATCCCGCGTCTGCGAAGGGCGGGGAGGGTATGGCAGACCCGGTTCGCGCTGGCAGCTCGGTCGATGGCCCAATTGGACCGAAAGTCCGAAGCATTCCTTGCAGGCGGCTAGAATATCAATAAATATCATTATTCGATAACGGAGCCCGCAAATGGCGAGTAGCTATAGCATTGGCAAGCATTTCGAGGATCTGATCGACAATCTGGTCGAGAGTGGCCGCTACGCGACCGCAAGCGAGGTCATGCGCGAGGGCCTTCGCTTGGTTGAAGAACGCGAGGAGCAGCGCAAGGCCAAGCTGGAGGCGCTGCGCGCCGAAATCCAGAAGGGTTTTGACAGCGGGCCTATGGAAGAGGTTGGCGATATGTTCGAGCGGATCAAGTCAGAGGGTCGGAAACGTCTGGCGGCCAAGAATGGCAAAAAGACCGCTTAAGAGTCCGCAGACAGAGATCGACCTTACGGCGATCTGGGACTACATCGCCACAGACAATCCGCGAGCGGCCGACACGCTGCTCGATCGCATCGATGCAACTTTCAATATGCTGGCAGAGACGCCGTTTGCCGGTCGCGATCGCAGCGAATTGCGTGCCGAATTGCGTAGCTTTCCGGTCGGCAACTATCTGATTTTCTACGTACCCACACCCGATGGCGTCGAGATCATCCGCGTCATGCACGGCCGTCAGGACATCGGCGCTGACGACATGCAGTAGCAGCCGTCGTCTATCCCCCCACCACCAGGTCGTCGCGGTGGATCATCTCTGACCGCCCGCTGATGCCGAGGATGGCCATCACGTCCGGGGAGGAGCGGCCCTTAATTCGCTCGGCGACCTCGGCGTCATAGGCGATCAGGCCACGCCCGACCTCGCTGGCGTCGGGACCGCGCACGATCACGGCATCACCGCGGGCAAACTGGCCCTCGACCTTGATCACGCCGGCCGGCAGCAGGCTGGCGCCGGCGCGTAGCGCCGTCACCGCGCCGGCATCGATGGTCAGCGTGCCCTTCGGTTCCAGCGTGCCCGCGATCCAGCGTTTTCGCGAGGTGATGGGATTGGCCGGCGTCAGGAACCAGGTGCAGCGGCCGCCATCGGCGATCGCCTGCAACGGATGTTCGATCTTGCCGGAGGCGATCAGCATATGCGTGCCGCCTGTCGTGGCGATCTTGGCTGCCTCGACCTTGGTGCGCATGCCGCCGCGCGACAGCTCGGACTCGGCATCTCCCGCCACCCCCTCGATCTCCGAGGAGATGCTCTCGACCACCGGAATCAGCTTTGCGTTCGGGTTGTCCTTGGGCGGGGCGTCGTAGAGGCCGTCAATGTCGGAGAGCAGCACCAGGAGGTCGGCGCTCGCCATGGTGGCGACGCGCGCGGCGAGGCGATCATTGTCGCCATAGCGGATCTCGTTGGTGGCGACCGTGTCGTTCTCGTTGATCACGGGAATCGCGCGCCACTCCAGCAGCTTGCCGATGGTGGAGCGCGCATTGAGGTAACGGCGGCGCTCTTCGGTGTCCTGGAGCGTCACCAGGATCTGGCCGGCGCCGATGTCGTGCGCCCCGAGCACCTCCGACCAAATCCGCGCCAACGCGATCTGGCCGACCGCGGCGGCGGCCTGGCTCTCCTCCAGCTTCAGCGGACCGCGCGGCAATTTGAGGCGGCTGCGGCCGAGCGCGATCGAGCCTGAGGAGACGACCAGCACGTCGCGGCCTTCGCGGTGCAGTTTTGCCATGTCGTCCGCCAGCGCAGCCAGCCAGGACGCCCGCACCTCGCCCCTGTCGGAATCGACCAGCAGCGCGGAGCCGACCTTGACGACGATACGACGGAATTGACTGAGTTCGGGGCTGGCCATGACGCGCTTGGACGATCTGCTCTGCATTGGAAACGGCGGAGCGAGAAGCGGCGCCGGTAGGCCTGCTTTTGCAGCAGGACGATGGCCGGCGCAAGGCGGGCGGATGGTAAACGGCTCTTGTCTTGGGCAACGGCCCGGTTCTAATGCCGCCAACAAATAATGGGCTGGAGAAGACGCGAATGGATCGCCGCAAATTCATGGCCGGATGCTTGGGGCTGCCGCTGCTGGCGCAGGCGGGTGGGGCGCAAGCGCAGGCCGGGCTCACAAAGGTCATCTTCCCGTTCGCAGCGGGAGCTGGCGGCGACACGCTGTGCCGGCTGATCGCGCAGGAGATGGCGCCAGCGTTGCAACGGACCGTCGTGGTCGAGAACCGCACCGGCGGCGACGGCCTGATCGGCATCAAGGCCGTGAAGGGTGGCAGTCCCGACGGCAGCATGGTGCTGGTGACGACGGGGCCGACCATGTATCTGCTGCCGATGGTGGAGACGACACCGAGCTTCGATACGGCCAAGGACTTCATGCCGGTGTCGCTGCTGGCGCGGTTCGAATTTGCGCTGGTGATCAACCCGGCGGTCGACGCAACCGATTTCAAGAGTTTCGTGGCTTGGCTCAAGGCGCATCCGGTCAAGACCTCGTTCGGGGTGCCGAGCAATGGCACCATCCCGCATTTCATGGGCTCCAAGCTCGAGAAGGATCTCGGCATTCCCCTGACCCGCGTGCCCTACCGCGGCAGCGCGCCTATCCTCAACGACATCGTCGGCGGCCACATCTCGTTCGGCATCACGACATTGGCCGACGCTCTGCCGCAACATCGCGCCAAGGGCGTGAAGATCATCGCGGTCGCGAGCGCGGAACGATCGCCGTTTGCGCCAGACGTTCCGACGCTGAGGGAGAGCGGCATCGATCTCGTCGCGGACGCCTGGTATGGCATGTGGCTTCCGGCCGGCAGTCCGCCGGAGTTCGCCAGCAAGCTCGGCGCCGCCGCAAGTGCCGCGCTCGCCAAGCCCGAGGTGAAGGAGAAGCTCACCGCGATCGGGCTCATTCCGGTCGGGTCCACGCCGGAAGGATTGACGAAGGAGCTCGCAGCGAACATCGCGTTGTGGCAACCGATCGTGAAGGCGACGGGATACAAGATCGAGAACTGAGGCTTCTCCCTCTCCCCGCTTGCGGGGAGAGGGTTGGGGTGAGGGGGAGTCTCCGCGGGGCCGGTGAGAGTTGGACACGCGTGAGAGTCCCCCTCACCCGGATCGCATCTCGCGATGCGATCCGGCCTCTCCCCGCAAGCGGGGAGAGGCAAAGAGCGCCTCTACATCTTCGCGCGCTGCGCGATGCCGTGCTTGATCGCGGCAAGCTCGGCTTCGTCCCAGATGCCGATCAGAATGCCGCCTTTCACCTGCAGCTGGTTATCCGCATAGGCGGCGATCTTCTCGCGCGGGGTGGTGATGTGGTCGTTCGGATGCAGTGCCCAGTCGAACAGCTCGGCCTGCAACCGCGCGACGATCGCGCCGCAATCAGGATCGTCGCCGCGATCCAAAAACTCGTCCGGATCGGTTTCGAGGTCGTACAGCATCGGGCGGAAGCCGGAGGCGTGGATGTATTTCCAGCGGCCGTCGAACACCATGAACAGGCGGCAGCGCTCGATCGGCTGGTTCAGCTTCAGCCGCACATCCTGCATGGCGTAGTCGTATTCGGAGAACGCCACCTTGCGCCAATCTGGTGGCGTCGGGCCGCGCAGCAGCGGCAGCAGCGAGCGCCCTTCAAGGATGTGGCCGGGCACCTTGCCGCCGAAATAATCAACGAAGGTCGGCGCGAGATCGATCGCTTCCACCAGCGCATCACTGCGCGTGCCGCGGGTGGCGTCAGCTTCTTGCGACGGATCGATGATGATCAGTGGAATCTTGGCTGACTGCTCGTGGAACAGGTCCTTCTCGCCCATCCAGTGATCGCCGAGATAGTCGCCGTGATCGGAGGTGAACACGATCATGGTTGTTTCCAAGAGGCCGCGCGCCTCCAGAAACTTCATCAGCACGCCCATCTGGTCGTCGATCTGGGTGATCAGGCCCATATAGGTCGGGATCACCTTCTCGCGGGCATCATCGCGCGCCATGTTGCGGGAGTAGCGCATGTCCATATAGGCGCCGAACACCGGATGCGGGTTCTGCCGCTCGCGCTCGGAGCGGATCACCGGGATCATGTCATCAGTCGAATACATGCTCGCATAGGGCTCGGGCGCGATATAGGGCCAGTGCGGCTTGATGTAGGACAGATGCAGGCACCACGGCCTGCCGTCCGTCTCAGCCTCGCTGATGAAGTCCATCGCACGCCGCGTCATGTAGGGCGTCTCGGAGTGTTCATCCGGCACGCGCGCGGCCTTGTCGGCATGCACCAGCAGCCACCCGTTCTGCAAGCTACCATCGTCCGCCGCGCCGGAATTGGCCCAATGCTCCCAGGGATTGGTGGCCTCAAAGCCCTGCTTCCGCAGATATTCGTCGTATTTCGGCCGTGGCCGGCCGGTCGGATGCAGGCCGTCGTCACGCTCGTAGGGTTCAAAGCCGCATTCGGCGACATGCACGCCGATGATCGACTCCGGGGGGATGCCGAGCGCCTTCATGCCCTCGAGGTCAGGCGCCATATGGGTCTTGCCGACCAGCACGTTGCGCACGCCGATCTTGCCCAGGTGATCGCCGAGCGTGGGCTCGCCGACACGCAGCGGCCAGCCGTTCCAGTGCGAGCCGTGCGAGCGCATGTAGCGCCCGGTATAGAACGACATCCGCGACGGGCCGCAGATCGGCGACTGCACGTAGGCCTTGCTGAAGAGTACGCCACGCTTGGCCATAGCGTCGATGTTGGGTGTCTTCAGCGTGGGATGGCCGGTGCAGCCGAGGTAGTCATAGCGAAGCTGGTCGCACATGATCCAGAGAACGTTCTTCGCGCACGCCATGCGTCATCCCTGTTGTTTCTTGATTGTTTGATGCTGCGATATTGGAGGCGCGATGGCAACTGGCAGTGATGCGCGTGCGTGCAGCCGTACATTCCGACGTCGTCCCGGCGAAGGCCGGGACCCATAATCCCAGGGAGAAGTTTGGCGAAGACTCGTCTTTCGGTACTACGAGCGTCTGCAACCGATAGATCACGCGGTATGGGTCCCGGCTTTCGCCGGGACGACCATTAAGCCGACCACGGCTCCGCTTCGGCGGCGCTCTTGGCCTTGGCGGAGACCGGGCTCTCGCCGATCACGTCGGCCAGCGCGCGCAGCGCTTCCTTGACGCCCTGGCCGGTCACGCCGGAGAGCAGCAGCGGCGTCTTCTTGGCGGCGCGCTTCAGGCGGTCCTTCTGCTTCTTCAATTCGTCCGGCTCGACCGCGTCGATCTTGTTGAGCGCGACGATCTCGATCTTGTCGGTGAGCTGGCCGCCATAGGCCTCCAGCTCCGTCCGCACCGTCTTGTAGGCTTTGCCGGCGTGCTCGCTCGTCGCATCAACGAGATGCAGCAGCACGCGGCAGCGTTCGACATGGCCGAGGAAGCGGTCGCCGAGGCCGGCGCCTTCATGCGCGCCTTCGATGAGACCCGGAATGTCCGCCAGCACGAATTCGCGGCCGTCGGCATTCACGACGCCGAGCTGCGGATGCAGCGTGGTGAAGGGATAGTCGGCGATCTTCGGCTTTGCCGCGCTGACCTTGCTGAGGAAGGTCGACTTGCCGGCATTGGGCAGGCCGACGACGCCCGCATCAGCGATCAATTTCAGCCGCAGCCAGATCCAGCGCTCTTCGCCCACCTGGCCGGGATTGGCGTTGCGCGGCGCACGGTTGGTCGACGATTTGAAATGCGCGTTGCCGAAGCCGCCATTGCCGCCCTCGGCCAGCACGAATTTTTCGCCGACCTTGGTGAAGTCATGGATCAGCGTCTCACGGTCCTCGTCGAAGATCTGGGTGCCGACGGGGACTTTCAGCACGATGTTCTTGCCGTTGGCGCCGTGGCGGTCCGAGCCCATGCCGTTCTCGCCCTTCTGGGCCTTGAAATGCTGCTGGTAGCGATAGTCGATCAGCGTGTTGAGCCCATCGGCGACCTCGATGATCACATTGCCGCCGCGGCCGCCATTGCCGCCGGAGGGGCCGCCGAATTCGATGAACTTCTCGCGGCGGAACGCCACGCAGCCGTTCCCGCCGTCACCGGAGCGGATATAGACCTTTGCTTCGTCGAGGAATTTCATGGGCCATAGGTAGGCCAGCTCGCCCGGCCCGGCAACCCGAATTGACCCGTGCATCGGCGGAAATTCCGCGATTTTGGGGCGTGCTTAACCTGCGGGCCTTTTCCGGATCAGGAATTTCTGCGTGCCCTCCAGCACCAGCTCCTTGCGCTGGTTGAACACGGTGCTTTTGAGCGTGACGACGCCGGTCGTGCGACCCGGCACCAGCTCGGTGACTTCGAGCGCGGGATAGATGGTGTCGTCGGCGAACACGGGCTTGAGAAACCGGCTTGACTGCTCGAGGAAGCCGACCAAGGATTCCTCGACCATGAACGGAAACAGGCCGGCACCGGGCGCGGTGTGGATCAAGGTCTGGAAGCCGTGGGCGAGCAGATGCGGCATGCCGCGGGCGCGGCAATATTCCACGTCATAGTGCACCGGATGGGTGTCGCCGCTCGCGGTCTGGAACGCCGCGAACACGGCGGAGGTCTGGGTGCGGCTCGGCAGCACGAAACGCTCGCCGAGGACGAAATCCTCAAACCAGCGTTGCGTTGGGATCATGCGATGCCGGGAGGGATCGAAATCGGTCATGCCGCTTCCTTTCGTCGGTATGAGTTCTATCGCTACCGCGATGCGAAGAGTGCGACAATCCGTTCAATTCGGCGGAAGTGGGCTTGTCCAGCGCGCCTGCGTCATTAAAACGACCGAAGCGACACTACTCGCCGTTTTTCGATGCTTCCTCCGCTCGTCATTGCGAGCGAAGCGAAGCAATCCAGACTTGCCTCCGTGGAAACAGTCTGGATTGCTTCGTCGCAAGAGCTCCTCGCAATGACGGGTCTTCCACGAACGACAGCAATGCCCTTCTTCAAGAATCTCTCCGCCTATGACGACCGCTCGGCGCGGCTGGCCGGCATCGCCTTGATGGTGCTGTCGATCTTCATGTTCTCGTTCGGCGATGCCATGGGCAAGTTCCTCGTCGGCACCTATTCGGTGGGGCAGCTCCTGTTCCTGCGCGCCTGCGCGGCGCTGCTCTTGCTGTCGCCGTTGGTCTGGAAGCAGCGTCACCAATTCCTGCAGCTGGAGCGGCCGGGGTTGCAGCTGTTTCGCGTCGTGCTGTCGACGCTGGAAGTGGCTGCCTTCTTTCTCGCGACCGTCTATCTGCCGCTCGCCGACGTCATCACCTATTATCTCGCCGGTCCGATCTTCGTCACCGCGATGTCGGCGATCTTTCTGGGCGAGAAGGTCGGCTGGCGGCGCTGGACCGCGATCCTGATCGGCTTCTGCGGCGTCTTGATCGCGCTGCGCCCGTCCGCACAGACCGTCAGCCTGCCGGCGCTCATCGCGCTCGGCGGCAGTCTCTCCTTCGCAACGCTAATGCTGATCACGCGCAGCCTGCGCAAGACGCCCGACATCGTGATGGCGTCCTCGCAATTCATCGGCACGTTTTCGCTGGGTGCCGTGCTCTCAGCATTTCACTGGGTGCCACCGACATCGGGCAGCCTCGTGATCTTCGCGCTGGCGGGATGCGTCTCGGTCACCGCGCTGTTCTGCGTCAACCGCTCGCTGAAGCTCGCGCCGGCCAGCGTCGTGGTGCCCTACCAATATTCGATGATCGTCTGGGCCGTGATCTTCGGCTTCGTCGTGTTCGGCGACGTGCCTGAAGTCGCCACCATCGTCGGCGCCGCCATCATCATCGGCGCCGGGTTCTACATCTATCTGCGCGAGCGCGACCTCGGCCGCGAGAGCGCCGAGGTGAATCCGCCGGCGTAGCTCTTACCCTCCCCTGGAGGGGGAGGGTCGCTCGCGCACCGCGCGAGCGGGGTGGGG
>NZ_JAULLN010000035.1:0-67802 GCF_041357655.1 Bradyrhizobium sp. DN3 | reverse complement strand
TCGGCGTGTTCTGGACCCTGCCGACCGCCTGGCTGTCCGGCACGGCGGCGGCCGGTGCCATCGCCCTGATCAACTCGGTCGGCAATCTCGCCGGGTTCGGCGGACCCTATCTGATCGGCTGGGTCAAGGAAGCCACCGGCCAGACCTCGACCGGCCTGCTCGTCCTTGCCGTCCTACCGCTGATCGCCGGCCTCCTGGTCTTCATCGGCGGCCACGACAGCAAGCACGAGTTTGCTGAACAGGGGCGGTGAGGGGGCCGCTAACCTCGCCATTCCGGGGTAGTCCTTCGGGCTATCCCGGAATGACGGCTCGGTACGGCTCGCTAATCCGCTTCGGAGGTTCTTTGCGAGCCTGCCAGCCCCAGAAATACCAGCATAGCGCGGTTGAGGCGCAAGACGTCTTCATCGTCGAGCCGCCCGACAAGCGTTCCCATCTTGGCTTTCGCCACCGTGGTGATCTTGTCGACCATCAGCCGTGATGGTGCTCGGAGGCCGTTGCGTTCGTTCGGCTCAATCTGCAATCGGAAGAGAGGTGCCTCAGTTTCGGCAGTCGTTAATGGGCAAACCGTGATCGATTCCGTTGCGTCAAAATTGTCGTCCTGCACGATTACAGCCGGACGCGGCTTTCCCGCGTAGTCCTTTCCGCCGGCTACAGTCCAGATTTCGCCGCGCTCCATTCGCTGATGAACAGCCATCCTAGGCTTGCTCCACTGCTGGGAATCCGTCCGCTCTCGGACGGGTTTCAAAGGACGCCAGCCTGCGCTGAAGCGGGGTGAGAAAGTGTTCCAGTCTGAGACCCGTAGACAGATTATTCTGTCTCGTCAGGCCAATCGGAGATCGCATCAACGAAGGCCTGATCCTCTGATGCATGCGGGCTCGCCGCGACGGCCAGCGACTGACGATGTGCTTCTGACTTGAATGAGGGCGAGCGGACATCGGGTACCCATATCTGGATCGGCCGAAGTCCTTGCGCGCGGAGGCGCTCTCGATGCTCGCGTACCTTTACCCGTGACGACTTTGGTCTGGAAGAAGAGGGCATGGGGTCTCTCTCATTTCGGTTACATGTAACCCTACCACAAAAGAAGGCGCCGGGCCAATCGAAGGTCGACCTTACCACCCTTAACGATCACAGATTCCTGATGACTGACGATTATTGACTTTTATCAGTGATTAGTCGACATTCCTCTCATTCGAGATGCAGGAGTGTCCTTCGATGTTCGTCCGGTCGGTTTTGTCCAGCTATTCCAGGCCCTTGGCGGGTGTCTCGCTGGCGCTGATGGCCGCTGCGCTGGCCGGGTGCAATGATACCGTCGCCGAGAAGGCCGAGCCGCCGCGGCCGGTTCTGGTTGCGGCCGCCCATTATGATGCCGAGACGCCGGAGCGCAGCTTCGTTGGCACCATCCGGCCGCGGATCGAGAGCGACCTCGGCTTCCGAGTCGCCGGCAAGGTCGCAAAGCGCCTGGTCGAGGTCGGCCAGACCGTCGAGATCGGTCAGCCGCTGGCAACTCTCGACGAGGCCGATTTGAAGCTGCAGGCCGAGCAGGCGCTGGCCGAGCAGACCGCCGCGACCGGCGTGCTGGCGCAGGCCGCCGCCGCCGAGCAGCGCGCCAAGGACCTGAAGGCCAAGGGCTGGACCACGGACGCGCAGATGGATTCGAGCCGCGCCGCCGCGGATGAAGCCCGCGCCCGCCTGAACCGCGCCGAGCGCGCGCTCGAATTGAGCAAGAATTCCCTTTCCTACGCGACGCTCGTTGCCGACGCCCGTGGCGTCGTCACCGCAACGCTGATCGAGCCCGGCCAGGTGGTCGCCGCGGGCCAGGCTTCGATCCGTGTCGCCCGCTTTGCCGAGAAGGAAGCGGTCGTCGCGATCCCTGAGACGCTGGTTGGACGCGCCAAGTCGGGCGTCGCCAGCGTCACTCTTTGGTCCGAACCGGACAAGAAGTACACGGCCAAGCTGCGCGAGATCGCGCCGGCGGCCGATCCGGCCACCCGCACCTATCTGGCAAAATTCTCGCTGCCCGAGGCCGACGACAAGGTCGCGCTCGGCATGACCGCGACGCTGACGCTGTCGGACGCGGCCACCGAGCGCGTCGCGCGGCTGCCGCTGTCGGCGCTGTTCAATGAAGGCGGCAAGCCCTCGTTCTACGTCGTCGACGACAACGGCGCGATCACGCTGAAGCCGGTCGTGGTGAAGTCCTACGAGAGCAACGACGTCGTCATTACCGGCGGCGTGGAGGAGGGCGCCAAGATCGTCGCCCTCGGCGTGCAGAAGCTCGATCCGAGCCAGAGGGTGCGGATCGTGTCGTCGCTGTCTTTCTAAGCGTTTACGAGTTCCGTCGTTGCAAGGCGGGTTTCGGCCCGAGCGCAAATGCGAAGGCTGAAGCGGCGAAGCGATCCAGAACCTGCCCAGCCCCCTGGATTGCTTCGCTGCCTCGCGATGACGCCTTGAACAGAGTGGCTGTCGTTTTTGGCAATTGGATCGTCTTTCGGAGAGTGCGATGAAGCGCTTCAACCTTTCGGCCTGGGCCGTCAGCCATCCGACGCTGGTGCTCTTTCTGATGATCGTGCTCGGCGTCGCCGGCTTCTTCTCGTATGAGAAGCTCGGCCGCGCCGAGGATCCGTTCTTCACAGTGAAGGTGGTCAACGTCTCCGTGATGTGGCCGGGCGCGACCGCGCAGGAGATGCAGACCCAGGTCGCCGATCCCATCGAGAAGAAGATCCAGGAGCTGCCCTATTTCGAGAAGGTGCAGACCTATTCCAAGCCCGCCTTCACCGCGCTCCAGGTGACCTTCCGCGACAACACCCCGCCGAAGGACGTGCCCTATCTCTTCTACCTGCTGCGCAAGAAGCTGGTCGACGTGCAGGGCCAGTTGCCGTCCGGCATCCTCGGACCCGTCGTCAACGACGAGTTCTCCGACGTTGATTCCATCCTCTACATGATGACCGGCGACGGGGCCGACTACGCCCAGCTCAAGAAAGTTTCGGAAGGCTTCCGTCAGCGCCTGTTGAAGGTGCCCGGCGTGACCAAGGTCGACGTCTACGGCAATCAGGACGAACGCATCTTCGTCGAGTTCAGCCACGCCAAGCTCGCCACCCTCGGCATCACGCCGCAGGCGCTGTTCGATTCGCTCGCCAAGCAGAACAACGTGACGCCGGCCGGCACGGTCGAGACCTCGTCGCAGCGCGTGCCGTTGCGCGTCACCGGCGCGCTCGATGGCGCCAAGGCCGTGGCCGAGACGCCGGTCGAGAGCAATGGCCGCGTCTTCCGCCTTGGCGACATCGCCACCGTCACCCATGGCTATGTCGATCCGCCGAGCTTCGTCGTCCGCCAGGAAGGCAAGCCCGCGATCGGCATCGGCGTCGTCACCGCCAAGGGCGCCAACATCCTCGATCTCGGCAAGGAGGTCGAGAAGGCGACGAGCGAATTCATGAAGGCGGTGCCGCAGGGCATCGACATCAAGCTCATCGCCGACCAGCCCAAGGTGGTCGAGCACGCCGTCGGCGAATTCGTGCACTCCTTCATGGAAGCGCTCGTCATCGTGCTGTTCGTCTCGTTCCTGGCGCTCGGCTGGCGCACCGGCATCGTGGTCGCGCTGTCGGTGCCGCTCGTGCTCGGCATCGTCTTCGTCGTCATGAACACGATGTCGCTCGACTTGCACCGCATCACGCTCGGTGCGCTGATCATCGCGCTCGGCCTGCTCGTCGACGACGCCATCATCGCGGTCGAGATGATGGTGGTGAAGATGGAGCAGGGCTGGGACCGCATGCGCGCGGCGTCCTTTGCCTGGGAATCAACTGCGTTTCCGATGCTCACGGGAACGCTGGTCACGGCCGCTGGCTTCCTCCCCATCGGCTTTGCCAATTCCGCGGTCGGCGAATATGCCGGCAGCATCTTCTGGATCGTGGCGATCGCGCTGGTCGCCTCCTGGTTCGTGGCGGTGATCTTCACGCCTTATATCGGCGTCAAGCTGCTGCCGGAGATGAAGGCCCACCACAACCACGATCCGCATGCGGTGTACGAGACCCGCATGTACCGCGGCCTGCGTGCCATCGTGCAATGGTGCGTCAACCACCGCATCACCGTGGTGGTCGCGACCGTCGGCGTCTTCGTCGCTTCGATCGTCGGCTTCGGCCATGTCCAGCAGCAATTCTTCCCGCTGTCGGAGCGGCCCGAGCTGTTCCTCCAGCTGCGTCTGCCCGAGGGCACTGCCTTCAACGTGACCGAGAAGGCTGTGAAGAAGGCCGAGACGCTGCTGAAGGACGACAAGGACATCGAGACCTATACGTCCTATGTCGGCCAGGGCTCGCCGCGCTTCTGGCTCGGCCTCAACCCGCAACTGCCGAACGAGGCCTTTGCCGAGATCGTCATCGTCGCCAAGGGCGTCGAGGCGCGCGAGCGGATCAAGGCCAAGATCGAGAACGCCGCTGCCGAGGGCGTGCTGACGGAGGCGCGCGTCCGCGTCGACCGCTTCAATTTCGGTCCGCCGGTCGGCTTCCCCGTCCAGTTCCGCGTGATCGGCCCCGACGCCAACAAGGTGCGCGAGATCGCCTACCAGGTCCGCGACGTCATGCGCCAGAACAAGAGCGTCAAGGACGTGCAACTCGACTGGAACGAGCAGTCCCCGTACCTCAAGCTCGTCGTCGATCAGGACCGCGCTCGTGCGATGGGCCTGACCCCGCAGGAGGTCTCGCAGGCGCTGGCGATGCTGATCTCGGGTTCGCAGGTCACGACGGTACGTGACGGCATCGAGAAGGTCGGCGTGGTCGCCCGTGCGATCCCGTCCGAACGCCTCGACCTCGGCGGCGTCGGCGACCTCACCATAACCTCGCGTAACGGCGTGGCCGTGCCGCTGCAGCAGATCGCGAAGATCGAATATGCCCACGAGGAGCCGATCATGTGGCGGCGCAACCGCGATATGGCGATCACCGTGCGCTCCGACGTGGTCGACGGCGTGCAGGCGCCCGACGTCACCAACCAGATCACGCCGAAGCTGAAGGCGATCAAGGACCACCTCGAGCCGGCTTACCGGATCGAGCCGGGCGGCGCGTTCGAGGAATCCGCCAAGGGTAACGCCTCGATCTTCATCCTCTTCCCGGTGATGGTCATGGTGATGCTGACGCTGCTCATGATCCAGCTGCAGAGCTTCTCGCGCCTGATCCTGGTGTTCCTGACCGCGCCGCTCGGCATTGTCGGTGCCTCGCTCGGGCTCAACGTCGCTAATGCCCCGTTCGGCTTCGTGGCGCTGCTCGGCCTGATCGCGCTTGCCGGCATGATCATGCGCAACACCGTCATCCTGGTCGACCAGATCGAGACCGACGTCTCGCACGGTCTGACCCGGCGCGAGGCGATCGTGGAGGCGACCGTCCGCCGCGCCCGTCCGGTGGTGCTGACGGCGCTGGCCGCGATCCTCGCCATGATCCCGCTGTCGCGCTCGGCCTTCTGGGGTCCGATGGCGATCACCATCATGGGCGGCCTGTTCGTCGCGACCTTCCTGACACTCTTGTACCTGCCGGGCCTCTATGCGCTCTGGTTCAGGAAGAGCCTGGACGAGGCGGGCACCCCCGAGCAGCCTGCCGCGCCGCAGCATGGGAGCGATGACCAGCACGCAATTCCGCTTGCTGAAGCGGCTGAATAAGTGAGAAGTAGTGCTGAATGACGAGTCCTGACAGATGACACTGGTTGCGGAACATATCGAAGGCGACACCCGGGATCGTATCCTTGAGGTGGCCGAGCGGCTGTTCCGCCAGATCGGCTATCAGAAGACCACGGTCGGGGACATCGCCAAGGAGCTCAGGATGAGCCCCGCCAATGTCTATCGCTTCTTCGAATCGAAGAAGGCGATTCACCAGTCGGTGGCGCGGGCTCTGATGGGCGAGGTCGAGCTGGAGGCGCAACGGATCGTGGCGCGGCCCGGTCCGGTCAAGGAGCGCTTCCGCGAGCTGCTCACCACCATCCATCGCATGAACACCGAGCGCTATGTCGGCGACAACAAGCTGCACGAGATGGTCGCGATCGCGATGGAGGAGGACTGGGACGTCTGCGTCGCCCACATGGAGTGTATTGCGGGCGTGATCGGCCAGATGATCGCGCAAGGCGTTGCCTCCGGCGAGTTCGAGGCGCCCGACCTGCAGCTCGCCTCGCTCTGCGCCTGCACCGCGATGATACGCTTCTTCCACCCCCAGATGATCGCCCAGTGCGCCACCAAGCCGGGCCCGACCATCGACCAGATGATCGATTTCGTCATCGCGGGTCTGTCGCCGCGCCACTGACGGGCGGAGCCGTTTCTTCCTATAAGCAAGCCGACCGCCCCGCGGCTGACCGGTTGGTGGCGGGCCAGGACGGATCAACAAATTCCGTCATTGCGAGCGCAGCGAAGCAATCCAGACCGTCTCCCCGGAGGGATTCTGGATTGCTTCGCTGCGCTCGCAATGACGATCAGGGGAAAGCCAGCGTGACCGACAAAGACCTGTACTTCTACGAGCCCTCCAAGGGCCACGGCCTCAAGCACGATCCCTTCAACGCCATCATCGCGCCGCGGCCGATCGGCTGGATCTCCTCGCGCGACGCCAGGGGCCACGTCAATCTCGCTCCCTACAGCTTCTTCAACGCGTTCTGCTACGTGCCGCCGATCATCGGCTTCTCCTCCACCAACTGGAAGGATACGGTCGAGAACATGCAGCAGACCGGCGAGTTCGTCTGGAATCTCGCCACGATGGATCTGGCGAAGCACATGAACGCGACCGCCGCGCATGTCGCCCCCGAGGTCGACGAGTTCGAGGTCGCGGGCCTCACCGCCGTGCCCGGCCGGCTCGTCAACGTGCCTCGCGTGGCTGAGAGCCCCGTCGCCTTCGAATGCAAGGTCTCCGACATCGTCCGTCTCAGGGGCGCTGACGGCAAGGAGGCCGACGCCTGGCTGACGCTGGGCGAGGTCGTCGCCGTCCACATCGACAAGGCCATGATCAAGGACGGCATCTACCAGACCGCCGCCGCCCGCCCGATCGTCCGCGCCGGCCGCCGCGGCGATTATTTCGAGATCAAGCCGGAAAATATGTTCGAGATGGTCCGGCCGGATTAGGCAGGCGCCTCTCCCTATGCCGTCATTCCGGGGCGCGCCGCCAGGCGCGATGCGCAATTGCGCATCAGAGAATCCATTCATCCACCGACGCTGCCGGACGATGGATTCTCAGGTGCGCAATTGCGCACCATAGTTCACGCTTCGCGCGCCCCGGAATGACTCGGGGAGGCATTCAGCCCCATTCCCCCTCCCGGAACTGCCCCCACGCCCCGGCCGTTATGACCTTGGGGGGCCACCCGGCCGCGTCAATTTTGCAGGCGAAGTGTTCGCTTCCGCCAGCCCGTTTCCGCTAAAATGCCCGATACCGCGCCGATGCATGAGGTCCGCCATGAGTTTCCGCCGCGACACCCTGACAAAGCCGATCTTCACTCTCGCGCGCGGCGTGCTGCCGGCGATGTCCGATACCGAGCGCGAGGCGCTGGAGGCCGGTGACGTCTGGTGGGACGCCGATCTCTTCACCGGAAACCCTGATTGGTCGAAGCTGCTGAAGGTCCCGCAGGCGAGGTTGACCGCGGAGGAGCAGGCTTTCCTCAAGGGCCCTGTCGACGAACTCTGCGCCATGCTCGACGAGTGGAAGATCTTCTGGGAATGGCGCGACCTGCCGCAGGACGTCTGGCACTTCGTCAAGCGCGAGAAGTTCTTCGGCATGATCATTCCGAAGGAGTTTGGCGGCCTCGGCTTCTCGCCCTATGCGCATTCCGAAGTCGTGCGAAAAATCTCGACGCGCTCGATCGCGGCCGCTGTCACGGTGATGGTGCCGAACTCGCTCGGCCCCGGCGAACTGCTGATGCGCTTCGGCACCAGGGAGCAGCAGCAGCGCTGGCTGCCGCGCCTCGCCGACGGCCGCGACATTCCCTGCTTCGGCCTCACCAGCCCCGAGGCCGGCTCCGACGCCGCCTCGATGGTCGATACCGGCATCATCTGCAAGGGCGATTTCGAGGGCCGCGAAGTCCTCGGCCTCAGGCTCAACTGGCACAAGCGCTACATCACGCTCGGCCCCGTTGCTACGCTGCTTGGCCTCGCCTTCAAGGCCTATGATCCCGATCATCTCGTCGGCGATCAGGAAGAGCTCGGCATCACCGTGGCGCTGATCCCGACCAATCTGCCCGGCGTCGAGATCGGTCACCGTCATCTGCCGTCGATGCAGGTGTTCCAGAACGGCCCGAATCGGGGCCGTGACGTGTTCATCCCGCTCGACTATATCATCGGCGGCGAGGCTCGGCTGGGGCAGGGCTGGAAGATGCTGATGACGGCGCTCGCCGCCGGCCGCGGCATCTCGCTGCCGTCACTCTCGGCCGCCGGCGCTACCTTTGCGGCGCGCACCACAGGTGCCTATGCCCGCATCCGCGAGCAGTTCGGCATCTCCATCTCCAAGTTCGAAGGCGTCGAGGAGCCGCTCGCACGCATCGTCGCGACCGCCTATCAGCTCGACGCCGCGCGGCGGCTGACCTGCGCGGCGCTGAATGCCGGCATTCATCCTGCCGTCATCTCCGGCATCATGAAGCTGCACGCGACCGAGCGGATGCGGGTCGCGATCGACGATGCCATGGACATCCACGGCGGCAAGGCCGTGATCGACGGTCCGCAAAACTATCTCGGCAATCTGCATCGCGCCGTGCCGGTCGGTATCACGGTGGAAGGTGCCAACATCCTGACTCGTAATCTTATCGTGTTCGGGCAGGGCGCTATCCGCGCCCATCCCCATCTGCTCGACGAGATGAACGCGCTCGCCGACACCGATCGCGAGCGCGGCCTCACCGCGTTCGACAAGGCGTTCTGGAAGCACGTCGGTCACAGCTTCCGGACCCTGTTCCGCGCCTTCGGCCGGAGCTGGACCTTTGGCGCGTTCGCGCTTGCGCCGGACGCGGGCGATGCCACGCCCTTCTATCGCCAGCTCTCGCGTTACTCAGCCGCCTTCGCGCTCTGCGCCGACATGGCGCTGCTGACGCTAGGCGGTGCACTCAAGCGCAAGGAGATGCTGTCGGCGCGGTTCGGCGACATCCTGTCCGAGCTCTATCTGCTCTCGGCGGTACTGAAACGCTGGCAAGACGAGGGCCGGCAGAAGGAGGATTTCGCCGCGCTGGAATGGTGCATGGCAACGGGCTTCCGGACTATCGAGAACCGGCTCGCCGAAATCCTCGCCAATCTGCCGAACCGCTTTGTCGCAGCCTTCCTCAAGCTCGTGGTCCAGCCGTTCGGTGCCCGCGTGCTCGGCCCTTCCGACCGTGTCGTGCACCAATGCGCGAGCCTCGTGCTGGAGCCCTCGGCGGCGCGCGAGCGTCTGACGCCGGATCTGGCCCAAGTCGATGACAACGGCGGCTTTGCCCGGCTGGAGCGCGCGTTCAAGCTGGTCGCAGGCACGGAGGCCATCGCCAAGCGCATGCGCGCGGCGCATGTCCGCGATTGGAAGGAAGCGGTCACCAAAGGCGTGATCACGCAAGCCGAGGGCGAGCAACTCGCAGCAGCCCGCGACGCCGTCACTGAGGTGATCGAGGTCGACGATTTTGCGCCGGAGGCGCTGTCGCCGATTTACAAGAAATCCAGCGACGTGCATCAATTCTTCCAGGAACTCGGTGAACAGAGGGCGGCGAGCTGATGGCACGACCGGTTTTCATCGTCGACGGCAGCCGCACGCCGTTTCTGAAGGCGCGTTCGGGACCAGGGCCGTTCACGCCGGTCGATCTTGCCGTGCAATGCGGCCGGCCGCTGCTGGCGCGCCAGCCGTTCGCCCCGACCGACTTCGACCAGGTCATCCTCGGCTGCGTCAACGTGATCGCGGACGAGATGAACCCGGCCCGCGTCGCGGCGCTGCGGCTCGGCATGGGCGAGGACATGGTCGCCTTCACCGTGCAGATCAATTGCGGTTCCGGGATGCAGTCGATCGACACCGCCTATCGCTACATCCGCGAAGGCCATGCCGACATGATCCTGGCCGGCGGCACCGAGGCGCTGAGCCACGCGCCGCTGGTCTGGCCGAATTCCGGCGTGCGCTGGTTTGCCGGCTTTGCCACCGCCAAGGGCGTGGCTGCGAAGCTCGGCGCGGCCTTCAAGCTGCGCCCGCGTCATCTCAAGCCGATCATCGGCCTCGAGCGCGGACTGACCGATCCCGTCACCGATCTGAACATGGGCCAGACCGCCGAGGTCGTCGGCCATCTCTTCGGCATCACCCGCGCGCAGTCCGATGCCTATGCCGCCGAGAGCCATCGCCGGCTCGCGCATGCGCAAGACGCGGGTTTTCTCAAGGGCGAGGTCGAGACCGCGTTTTCCCGCGACGGCAAGTTCTTCGACCATGACGACGGCGTGCGCAAGGACTCGACGGCCGAGACGCTGGCAAAGCTCCGGCCGGTGTTCGAGCGCCCGTGGGGACAGGTCACCGCCGGAAATTCCTCGCAGATCACCGATGGCGCCTCCTGGGTGATCCTGGCCTCCGACCAGGCGGTGGCCAAGCACAAGCTGGCGCCGAAAGCCGTCATCGTCGACAGCCATTGGGCTGCGCTCGATCCCAGCATCATGGGCCTGGGTCCGGTGATGTCGGCGACGCCGCTGCTCCAGCGCAACGACCTCACCATCAAGGACGTCGAGACCTGGGAGCTGAACGAGGCTTTTGCGACGCAAGTGCTCGGCTGCCTCGCCGCGTGGAAGGACGATAAATTCTGCCGTGAGATTCTCGGCCTCGACGGCGCAGCCGGCGAGATCGACCACGAAAGACTGAACGTCGACGGCGGCGCGATCTCGCTCGGCCATCCCGTCGGCACCTCCGGCAACCGGATCGTGCTGCATCTCGTCAACGCCATGAAGCGGCTTGGCACGCGGCGCGGCGTTGCCACCGAATGCATCGGCGGCGGGCTCGGCGGCGCCATGCTGATCGAGGCGGTGTGACCATGGATTCCAAGATCATGACCGCGCTTGGCGACCGCGTGCTGGCGCTCGGGCCCAAGCCTGCGACCGACGGTCCCTACAAGCACTTCAAGCTGACACGCGATGCCGATGGTGTCGCCTGGCTGCTGTTCGACCGCGCCGAGACAAGCGCCAACACGCTGTCCTCGGATGTGATGGAGGAGTTCGACGCCGTGCTCGCGGCGATCGAGACCGAGCGTCCCGCCGGCCTCGTGATCCGCTCGGCCAAGCCGTCCGGCTTCATTGCGGGCGCCGACGTCAACGAATTCCGCGGCGCCAGCGATCCCGACATGGTGGAGACGCGCATCCGCGCCGCGCATGCGGTGGTCGACCATCTGGAAGCCCTGAGGTTGCCGACGGTGGCGGTCATCCACGGCTTCTGCCTCGGCGGCGGCCTCGAGGTTGCGCTCGCCTGCCAGGCGCGCATCGCCATCGAGGGAGCGCGGTTCGGCTTCCCGGAGGTGATGCTGGGCCTGCATCCCGGCCTCGGCGGTACCGCGCGCTTCACCGCGCTGGTCAATCCGACGCAGTCGATGGCCCTGATGCTGACCGGGCGCACCATCGATGCGCGCCGCGCCAGATCGCTCGGCCTCGTCGACACCGTCACGCAGGAGCGCCACGTCCACAACGCCGTGAAGGACGCGCTGTTCGGACGCCTGAAGCGGGCGCGGCCGGGCTTGCTGACGCGCGCGGCGAGTTTCGGCCTCGTGCGCGGGCTGCTCGCCAAGCGCATGCGCTCGGGGGCGGCGAAGGCGGCGTCCCGCGAGCATTATCCCGCACCTTATGCGCTGATCGATCTCTGGGAGACCCATGGCGGCAGCAAGGCTGCGATGCTGAAGGCCGAGCAGGCGTCATTTGCCAAGCTGATGGTGACGCCGACCGCACAGAATCTGATCCGGGTGTTCTTCCTGCGCGAGCAGATGAAGAAGGCGGCGGGCAGCGGCAATGCCGTCAAGCATGTCCATGTCATCGGCGCCGGCGCCATGGGCGGCGACATCGCGGCCTGGTGCGCGGGGCAGGGGCTGCGCGTCTCGCTCGCCGACATGAAGGCGGAGCCGATCGCCGGCGCGGTGAAGCGCGCCAATGAGCTCTACGGCAAGATCATCCGCAAGCCGACCGACGTGCGCGACGCACTCGATCGCCTCATCCCTGACATGGACGGGGAAGGCGTGCGCAACGCCGATCTCATCATCGAGGCCGTGCCGGAAAAGTTAGAACTGAAGCAGAAGGTCTATGCCGGCCTCGAGCCGCGGATGAAGCTAGGGGCGATCCTTGCGACCAACACGTCGAGCATTCCGCTCCAGGATCTGCGAACGACGCTGGCGCGGCCGGAGCGGCTGGTCGGCCTGCACTTCTTCAATCCGGTATCGCGGCTGCAACTGGTCGAGGTCGTCAGCCATGACGGCAATGCCCCTGAGGTAGTGAAGGAGGCGCTCGCCTTCGTCGGCGCGATTGACCGCCTGCCGCTCGCCGTGAAGAGCTCGCCCGGCTTCCTCGTCAACCGCGCGCTGACGCCGTACATGCTGGAAGCGATGGTGATGCTGGACGAGAAAATCGATCAGCGGCTGATCGACGCCGCGGCCGAGCAGTTCGGCATGCCGATGGGACCGATCGAGCTGGCCGACCAGGTCGGGCTCGACATCTGTCTCGACGTCGGCGACATGCTGCGCACCAAGTTCGGCGATCTCTTGCCGCCGACGCCGGCCTGGCTGCGCGAGAAGGTCACCAAGGGCGAACTCGGCCGCAAGAGCGGCAAGGGTTTTTATGTCTGGAAGGGCGGCAAGGCGGAGAAGGCACAGCTTCCGGAGACCGGTCCGCGCGTCACCGACCAGATGATCGATCGCCTGGTGCTGCCGATGTCCAATGTCTGCGTCGCGGCGCTGCGCGAAGGCATCGTCGACGATGCCGACGCGGTCGATGGCGCCATGATCTTCGGCACCGGTTATGCACCGTTCCGTGGCGGTCCGCTGAACTATGCGCGCACGCGTGGCGTGGAGAATGTCGTATCCACCTTGCGCGCACTGGCCGAGCGATTCGGCGAACGCTTCGCGCCCGATCCGGGCTGGGACAATTTCAAGTGAGACAGACATGAACGAACAAGCCATGACCGGGCCGAGCGGAGATCTCTGCATCCGCACGCTGGCGATGCCCGCCGACACCAACGCCAATGGTGACATCTTCGGCGGCTGGCTGCTCAGCCAGATGGATGTTGGCGGCGGTGTGTTCGCCTCGAAAGTCGCGAAGTCGCGCACCGTGACCGTCGCGATCGAAGCGATGAATTTTCGCAAAGCGGTCTATGTCGGCGATCTCGTGTCTGTCTACGCTAATCTCGTGCGCGTCGGCCGCACCTCGCTCACCGTGCATCTGGAAGCCTGGGCGCTGCGGCGCGGCGAGGAGTATCCGTTCCTCGTCACCGACGGCAACTTCACCTACGTCTCGATCGACGAGCACGGCCGTCCGCAGGCGGTTCGCGCGACCGACACGAGGATCGCGACGTAATCGCGCGCGACGCTCTGCCTCATCTCACGAAGATGTGCAGCACCGCCAAACGCGGCGCGACTAAGTCATCGCGTCGCGCCCTCGCCAAGAACCAGTCAAGAACCAGTCATAAAACGGATGAGGTCCCGGCGTACTCAATTGCGTGTCGATTCGGGGTGGAAACGGCCTCAAATGCCTGAGGAACCTTTGGGCAGGAGCACCGTTATTTGCCCGCACTGAGGAATCCACGGACCATGCCGGATAGCTACATCATCGAAGTCGACTCGCAGACCGCAGGTATCGTCGTTCGTTCTTCCGGAGGCTACTGCTTCTTCGCTTCATCCCACCGCTTCAACCGCCTCGAAGGTCAACTCTTCCGCAACGCCCGCGAAGCCGAGCGCGCCGCGCGCAAGCTGATTAACGGCGATGAGAAGGAGGCGGCGTAAGCGCCGCACTCGTCATTCTGCGGCGCGCGAAGCGCGAGGTCGGAATTTTTTGCCGAGCACACAGCTGCCGTTCCTTCTCCCCTTGCGGGCGAAGGTGGCATAGGCTGCCTTCAGTGGCCGTTCTTAAGAGAACGCCGAAGCAAAGCTTCGGCGTTCTAAGAACGGCGGCCGAAGGCCGCCTATGCCACCCTCTCCCGCGCAAGGGGAGAGGGTAAGAACTGTCATCACAACTTCGTCGCAGCCCGCGAGAGCAGCTTCCAGTCGTCGCCCTGCTTCTGCCAGTTCATCAGGATATGAAGATTGGTCGACACTTTTTTCCCATCGGCTGCCATCTCCTGCTCGCCGAGCCAGTGGAAGCGGACGATCGCCGCAGGGCCGACGACCTTGATGGTCGGGTCCTTGTATTCGATCGACAGGAATTTCGACTTGCCGTCGGTGGCGTTGGCGATGAAGGTCGCCTTGTCCTCGACCTTGCCGCTGGAATGGCTGTAGCTGAGATCGTCCCAGCACAGCGCGCCGAGCGCCTTCGGATCGGCCGCGATCTGGGCGAGACGGAAGGCCTCCACCTTCTTCGCCACGGCCTCTTCGTCTGCCGCGGCAGCGAACGCCGGCGCGGTGAGAGCGAGCGCGGAGACGGCGAGAGTCGAGAGAGCCAGATCGCGTCGGTTGATCGTCATCGTTTCCTCCTTTTTGATCTTGCGACGAGTGTTGCAGCCGCGCGCGACTTTGTCGAGTGTCGCATTGTCGTCATGTGGATACGTCATTGCGCGTGCGAGGCCGTATTGATACGTCTTTCGCATTGATGCGCTGCGCATGTGGGAAAGTACGGAAATGATCGAGGCCAAAAGGCAAGCGATGGGCAGGGCGTTGCTGTTCGACATCGACGGTACGCTGGCCGATACGGATCCGCTTCATCGCGAGGCCTTTCACCGCGTGTTCGCTCCGCGCGGGCACGTCGTGGATGATGAGCGCTTCAAGCGCGAGCTTCAGGGCTTTTCCAATGTGTCGATCGGGGAGCGATTTCTGCCGGACGAATCGCCGGAACGGCGCCTCGCGATCCTCGGCGAGAAGGAGGCGATCTTTCGTGATCTGGTGGTCGGGCAGATCGCGCCGATACCGGGGCTGATGGCGCTGCTCGACCGTGCAGATGGCGCCGGCATCCCCATGGTCGCCGTGACCAACGCGCCACGCCTCAACGCCGAGCTGCTGCTCTCGGGCCTCGGCATCACCGAGCGGTTCAAGGCCATCGTGATCGGCGACGAGCTGCCGCACGGCAAGCCGCATCCGCTGCCCTATCAGGAGGGGCTGCGTTTCGTCGGCGCCAGCGCGCCAGCCTCGATCGCGTTCGAGGATTCACGCTCGGGCGTGCAATCGGCCGCGGCGGCCGGCATTCCCACCATCGGGCTGCGCACCACGCTCAGCCATGCTGACCTCGTTGCGGCCGGCGCGGTCGCTTCCGCCAGTGCGTTCGACGATCCGGAGCTGCTTGCGCACCTCGCAGCCGCGATGGCGTGGTGAAGATCCTTGTCCGTTAACCGTGATCACGCATTGACCGGACGCGTGAACCGCCGCACCATGCAGCTTCCTGATGTGAGGCCCTTGCCGTGACCGGATTGACCCATCGCCAAGCCGAAATCCTCAACATCGCGCGCGCCTCGGGCCGCGTCATGGTCGAGGAGCTCGCGCGCCGGTTCGAGGTCTCCGCGCAGACCATCCGGAAAGATCTCAACGATCTCTGCGAGCGGAGATCGCTGACCCGCATCCATGGCGGCGCCATCATCGCCTCGGGCGTCGAAAACCTCGCCTATGAGGCGCGCCGCTTCGTCGCCGCCGACGAGAAGAAGGCGATTGGCGCCGCCGCGGCCTCGCTGATCCCGAACGGCTGCTCGCTGTTCATCAACATCGGCACTACGACCGAGGAGGTCGCGAGCGCGCTGACCTCGCACGAGGACCTGCTCGTCATCACCAACAATCTCAACGTCGCCATGCTGCTCTACCGCCATCCCCGCATCGAGGTGGTGGTCGCCGGTGGCACGGTGCGGCGCGCCGACGGCGCGGTGGTCGGCTCGACCGCGACGCAGCTGATCGGTCAGTTCAAGGTCGACTATGCCATCATCGGTGCGTCCGCGATCGATGAAGAGGGCGCTTTGCTCGACTTCGACTATCGCGAGGTGCAGGTGGCGCAGGCCATCATCGCCAATGCCCGCAGCGTCATGCTGGTCGCCGATTCCACAAAGCTCCGCCGCAGCGCGCCGGTACGTATCGCGCACATCACTCAGATCCAGACCTTTGTCACCGACCAGGAGCTGCCCGAGCGCCTCGCCACCATCTGCCACAGCAAGGGCATCGAGGTGGTCGAAGCAATGCCGAAGGAGGTGAGGGAGATCGATGAGGCCCAGGCCGATGCACAAGACGCCGCGCCTGAAGCGGCGCCGGTGGTCAGGCTGCGATAGTGCCTTAGGCGTCGCCCCACGGGTTGAGTAGCGGCACGCCGGTAGGTTCGAAATCCCCGACGTTGCGTGTAACGATCGTCAAGCCGTGAACAAACGCGGTTGCCGCAATAAGAGCGTCACGTTCGGCGCGCGGGTTGGGAACGTGAAGTTGGGCGCAGCGCTGCGCCACGGCCGTGTCGATGGCCAGGATTCGGTCTTCAAAGCGAGCCAGAATATGGTTGTCGATCCAAGCGCGCAGAATGGCACCTTGCGTGGTGTCTTTGCGCTCGATAAGGCGTGCGCCAAATTCGATTTCGAGTATCGAGATGACGGATATGAAGAAGCTTGCCGCTGGAATTGAGCTGGCCCAGGCGGCGACGTTGCGATGAGCTTTATCTGGTCGCCTCAGTTCGGAAATGACATTGGTGTCCAGCAGAAACATCAGTCGAGATCGGCCGGCTTGAAGATCCCGCCGGCAATGCGCGGCGGATCGAAATCGAAGTCCGTTCCGGCCTGCGCCAAGGCTTCGGCAAGGCTCATGTGCCCGCCAGTTAGGCGCAAATAATCTTCGATCGTCAGCAGGACATGGGCCGGGCGGCCGCGGTCCGTAATAAAGACCGGTCCCCGCGAAGCCGCTTTTTTTGCGCCGCTGGTATCGTGATTGAACTCTCGGCTGGTGAGAGTGGTCACCATTGCTTGCACCTCCTTGGCCGGGGCTTCGCCGGTACAAATCTTATGTAGGCATGTTACTACATTCAAGCCGTCAACGCATTTACTGGTAGCTCGATTCCCCGCTCCACTCAGTGAGTCCTGCTTTGGGTCTCCGCTACGTTGCGGCTTGTCCGTCGCAACGCCCACAAAAAATGTTCCGCTTTCACTTCCTTTCGCCTCTCTTTCATCTTGCTTTCGTTTTGCGGTGTGATCTAATCAAAAGCGAAAGTAGCCGCTCGACGGAACGGGCGGTCTTCGGGGGATGCGTCTGTTGGAGCGTATTTTCGACCTCGCCATCATCGGAGGCGGTGTGAACGGCTGCGGCATCGCGCGCGATGCGGTGGGCCGCGGCAACACGGTTTTCCTGTGCGAAATGAACGATCTGGCGAGCGGGACGTCGTCCTGGTCGACCAAGCTGGTGCATGGCGGCCTGCGCTATCTCGAATATTACGAGTTCCGCCTGGTCCGCGAGGCGCTGATCGAGCGCGAGATCCTCTGGGGCATCGCGCCCCACATCATACGTCCCCTGAGGTTCGTCCTGCCGCATCACGCCGGCCTGCGTCCGGCCTGGCTGCTGCGCCTCGGCCTTTTCCTCTATGATCACATCGGCGGCCGCCACCTGTTGCCCGCCACGCGCACGATCGATCTCCGACGCGACGAGGTCGGCCGCCCGCTGATCCCGAACCGCTACTCCCGCGCGTTCGAATATTCCGACTGCTTCGTCGATGACGCCCGCCTCGTCGTGCTGAACGCGCGCGATGCCGCCGACAAGGGCGCCGAGATCCGCACCCGCACCCGCGCCACCGAGATCCGTCAGTCCGACGGCGTCTGGACCGTGAGCATGGTCGATACGCTGACTGGCGCGCGCTCGTCGATCCAGGCGCGCGCGCTGGTCAATGCCGGTGGTCCCTGGGTCGAGGACGTGCTCGGCCGCGGCGCCGGCGTCAACGCGAAGGCCAAGGTACGCCTGGTCCAGGGCTCGCACATCGTGGTCAAGAAGCTCTACGACCACGACCGCGCCTACATGTTCCAGAACGCCGACGGCCGCATCATCTTCGTGATCCCGTACCAGGACGATTTCACGCTGATCGGAACCACCGACCGCGACTATGACGGCGATCCTGCCAAGGTGAAGGCGACATCTGAGGAGATCCAGTACCTTTGCGCTGCCGCCAGCGAATATCTGGCCAAGCCGGTCACGCCAGAGGACGTGGTCTGGACCTATTCCGGGGTGCGCCCGCTCTATGACGATGGTGCCAGCGAAGCCAAGGCCGCGACCCGCGACTATGTGTTCGAGCTCGACACACCCGGCGGCGTGCCGCTGCTGTCGATCTATGGCGGCAAGATCACGACCTACCGCCGCCTCGCCGAAGAGGCGCTGGAACGGCTCGCCCCCTATCTTCGCAGCGCGAAAGCGCGCGAGGGCTGGACCGGCAAATGGCCGCTGCCCGGCGGCGACATGAACGTGTCCGACATCGACGGCCTGATCGCCGAGCTCCAGCGCGGCTATCCCTTCCTCAGCCACGAGCATGCGCGGCGCCTCGCCCGAGCCTACGGCACAAGGGCGATCAAGCTGCTCGGCGATGCGAAATCGGCGGCCGATCTCGGCCAGGCCTTTGGCGCGACGCTGACCGAGCGCGAGGTCCGTTATCTCATGGCCAATGAATGGGCCGTCACCGCCGAGGACATCGTCTGGCGCCGGTCCAAGCTCGGCCTGCGACTATCTGCCGACGAGATCGCGGCGCTTGACGACTGGATCAGGACCCACGCTGTGCCGCAAACTCCCCTGCTGGAAGCGGGAGGACGCTCATGACCGTGACGCTCGATCACGTGACCCGGACTGTCGAGGGGATCCCGCACATCCGCGACGTCTCACTGACACTCGAGAGCGGAACCCTCAACGTGCTGCTCGGGCCGACGCTGTCGGGCAAGACCTCGATCATGCGGTTGCTCGCCGGCCTCGACAAGCCGACCACGGGCAAGGTGCTGGTCAATGGCAAGGACGTCACCGGCGCCGATGTGCGCCAGCGTTCGGTCGCGATGGTCTATCAGCAATTCATCAATTATCCCTCGCTCACGGTCTACGAGAACATCGCATCGCCCCTGCGCGTGCAGGGCAAGCCGCGCGACGAGATCGAGGCGCGTGTCGCGGAGGCTGCAAGACTGCTCCGCCTCGAGCCGTTCCTGAAGCGCACGCCGCTCCAGCTCTCCGGCGGCCAGCAGCAGCGTACCGCGATCGCGCGCGCGCTGGTCAAGGGCGCCGACCTCGTGCTGCTCGACGAGCCGCTCGCCAATCTCGATTACAAGCTGCGCGAGGAGCTGCGCGCCGAGCTGCCGCGCATCTTCGAAGCTTCCGGCGCGATCTTCGTCTATGCCACGACCGAGCCGACCGAGGCGCTGCTGCTCGGCGGCAACACGGTGTGCATGTGGGAGGGCCGGGCACTTCAGATGGGCGAGACCTCCAACGTCTACCGCCGCCCGCAGACGCTGCGCGTCGCGCAGGTGTTTTCGGATCCGCCGCTGAATCTCGTCGGTCTCGAGAAGAAGAACGGCTCTGTGCAATATGCCGGCGGCACGACCTCACCGGCCTCGGGGCTCTATGCCGGCCTTGCCGACGGCGCCTATCGCGTCGGCTTCCGCGCGCATCAGCTCGCCCTTGCCAATGGCGAGGCCGGCCGCCACGCCTTCCATGCCACGGTGACGGTGACCGAGATCACCGGTTCGGAGAGTTTCGTGCATCTGACCCGCGACGGATTGAATTGGGTGGCAGTGCTGCACGGCGTGCATGAGTTCGAGCCCGGCCAGACCATCGATGCCGTGCTCGACCCCAATGATGTCTTTGTCTTCGACGCGGCCGACCGGCTCGTCGCGGCACCCGGCATAGCGTTTTCAAGCGAAGCGCGTAGCGGTTCGCGTGAAGAAAACGCGTCAACCAGAAAAAGCTCTTGAGGGAGGTGCGACATGGCCCGCATTGACCTCGTCGATCTCGCTCACTCCTACGGCGGCAATGATGCCGCGCCGGAAAGCTTTGCGCTGAAGCCCGTCACCATGACGTGGCGGCAGGGCGGCGCCTATGCGCTGCTCGGGCCGTCCGGCTGCGGCAAGACCACGCTGCTCAACGTCATCTCCGGTATCATCACGCCCTCGCGCGGAAGGATCATGTTCGACGGGGTGGACATCACACCGCTGTCAACCCAGAAGCGCAACATCGCCCAGGTATTCCAGTTTCCGGTGATCTACGACACCATGACGGTGGGGCAGAACCTGGCGTTTCCACTGAAAAACCGCGGCGTGCCGAAGGCCGAGATCGACAAGCGCGTTGCCGAGATCGGCCGCCTGCTCGATCTCGAACCCTATCTGAACCGCAAGGCGACGCGGCTTACGGCCGACGCCAAGCAGAAGATCTCGCTCGGCCGCGGCCTGGTCCGCTCCGACGTCGCCGCCGTGCTGTTCGACGAGCCGCTGACGGTGATCGACCCCGAGCTGAAATGGCAGCTCCGCTCCAAGCTGAAGGCGCTGCATCGCGAGCTCGACCTCACGATGATCTACGTCACCCATGACCAGACCGAGGCGCTGACCTTCGCCGACACCGTGGTCGTCATGCATGACGGCCGCGTGGTGCAGAGCGGCACGCCGGCCGAACTGTTCGACAAGCCGGCGCACACCTTCGTCGGCTATTTCATCGGCTCGCCCGGCATGAACATCCTGCCCGCGGAGGTGAGGGGGCGCGAGGCGCGGATCGGCGGCCATGTCATCGCGCTCAACCGCAGCTACGACAATCTGCCTTCGGGCGCGAAGATCGAGATCGGCGTCCGTCCCGAATTCGTCGAGGTCGTCGCGCCCGCGCCCGACCTGCTCACCGCGAAGATCGAGCGCATCGATGATCTCGGCCGCATCCGTTTCGCGCGGGCGCGGCTCGGCGACGCAAAGCTCGCGGCGCGCGCCCCTGGCGGATTCACCAGCCCGGATGGCAACGCCGGGCTGCAATTCGATCCGTCGCATGTCCACGTCTATGCCGACAGCCTTCTGGTGGAAGGAGCCGCCTGATGGACAAGACCGTCAACCAAAAAGCCTGGTTCCTGGTGCTGCCGGTGTTCCTGGTCGTCGCCTTCTCGGCGGTGCTGCCGCTGATGACGGTGGTGAACTATTCGATGCAGGACACCTTCGGCAACAACCAGTTCTTCTGGAACGGCGTCGGCTGGTTTAAGGAGCTGCTCGATCCTTCGACCGATCTCGGCGGCCGCTTCCTCGCCTCGCTCGGCCGCAATCTGTTTTTCTCGCTGGTGATCCTCGCCATCGAGGTGCCGCTCGGCATCGTCGTCGCGCTGTCGATGCCGCGCGAGGGCTGGACCGTTGCGGCCTGCCTCGTGATCCTCGCGCTGCCGCTATTGATTCCGTGGAACGTGGTCGGCACGATCTGGCAGATCTTCGGCCGTCCGGACATCGGCCTGCTCGGCTATGTCCTCAACGCGATGGGCTTTGACTACAATTACGTCTCCAACGACATTGACGCCTGGGTCACCGTCATCGTGATGGATGTCTGGCACTGGACCAGCCTCGTTGCGCTGCTCTGCTACGCAGGCCTGAAGTCGATTCCGGAAGCCTATTACCAGGCCGCCCAGATCGACGGCGCCTCGCGCTGGGCCGTGTTCAAGGCGATCCAGCTGCCGAAGATGAAACGCGTGCTCTTGATCGCGGTGCTGTTGCGCTTCATGGACAGTTTCATGATCTACACCGAGCCCTTCGTCGTCACCGGCGGCGGGCCCGGCAACTCCACGACCTTCGTGTCGATTGAGCTGGTCAAGATCGCGCTCGGCCAGTTCGACCTCGGCAAGGCCGCGGCGCTGTCGCTGGTCTACAATCTGATCATCCTGATCGTCTGCTGGATCTTCTACACCGTCATGACCAATGCCGGCGTCGAACGCAAAGTCCAGGCGGAGAGCGAGCCGGCGGCGGAGCCCAAACCTTCGGCCGCGCTCAAGCCCGTGCCCGCGCTCAAGCCAAAGGAAGGAGTGGCCTGATGCATTCGATCCCCGGCCGCCGCCTCGTCATGGGGCTGTTCCTGATCTTCCTGTTGTTGCCGATCTACTGGCTCGTCAACATGAGCTTCAAGACCAACAGCGAGATCGTCTCGACGATGACGCTGTGGCCGCACACCCCGACGCTGCAGCACTACAAGCGCATCTTCACCGACGAGAGCTGGTATTCCGGTTACATCAACTCGCTGGAATACGTCGTCCTCAACACCATCATCTCGATCGCGGTGGCGCTGCCGGCGGCCTACGCCTTCTCGCGCTACCGCTTCCTCGGCGACAAGCACCTGTTCTTCTGGCTCTTGTCGAACCGCATGGCGCCGGCCGCGGTCTATGCGCTGCCGTTCTTCAACCTCTATTCGGCGATCGGCCTGTTCGATACGCCCTGGGCGGTCGCGCTCGCGCACTGCATCTTCAACGTTCCGCTGGCGGTGTGGATCCTCGAAGGCTTCGTCTCCGGCGTGCCGCGCGAGATCGACGAGACCGCCTTCCTCGACGGCTATTCGTTCCCGCGCTTCTTCATCAAGATCCTGGTGCCGCTGATCGCGAGCGGCATCGGCGTCGCCGCGTTCTTCTGCTTCATGTTCTCCTGGGTCGAGCTCCTGCTCGCGCGCACGCTGACCTCGGTGCAGGCCAAGCCGATCGCCGCGATCATGACGCGCACGGTGTCGGCCGCCGGCATGGATTGGGGCCTGCTCGCCGCCGCCGGCGTGCTCACCATCATCCCGGGCGCGCTCGTGATCTGGTTCGTCCGCAACTATATCGCGCGCGGCTTTGCGCTCGGTCGCGTGTAAGGAGGCGAGCATGGAATCAATCGCATGGATGGCCTGGACATTGCCGACCGCAATCTTCTTCGCCGCGCTCGCCTGCACGCTGGCCGTGATGACGTGGCTTGCCGCGGTCTATCCCGAGGCCGAGCGCGTCGGCGTGCTCAGTATTCCGACCACGCGCGGCGACCGCCTGTTCATCTCGCTGATCGCGGCCGCCGTCATTCACCTCGTGTGGATCGGCCTCGTCGGCACCGATGCGATCGTCACGCTGCCGGTTGGCGAGGAAGGTTTTGAGATCTCGAGCCTGTGGCTCGCGTCAGGAATTTCGCTGGCCACGGCCGTGCTCATTTTCCGCACGGTCTGAAGCTCGCGAAGGGACGGCCAGATCCGGGACCAACCCGGGCCTGTATAAAAGTTTGTCGCTGCAATGGAGGAATAACATGCGACAGTTTAGGAGAAGGAAAGGTCCATTGACCAAGAATAGCTTGCTGACCATGTCCAGCGTCGCCGCGATTGTTGCGGTGTCGTTCGCCGTCTCGGCGCCGGTTCGCGCCGCCGACGACGCCGTGATCCAGAAGTGGATCGCGGAATTCCAGCCCTCGACGCTGTCGAAGGAAGACCAGAAGAAGGAGCTGGAGTGGTTCGCCAAGGCCGCCGAACCCTTCAAAGGCATGGAGATCAACGTCGTCTCCGAGACCATCACGACCCACGAATATGAATCGCAGACGCTGGCCAAGGCGTTCTCCGAGCTCACCGGCATCAAGCTCAAGCACGACCTCATCCAGGAAGGTGACGTCGTCGAGAAGCTGCAGACCCAGATGCAGTCGGGCAAGAACGTCTATGACGGCTGGATCAACGATTCCGACCTGATCGGCACGCACTTCCGCTACGGCCAGACCATCGTGCTGTCGGATTACATGACCGGCGAGGGCAAGGACGTCACCGATCCCATGCTCGACGTCAATGACTTCATCGGCAAGTCGTTCACCACGGGGCCGGACGGCAAGCTGTATCAGCTTCCCGACCAGCAGTTCGCCAACCTCTACTGGTTCCGCTACGACTGGTTCACCAATCCCGACTACAAGGCCAAGTTCAAGGCCAAGTATGGCTACGAGCTCGGCGTGCCCGTGAACTGGTCCGCCTATGAGGACATCGCCGAGTTCTTCACCAACGACATCAAGGAGATCAACGGCGTCAAGGTCTACGGCCATATGGATTATGGCAAGAAGGACCCCTCGCTCGGATGGCGTTTCACCGACGCCTGGCTGTCGATGGCCGGCAACGGTGACAAGGGCATTCCGAACGGCCTGCCGGTCGACGAGTGGGGCATCCGTATGGAAGGCTGCCGTCCGGTCGGCTCCTCGGTGGAGCGTGGTGGCGACACCAACGGCCCGGCCGCGGTCTACTCGATCACCAAGTATCTCGAGTGGCTGAAGAAGTACGCCCCGCCGCAGGCGCAGGGCATGACCTTCTCGGAGGCGGGCCCGGTGCCGGCGCAGGGCAACATCGCCCAGCAGATGTTCTGGTACACCGCCTTCACCGCCGACATGGTGAAGCCGGGCATCGCCGTGATGAACGCGGACGGTACGCCGAAGTGGCGTATGGCTCCGTCGCCGCACGGCTCGTACTGGAAGGAAGGAATGAAGCTCGGTTATCAGGACGCCGGCTCGGTGACGCTGCTGAAGTCGACCCCGGCAGATCGCCGCAAGGCGGCCTGGCTCTATCTCCAGTTCATCATCTCCAAGTCGGTGAGCTTGAAGAAGAGCCATGTCGGTCTCACCTTCATCCGTGAATCCGACATCTGGGATAAGTCCTTCACGGAACGTGCGCCGAAGCTCGGCGGCCTGATCGAGTTCTACCGTTCGCCCGCCCGCGTGCAGTGGACCCCGACCGGCAACAACGTGCCCGACTATCCGAAGCTCGCGCAGCTCTGGTGGCAGAACATCGGCGATGCGTCGTCCGGTGCGAAGACGCCGCAAGCTGCGATGGATGCCCTTGCGGCCGCCCAGGACTCCGTCATGGAGCGCCTGGAGAAGTCCGGCGTGCAGGGTGCCTGCGGTCCGAAGCTGCACAAGAAGGAATCGGCCGAATACTGGTTCGCCAAGGCCCAGAAGGACGGCACGATTGCTCCGCAGCGCAAGCTCGCCAACGAGAAGCCGAAGGGCGAGACGGTCGACTACGACACGCTGATCAAGTCGTGGCCGGCCACCCCGCCCAAGCGCGCGGAAGCCAAGTGAGCGGCGCGTAAAGCATCATCAAGCGCGAAAGGCCGGGAGCGATCCCGGCCTTTTTCTTTTTCTGGGAGTTCGGCGCGCTATCTCCACACTGTCATTGCGAGCGCAGCGACTTGTCTGCCGAAGCCTTGGCGTAGGCGGAAGCAATCCAGACTGTCGCCGCGGAAGGATTCTGGTTTGCTTCGCTGCTCTCGCTATGACGAGCCTGTGGCGCGCGCCATCACTCCTTCCGTCTCACCAGATCCTCGATCATGGCCTGCACATGTGCAAGCCACGCGCTCCGCATCTCCTGATCGGCGAGGTCGGTCTGCATGTAGCTCGACAGCGTATAGAGGTTGGCACGGTAGAAATAGGTCAGCGATAGGATCGACAGATAAAGGTGGAGGCGGTCACAGTCCGGCCTGAACTCTCGCCGCTCGATGCCGCTCTGGAGCACGCGCTCCAGCATGCCCAGTTGGGTATTTGCGAAGCTGCGGCGGATGTTGTTCTTGACGTGACGACCCTTGAAGAGATTCTCCGTAGCGAGAATGCTCAATAGCTCCGGGTGGGCCCAATAGTAGTTCCAATTGAAGGCGACGAGTGCCGCCAGCGCCTGGCGCGGGCTGGAAAAATCGAGATCGAGCGCCTCTTCCGACGCGACCAGATCGGCATAGCAATGCTCGATGACCTGATGAAAGAGCTTCTCCTTGCTCTTGAAGTAGTAATAGAGCATCCGGTCGTTGCTCTTGGCGGCCTTGCTGATGCGATCGACCCGCGCGCCGCCATAGCCTTCGCGGGCGAACTCGGCGATGGCCGCACGCAGAATGGCCTCGCGGGTCTGATCGGGCGCTCGCGTCCGTCGAACCGTTGAAGCCTTCTTCCGCTTGGCCGCCCGCTTGAGGCGCGGGCCGGCCAGTGTACGGGCTGGCAGCTCTGTATCGTTGGGCATTGCGTATCCCAGGGAATCACAACCAGCAGGATGGGGCTTGCCGTTTTTTTGGCAAGCCCGCCGATTTCTTCGCCATTGACAATCATTAGCTCTTGGTATTCGCTATGTAGTAAGTACTACATACATAAGCTGGTCCCAATGACGGGAGGCTGATATGCGCATTTCGGCTGTTGCGAAGTTCGTCGGACTTGTCCTAGCGGTGGCCTGCGGCGCAGGTCGGGCCGTGGAGCCGCCGCCGATCAGGATCGGAGAGATCTCAAGCTATTCGGCCCTCCCGCTGGGGACCCGCGGCTATCGCCAGGGCTGGGAGCTCGCGCGCGACGAGATCAACGGCAACGGCGGCGTGCTCGGCCGCAAGCTCGAGATCATCGCCCGTGACGACGCCGGCAAACCGGACGTCGCCATCACCGCAGCCGGTCAGCTCGTCGACGGTGAGCAGGTCGACCTCCTGACGGGCACGATCCTCTCTCATGTTGGCCTCGCCGTCGCCGATTTCGCCAAGCAGAAGCGGACATTCTTCCTCGCCTCACAGCCCCTGACTGACGCCCTCATCTGGGAGAAAGGCAATCGCTATACGTTCAGGCTGCGGCCGAGCACGTATACCCAGGCGTCCATCCTCGCAAAGGAGGCGGCCAAGTTCCCCGCGCGGCGCTGGGCGACGATTGCTCCCAACTACGAGTTTGGCCAGGCGGCGGTGGCGAGCTTCAAGCGCGAACTGAAGCGATTGAAGCCCGACGTCGAATTTGTCTCCGAACAATGGCCGCCCCTCGGCAAGATCGATGCAGGTGCGGTCGTGCAGGCGATGATGGCGGAAAGCCCGGACGCCATCTTCAACGCGACATTCGGGGCCGACCTCGCCAAGTTCGTGCGCGAGGGGTCGACGCGCAAGGCGTTCGCAAACCGCGCTGTCGTCAGCATCCTCTCCGGGGAACCGGAATATCTCGCGCCGCTGAGGGACGAAGCGCCGCCCGGTTGGCTGGTCACCGGATATCCCTGGAGCGAGATCAAGACCCAGGCCCATGACGCGTTCCTGCAAGCCTATGTCGCTCGTTTCAAGGAGCCGCCCAACATCGGTGCACTCATCGGCTACACCAACACGCTGGTCCTCGCGAAAGCGATCGAGATGGCCGGCTCCACCAAGACCGATGATCTGATCAAGGCGATGGAGCATCTGAAGGTCGACACGCCGGTGGGGCCGATCGCCTTCCGTGCGATCGACCATCAATCCACCATGGGCGTCTATGTCGGCAGGCTCGCAGTACGGGACGGCCAGGGCGTGATGACCGACTGGCGCTATGTCGACGGCGCCGACTACCAGCCCGCCGACGCCGAGGTGATGGCCAAGCTCAAGAACTAGAGGTGCCGCATGAACCTGCTTGCTCCCCGCAACACCTGGTATCCGCTGACGTGGTCGCGCAACGTCACGCGCACGCTGTCGCGCCACCGTATTCTCGGCATGGACCTTGTCGTCTACCGCAGCGAAGCGGGTGGCGTCGTTGCGCTCGACGACGTTTGTCCACATCGGTTGGCGCCGCTATCGATGGGCAAGCTCAAGGGCGATGCAATCGAGTGCGGCTATCACGGCATGACATTTGGGGCCGACGGGCGCTGTGTCCGGATTCCGGGTCAGCCGATGATCCCGCCGAATGCACGGGTGTCGTCCTACCCGCTCAGGGAGAAGATGGGACTGGTCTGGATCTGGCCCGGCGATCCCGCGCTCGCCGACCCGTCGCGGATTTATGATCTGCCGCAATACGGTCAGAACGACTGGCATGCGGCGGAAGGAGACGCTCTTCGAATCGAAACCAACTATCTCAACCTCGCGGATAATCTCTGCGATCCCGCGCATGTCAGCTTCGTCCACCTGTCGACGCTCGGCAATTCGGCCAGCGAAGACATTCCGGTGGAGCACACCTTTTCCGAGGACGGCGTGCTGGTGTGGCGGTGGATCAGGAACGCGCCGCCGATACCGCTTTTCGCCAAGTACGGCAATTTCGCCGGCAATGTCGATCGCTGGCACTATTACGACTATATCGCGCCCTGCATCGCGGTGATCGACTTCGGCAGCGCGGACGCTGGCAAGATCGTCGATCCCGCGGACCGGGGCCGGGGATTGCGCATCTTCGCATGCCACTTCATCACGCCGGTCGACGATCACATCTGCATCGATCACTGGCTCCATGTGCGCAACTTTGCGCTTGACGATGCCGATGTCGATCAGCGCCTGCACGCCGATTTCCGTATCGCTTTTAATGAGGACAAGGAGATTCTGGAGCGCATCGAGGAGGTCGCGCAGGCCCGCCCCAATGCCAAGACCATCCGCCTCGCCATCGATGCCGCCCCGCAGCGCATGCGTCGCATCGTGGAACGCATGGTCGCTGCAGGCGCCGAGACACGCGCATTGGCGTGAGGCCTATAGGCAGGTACAGGCCGGGAGCAGTCCCGGCCTTCCTTGTTGGTGAGCGCACCCTGCAACCGCGCCGTCATTGCGAGCGTAGCGAAGCAATCCAGAGTCTTTCAACGGAGCCAGTCTGGATTGCTTCGTCGCCAGCGCAAAATTGCTTCGCAATTTTGTCGCGAGCTCCCCGCAATGACGGAAGAAGCAGCCTTATTCTGCCGGCTCGGCCGCCAGCGTCGGGTAATCCGTGTACCCCTTGGCGCTGCCGCCGTAGAAGGTGGCCTTGTCCCAATCGTTCAGGCCCGCGCCCTGCTTCAGCCGCTCGACCAGGTCGGGGTTGGAGATGAAGGGCTTGCCGAAGGCGATCAGGTCGGCCGCGTTCGCGTCCAGCACCTTGGTGGCGAGATCGAAATCGTAGCCGTTGTTGGCGACATAGGTGCCGGCAAAGCGTTTGCGCAAGGACGCATAGTCAAACGGCGCGATGTCGCGCGGACCGCCGGTGGCGCCCTCGACGACGTGGAGATAGACCAGCTTGAGCGCGCTGAGACCGTCGACGATGTGATCGAACAAGGCTTGCGGATTGGAGTCGGAGAGGTCGTTGGCCGGCGTCACCGGCGAGATGCGGATGCCGGTGCGATCGGCGCCGGCTTCAGTGGCAACCGCCTTGGAGACCTCGAGCATCAGCCGCGCGCGGTTCTCGATCGAGCCGCCATAGGCATCGGTGCGCTTGTTGGCGCCGTCCCGGGCGAACTGGTCGAGCAGATAGCCGTTGGCGCCGTGGATCTCGACGCCGTCGAAGCCGGCCTCGAGCGCATTCTTCGTCGCGCGCTTGAAGTCGTCGATGATCCCAGGAATTTCGGAGAGCTCGAGCGCCCGCGGCTCGGAGACGTCGGCGAAGGTGCCGTTCACAAAAGTCTTGCCCTTGGCGCGGATCGCGCTCGGCGCCACCGGGGCTGCGCCATTCGCCTGGAGATCGACATGCGAGATGCGGCCGACATGCCAGAGCTGGATGAAGATCTTGCCGCCGCGCTCATGCACGCGATCGGTGACCTTGCGCCAGCCGGCGACCTGGTCCTTGGAGTAGATGCCGGGCGTGTCCTGGTAGCCCTGACCTTGCTGCGAGACCTGGCTCGCTTCGGTAATCAGAAGCCCTGCGGAGGCGCGCTGGCTGTAATAATCGGCGGCGAGAGGGCTAGGCACGAACGTGCCGGGCGCGGCACGGTTGCGCGTCAGCGGCGCCATCACCAGGCGATTGGCCAGCGTGATCGGGCCGAGCTTGTAGGTCTCAAACAATTTGGTCGGACTGCTCATGGGGAATGCTTCCAGGCAATGAGAGGTCACGAACACTTGTGCATCGCGACATCAGGCGCAAGGGCGGAGCCATACTCAAACTGCAGGCGAGCTACGCGGCAAGGCCGCGTAGCATGATTCATGTGCAATTTCGGCCGCGACAGGGGAATTCCGCTACGCGGCCGTGCGATTTGGCAAATCAGTTCGCGCCGAGGAAATCGCGCTTGCCGATCTCGACCCCGTTGTGGCGCAGGATGCCGTGGGCGGTCGTGGCGTGGAAATAGAAGTTCGGCAGCGAGAACGCGCTCAGGAATTGCTGGCCCTTCATGGTGATGGATTTGTCCGGACCGGCCGGGAAGGTGACGTCCTTGACGTCGGCACCTTCGAACTGCTCGGGCTTGAACGATTTCACGTAGTCGATGGTCTTGGCCAGGCGCTGCTTCAATTCCGCAAAGCTCGTCTCGGTGTCAGGCGTCGCGGGCACCTCGCTATGGGTCAGCCGCGCACAGCCCTTGGCGGCGAAATCGCTGACGAGCTGGACCTGCTTCGACAGCGGCAGCATGTCCGGAAAGAGGCGTGATCCGAGCAGGACGCCGGGGTCGATCTTTTTGGCCGCGCAATGCGCCTCCGCCTTGGTGAGCAGGCCGGTGAGGCTGTTCAGCATTTGCAAATAGGCGGGGACGACGGCGTCGTAGAAGGACATGTGATGCTCGCTGTGATGGTGGGAAACCTCAGGAGAAAACCTGAGCCACTCACATGGGAGCGTCATGGAAAAATACAATCGCGGAAGCGGCTTGTGCGATGCGAAAATTCTATCGCGCTGTCATCGCCCGGCTTGCCGTCTTCGCTGAACCTTCGCCGGCCCAATACCGAATGCCCGGCGAAGCCTTTGGCGGAGCCGGGACCGGGCGATCCAGTACGCCGAGACGGCTGTGGCTGAACCGATGGGCCGCGGCGTACTGGATGCCCCGCCGGAGCCTGTCATCGGGCTCGCCGAAGGCGAGACCCGGTGGCGGGGCATGACAGACCGCTATCGCAACACACCTGCCGGCTGCGCCTGCGCCGTGCCGCCGCGCATGCGTGCCAAGAGCTCCGCGGTCGGCCAGGAATCGGCCGGCAGGCCGTACTTGATCTGCATCGCCTTCACCGCGGCACGGCTCTGCTGGCCCAGCACGCCGTCGACCTTGCCGACATTGAAGCCGGCACGCACCAGTAATTGCTGCAATTCCTTGAGCTCGTTGAACGGCAGCTGCGCCACCGGCGTCGTTGGCTTGTGCATTGGCGGGGCGCCGGCGATGCGCGAGGCGAGATAGCCCGCGGTGGTCGAATAGATCAGCGAGTTATTCCACTCGGTGTAAGCCGCGAAATTCGCATAGGCCATGAAGGCCGGCCCAAAGCGTCCCATCGGCAGCAGCACGGACCCCGCGAGATTGTCGTTCGGCAGCGGCCGGCCGTCGGGATAGGTCACCCCGAGCTGGGCCCATGTCGAGCGTGGCTCTCGCACCGTGAGATCGGTCTTATCCCACGGCAGGTTTTGCGGCACCTTGATCTCTTCCAACCACGGCTCGCCGCGCCGCCACTTCAATCCATTGGCGATGTAATTCGCGGTCGAGCCGATCACGTCGGGTCCCGAGCGCAACAGGTCGCGCCGCCCGTCGCCGTCATAATCGACCGCATAGTTGACGTAATGCACGGGCAGGAATTGCGTCTGCCCGAGCTCGCCGGCCCAGGAGCCGATCATCTCGTCGGGATGCAGATCGCCGCGGTCGATGATCTTCAGCGCGGCGATGGTCTCGTTCACGAACATCTCGGAGCGGCGGCAATCATAGGCGAGCGACACCAGTGATTTCAGCGTCGGCAGATTGCCCATGTTGGCGCCGAAGTCGCTCTCCAGCCCCCAGAAGGCGGCGATCACGGCCGGCGGCACGCCATATTCCTTCTCGGCGCGCGCGAATGCGGCCGCGTATTGCTTGATGTGCTGCTGTCCGTTCTGCATGCGATAGGGCGCGGCCATGCGGCCGGCAAATTCGGTGAAGAGCTGACCGAACACGCGCTGGCCGCGGTCGCGGTTGACGATGCCCTGGTCGTAGACGAGATACGGCGAGGCCTCCGCGATCGTGCGCTGCGACACGCCGGCGGCCACCGCCTGTTGCTTCACGTCGGCCAGGAAGCGATCGAAGCTCGCGCCATTGTGGCACGATGCCGCGCGCGGCGAGGAAGCGGGTTTCGGAGCTGCGGGCTTGACGGGCGTTGGCGCGAACTGGGCGGAGGCAGCAAAGGAGCACGCGACGAGAGCAATGGTCGCGATCGCACATCGGGTCAGGAGCATGAGGTTTCCGGAGGGGAGGAGGAATCTGCCGCAGTCTAAAGGAATGAAAGCGGCCGAGCCATTCCCTTCGTCATTCCGGGCCCATTGGGTGACCCCGAATGACCTCTTCCCACAATAGCCGCGGCCCCGCGACGCACCTTGAAACCTTGCACCCGGGCCGGGGTCATCCCTACCTCAGGCTTGCCGGCCTGCAATGCCTCCAGCGGCGCGGCCGCGCCAGGAGACGGCCATGAACTATCTTCGTACCGCAATGCTGCTCGCAGGCCTCACTGCCCTGTTCATGGGCGTGGGCTATCTGATCGGCGGTGCCTCGGGCGCCATGATCGCGCTCGTCATCGCCGCCGCGACCAATCTCTTCACCTACTGGAACTCCGACCGCATGGTGCTCTCGATGTACGGCGCCCACGAGGTCGATCGTGCCAGCGCGCCGGAGCTGGTCGGTCTCGTCGCCGAGCTTGCCGGCCGCGCCGGCTTGCCGATGCCGCGCGTGTTCCTGATGGACGAGCCGCAGCCCAACGCGTTCGCGACCGGACGCAACCCAGAGAACGCCGCGGTTGCCGTCACCACCGGCCTGATGAACCAGCTCAGCCGCGAGGAGCTCGCCGGCGTGATCGCGCATGAGCTCGCGCATATCAAGCATCACGACACGCTTCTGATGACGATCACGGCGACCATCGCCGGCGCGATCTCCATGCTGGCGCAGTTCGGCATGTTCTTCGGCGGCAATCGCGACAACAACAATGGTCTGGGCATCGTCGGCTCGATCCTGATGATGATCCTCGCCCCGCTCGCCGCCATGCTTGTGCAGATGGCGATCAGCCGCACGCGCGAATATGCCGCCGACAATCTCGGCGCGCGCATTGCGGGACAACCGATGTGGCTGGCGTCCGCGCTGGTGAAGATCGAGGGCGCCGCGCATCAGGTGCCGAACTTGGAAGCGGAGCGAAATCCCGCAACCGCGCACATGTTCATCATCAATCCACTGTCGGGCCACGGCGTCGACAATCTGTTCGCCACTCATCCCTCGACCCAGAACCGCATCGCCGCGCTTCAACAGCTCGCGGCCGAGCTCGGCGCGCAGGCACCGTCGGTCGGCGCCAACGAGAACTATCCGCCGCGAAGCCCGTGGGGCCGCTCCTCTTCGCGAGGTCCTTCACGCGGTCCTTCACGTGGTCCTTGGGGCTGACGCGGAACCGGCTGGAATTTGCGCCAGGCTTTGTGACCTGGCGCACACAAATTCCCCGGCGCCGGTGCTAACACCGCGGCGAGACCATTGCTTCGAAAGGGGATGCGTGGCCGGACCTCAGCCGGCCAGCGTCGAAGATGACCAGAGCTGCCGTACCATTGCTGATCGTCCTTTGCGTGCTCATTGGGCTGTCCACGCACATGGTCGTCAATTGCGGCGACGAGGACGATCCCGACATCTGCTCGGCCGTGATCGGCTTCTCGCCGCTGCGCGGCTCGCTGATCGCCTTCGCCTATGAAGGGCGTGGGCGGATCGCACTGCGCCACGGCGACTTCAGGCGGGCGATCGCCGATTTCGACGAGGCCATACACCTCAATCCCAACCGCGCCTCGCTCTATCGCGACCGGGCGCTGGCGCGTCGGCAGAGCGGCGACCTCGAGCTTGCCATCGCGGATTATGACGAGGCGATCGCGCATGATCCCAAGCTCGCTGGGCCCTATCACCAGCGCGGTCTCGCGCTCGCCGCCAAGGGCGATCTCGACCGGGCCATCCTGAGCTACAGCACGGCGGTCCGCCTCGATCCCTTGGACGCGCAGGCCCGCCTCGACCGGGGCTTCGCATTCCTCGCCCATGGCCAGACCGACGACGCACGTGCCGATTTCGAAGCCACGCTGGCACTGCCGCCCGGCAAGGACGCCCGCACCCGCGAAGCCGCGCGCGCCAAGCTCGCCGAGCTTTCGAATGTCGAGCCGACCCGGCTCGCCGCGCCGAGAAGGTGATAGGAGTTCTCTCCCTCTCCCCGCAAGCGGGGCGAGGTGAAGTGCGAGCTCCGCGCCTTACTTCGCCTTCTTCGCTTTCGCCTTCTTCGCCTTGGCAGCCTTCTTCGCCGGCTTCTCTTCCTTCGCCGTCTTCTCCACCTTGGCCGCAACCGGCGTGCTGGCGGCGAGGCGCATGGCGCGGGCGTAGCTGTCGGCGACGTTGTCGGCGGACATCTGGAGGCGCTTGGCGGCGGCGGTGGCCTGCTCCAGGGTGGCCTTGGCCATCATCTTGAAGCGATCGCTGGTCTCCTTGCCCTTGGCCTTGGCCGCAAGGCCGTTGAAGCGATCCCGCCGCTCCTTGGCGCGGGTCATTAGGCCCGTATGCAGCTGTCTGGCCAGTTGCCGGATCACGACATCCAGGTCGGCGTCCGCCATGTTGTTCTATCCCCTTCGAAAACGGTATCGATGCGGGTGGGACTATGCAGATCGAGCCCCGCCTTGGCAATTGCCGCCTGCGCGTCATCCGCAGCTTCCGGCTGACAAAACAAAAAAGCCGCGCATTTTTCGCGCGGCTCTGATGTGGTCTGGCGCAGGACGCGCGACGTCTGCCTCACTTCAGCGAGGCGACTGGACCGCTCGAGGCTGCCGGGTCGGGGTCGAAGCCGAACACGCCGACTAGATATTTGTAATAGTCCGGCATCTTCTCCTTGAGCGCCTCGCGCGATTTGGGATCGTGGAATTCGCTTTTTCCGGCCAGGAAGATGCTCGCGGTCACGGCAAAGAACTCCATGGGATTCTTCATCGCATAGGATTCCTTGGGCAACAGGTCCTTGGACTTGGCCAAGGCGAAGTAGGCGATCACGCCCTTGTTGGCGTAGCCGTCCGGTAACAGCCGCGCGTGATAGGCGTGCAGCAGCTCGTGCAGCAGCACGGCCTCCTTCTCGTAACGCATCATGTCGGGCCGCAGCATGATCACGCCGAGGCCCGAATCGACCGCGAGGTCGATGGCATTGGGATTGGTCCAGCGCTGCTTGCTGGGGTCCCAGACCGTCAGCGTCCGGGGAACGCTGCGCTGGATGTCCGGCGTGACCCGGCCGTAGCACGCGGTCGCGGCACCTTCGTCGAGGCAGGCCAGCTCGCTCGCGACGATCGGAACGGTGTGAAAGAAGCGCAGCACGCGCGGCGACAGGCCGACGCCTTCGACGACGTCGATCTGGCTCTTCAGATTGTCGGTGAGCTTGTCGACATCCTTGCGGTCGCGATTCTCGGACAAGTCGAACATGTAGCCGCGGTAGCTCTGGAAGCCCGGCGGCAGCGGCTGCGCTGCGTCGGTGGACGCATCGGGCGATCCGGCAATGGATGGATTGGCGAAGAGCGCGCCGACGATGGTTGCGGTCAGCAGCAACGCAATGCGCATGATGAACCCCCTGATCTCACTTCGCCCGGCAGGATAGGCCACCGTTGTTTGCGAAAAGTGAGTGGGGCAAGACTAAGGCACCGATGTTGAGGCGTGCTTAATCCTTGGTTGCAGATCGCGGAGGCGGATTAGGGCGGGGTTAACCAAGCGTGGATTGGCGGCGCGCTTCGGCGTAACATCCGCTCCGGGCACCAGGCCCTCACATCAGTAGCCGGAAGGAGGATGCCATGTATGCCGCCATCCGTCAGGCCAAGGCGAAAAGCGGGAGTGCGGAAGAGCTGGCGCGCCGCATCAAGGATGGCGCCGTTCCGATCATCAGCGACGTCGACGGTTTCCGCGCCTATTACGTCGTCTATGCCGGCGACGACACGGTGACCGCGATCTCGATCTTCGACAAGTTCGAGCAGGCGGAGGAGGCGAACCGGCGCGCGATCGCCTGGATCGAGAAGGATCTGGGGCCGCTGCTGGCGGGACATGCGAGTGCTGCGGCCGGGCCGGTGATCGTGCACACGCTGGCGTAGCGGTTTAGGCTGCCGCCACACATTCAACTGTCATCGCCCGGCTTGACCGGGCGATCCAGTACGCCGTGACGGCTGTGGTTGAGCCGATGGGCTGCGGCGTACTGGATGCCCCGCCTTCGCGGGGCATGACAGCGGAACGAGTGGCGCGCGCCTTTCGCCAAACGTGGAGCCGCGCCTTGCAACTCTGCAGCCTCACAACTCCCTTGCATTCGAGAACGCGAAGCTCGACACCCGCCGCGTCGTCTCGTCCAGGATCAGCGTGCGCGTGATCGGCGGCTCGGCGCGCTGGGCGCAGTTTTCGCGCTCGCAGAGACGGCAGTTGACGCCGATCGGCGTGCCCTCGGTCTTCTCCAGGTCGATGCCCGCGGCGTAGGTCAGGCGCGCGGCGTGGCGAATTTCGCAGCCGAGGCCGATGGCGAAGCGCGGTTGCGGCAGCGGATGCGGCGCGACCGGGCGGCGCACCATCTGCGCGATCGAAAAATAGCGCGTGCCGTCGGGAAGCTCGATCACCTGCTTGAGCAGGCGGTCCGGCGTGTCGAAGGTCGAATGCACGTTCCACAAGGGGCAGGTGCCGCCGAATTTCGAGAACGGGAACGTGCCGGAGGAGAAGCGCTTCGAGACGTTGCCGGCATTGTCGACACGGAGCAGGAAGAACGGAATGCCGCGCGCGTTCGGTCGCTGCAGGGTGGTGAGGCGATGGCAGACCTGCTCGAAGCCGGAATTGAAGCGCTGCGCCAGCACATGGATGTCGTAATTGAGCGCCTCGGCTGCGGCGAGGAATGCCGGGTAGGGCATCATGACAGCGGCTGCAAAGTAATTGCCGAGCGTGATGCGGAACAGCCGCCGCGGCGCGTCGTCGAGCGGCCCGGATCGACCGATGATGGTCTCCAGATGCTGCGCACATTCACCTAGGCCGAGCTGGAAGGCGAGCTGGAATGCGCGGCCAGGCGGGTCGACCAGCTCGGAAATCAGGAGCTGGCGGCGGTGACGATCGAACCGCCGCAGCGTCTCGCGCATCACGTCGACGGGCATGATGCGGGTCTGGATCGAATGCTTTTCGCGCAAGCGTGCGGCCAGCGCCGCGTAGAGCCCTTCGGCCGGCACGTTCAACTCGTCGCGAAGATTTTCCGCGGCCTGCTCCAGTTCCGGGAAATAGTTGCGGTTGGCCTCGATCAGCTCGCGCACGCGCTCGACCGGATTGGCTTCATAACGCGTGCCAACGTCACGGTCGGCCATTTGCGCGGCCGCCAGCGTCTCGCCCTGGCGCGCCTCGGTATAGGCGGCATAGAGCCGTTGCAGCGCATGGGTCACGCCCGGGCAGAGCTCAGCGAGGTCGCGCAGCTCCTGCTTGGGCACGTCGATCTGGCGGAACAAGGGATCGGAGAAGATCTCGTTCAGCTCGGCGAAGAAGCGGTCCTCGTCGGCGGTGGCGAGGTCGCGCAGGTCGAGGTCATAGGTCTCGGCCAGCCGCAGCAGGATCTGCGCCGTCACCGGGCGCTGGTTGCGCTCGATCAGGTTGACATAGCTCGGCGAGATCCCGAGCCCTTCGGCGATCTGGGTCTGCGACAGCCCCAATTGCTGCCGGATCCGCCGGAAGCGCGGACCGACGAAGAGTTTCTTGCCGGAATCGGCGGCCATCTCTCAGGTCTCCTCTCAGGTGCGCATTAAGGACAGCGTTGCTGACCTATAATTTACAGGATTTACAAAATAACATCTATTACACGTTCAGATGTTACATGACATCACCAATAAAAAACAAGGCATCTGTACGAAGTTTCCGTTTTCGCGTTTAGCTCCTGAGACGCATTTCGCAATGCACTGTCAAAAATGTCGATGGCAAAACGGCCGTCGTCAGCGAAAAGGATCAGGCCATGAATTATCAACCCCGCGGCATCAGCCCCCTTCTGCGCCCGGCTTCGTATCAGAGCGAGGTCGAGGCGGCTCAGACGCTTCTTAAGACCCAGCCGACCTGGAACGGGGTGACGGCCGAGGCGGTCGCACGCATGCGCCTGCAGAACCGCTTCAAGACCGGCCTCGACGTCGCCCGCTACACCGCGGCGCTGATGCGGGCCGACATGGCCGCCTATGACGGCGACCCCACCAAGTACACCCAGTCGCTGGGCTGCTGGCACGGCTTCATCGCCCAGCAGAAGCTGATCTCGGTCAAGAAGCATTTTGGCAAGACCGATCGCACCTACCTGTATCTCTCGGGCTGGATGATCGCCGCGCTGCGCTCCGAATTCGGCCCGCTGCCCGACCAGTCGATGCACGAGAAGACCTCGGTGCCCGCGCTGATCGAGGAGCTCTACACCTTCCTGCGTCAGGCCGACTCGCGCGAGCTCAACGACATCTTCCGCGCGCTCGACAAGGCGCGCAAGGAAGGCGACAAGACCAGGGAGAAGGAGCTGATCGGGAAGATCGACAACTTCCAGACCCACGTCGTGCCCGTCATCGCCGACATCGATGCCGGCTTCGGCAACGCGGAGGCGACCTATCTGCTCGCCAAGAAGATGATCGAGGCGGGCGCCTGCGCGCTCCAGATCGAGAACCAGGTCTCAGACGAGAAGCAGTGCGGCCACCAGGACGGCAAGGTCACCGTGCCGCATGAAGTCTTCCTCGCGAAGATCCGGGCCTGCCGCCACGCCTTCCTCGAGCTCGGCGTCGAAGACGGCGTCGTCGTGACCCGCACCGACTCGCTCGGCGCCGGCCTGACGCAGCAGATCGCCGTCAGCCACAAGCCCGGCGACATCGGCGACCAGTACAACAGCTTCCTCGATTGCGAGGAAGTGACGGCGGAGAACGCCAAGAATGGCGACGTGATCATCAACCGCAACGGCAAGATGATGCGTCCGAAGCGGCTGCCCTCCAACCTCTACCAGTTCCGCCCCGGCACCGGCGAAGACCGCTGCGTGCTGGACTGCATCACCTCGCTCCAGAACGGCGCCGACCTGCTCTGGATCGAGACCGAGAAGCCGCATATCGAGCAGATCGCCAAGATGGTCGACCGCATCCGCAAGGTCGTTCCGAATGCGAAGCTGGCCTACAACAACTCGCCGTCGTTCAACTGGACCCTCAACTTCCGTTGGCAGGTCTACGACGCGATGAAGGAAGCCGGCAAGGACGTCAGCCAGTACAACCGTGCCGAGCTGATGAAGGCGGAGTATGACGACACGCCGCTGGCGAAGGAAGCCGACGAGCGCATCCGCACCTTCCAGGCGGATTCGGCCAAGCGTGCCGGCATCTTCCACCATCTGATCACGTTGCCGACCTATCACACGGCGGCGCTCTCGACCGACAATCTCGCCCGCGAGTACTTTGGCGAGCAGGGCATGCTCGGCTACGTCAAGAACGTCCAGCGCGCCGAGATCCGTCAGGGCATCGCCTGCGTGAAGCACCAGAACATGGCCGGCTCCGACATCGGCGACGACCACAAGGAGTACTTCGCCGGCGAGGCTGCCCTGAAGGCGGGCGGCGCCCACAACACCATGAACCAGTTCGGCTAACGCATCGCGCAGTTCGAGAGGAGACTGACAATGACCACAGGCAGCAATTTCTGGGTGATCGGCGGCGAGTTCGGTTCGATGAACTTCCACAAGCTCGTGGAAGGCTCGGCCCAGGTCAAAGGTCCGTTCAAGACCCGCAAGGAAGCCGAGGACTGCTGGCGCGAGGTGTCGGAAGAGAGCCGCCACAAGGCCGGCGTCCGCTTCTCCATCGTGGAAGAGCCGTCGCGGGTCCCGGCCTGACGCACTGAACTAAGAAGACGTCCAAGGACGGATGGTCCCATCCAGGCCCTGCCTGGGTGGGATCGTCTGTTTTTGGCACGGGTGAAACGTCTGTGGGTGCCGTAAGTATCTGGAATTGTGGGCCCTTTGCGGGCGCTTTGGTTGCTGATAGGTTAACCATGGTGTTTGAGGACGAGGCCGACAATGTCAGAGCCCGAAACCAGCGGAATCCATCCCAGCCAGCCGCGCCCGGTGCGGCTGCGCGATGCGCTGTTGCGCGCCCGGATCGAGGCTGCCGACCGGACCGGCGTGGTCGTCGATCTCAGGGACGCCGAGGTGGCCCGGCTGGAGATCCTCAATGACGCACTCGATCCCCTGTTCGCGCAGGTGCCTGATCAGATCGACCTGTTCGATCGCGGCATCAGCCAGGGCGATACGCCCAGGCTCTGGATCGACGTCGTCGCCCATATCATGATGGGGCGTGACAAGCGGATGTACCGCTTCGTCCAGGACACCCGCTTCGGCCGCATCGTGCTCGCCGAATCGCACGACACCGCTGTTATCGTCGAGGCCGTCACCGACTATGTCGCGCGCCGCATGATCGAGCGCGAGCATGCGATGGTGGTCCCGCCCGAACCGCAAGCACCGGCCACCGAGCCGCCGCGCCGCTCGCGCCTGTGGCCGTTCGTGTTTGGCTTCATCCTCGGCGCCGCCGCCTTGTTCGGCGTCGCCGTGCTGGCGGCGCTGCGGAGCTGGTGAGGCTCCCTGCGAGGAGTTCTCGTAGCCTGGATGGAGCGAAGCGCAATCCGGGAAACATGTTGCTCCAGATGCACTGCCCCGGATTACGCTGCGCTCCATCCAGGCTACGGAACGGGCTCGCGCTTCGCATGCACCGGAATGACGGTGAACTAAATCAACCGCGCATGCTTGATCTGTCCCATCCGAAATCCAGCCCCGAGGCTCCGCACCGTCTGCTCGCAGCGCCAGCCGGTATTGTCCTTCTCAATCGTGAACAGATTATACGCCGCCGCCGGGTAGCGCCCGTGCGCGAGCGCGGAGGCGGAGGGCACGCCGAGCGCGGGAATGTTGCCGTTCGGGCCTTCGAACCACATCGTCGAATGAATGTGGTCGTGCCCGTGCAGGATCAACTCGACGCCGTGGCGTTTCAACAGGGCCAGCAGCTCGCCCGCGTCCGTCATCCGCTTCTGGCGCGCGACGGATTTCAGCGGATGATGCACCAGCAGCACGCGGAAGAGATCTTCCGCGGCGAGCCGCTCGAGAACCTGTTCGAGCGACGCGAGCTGATCGCGCCCGAGCGTGCCCGTCGCCATCAGCGGAAGGGTCGGCACCGCCGTCGACAGGCTGATCAGCGCCAGCGGCCCACGCCGACGGACGGCTGGGAAAGCCACGGTATCGATCGTGTCCGCGGCGATGTAGTGCAGGAACGTCTCGCCGAAACGATGACGCGTCGCGCTGACATAGGCATCGTGATTGCCGGGGATCGCGGTGACGCGGTCGGGCGGGCCGACGCTTTCGAGCCAGGCCAGGGCCGGCGCGAATTCGGCCTCCAGCGCCAGGTTGACGAGATCGCCCGTCACCGCGATGTGGTCGGGCGCCTGGGCCTTCATGTCGGCAACCAGCGCGTCAAGCACCTCGCGGCGCTGGTATTTGTGCCGGTTGCGCGTCCAGTTGACGTAGCCGAGCGCGCGCTTGCCGGCGAGCTCGATCAGCCGCGGCTTCGGTAGTGGCGGCAGATGCGGGTCGGACAGATGGGCGAGCGTAAAGGGGGCCATGGCGCGCGATTGCCTCGCTATTGCTCCGCTGTAATGGCAAGGTCGCAGCCAGCGCGCAAGCAGGGCCTCAAAAAGGGGGTGTCAAGGAAAGCCTGATGGGAGAACGTCTGAACTCCATTCGACGAAAATGCGAGCCGCTGCTGCGGCGCATCTTCCATGTCTATTTCCTGCTGGTCCGCGGCATGACGCTCGGCGTCCGCGCCGTGGTGCTGGACGCGGAGAACCGGGTGTTCCTGGTCAGGCACAGCTACGTCAGCGGCTGGCACCTGCCCGGCGGCGGCGTCGATTTCGGTGAGACCATGGCGCAGGCGCTGCTGCGCGAGCTCAAGGAGGAGGGCGACATCGATCTGATCGGAGATGCCGTGCTGCACGGCATCTTCCTCAACAGCCACGTCTCCCGCCGCGACCACGTCGCGGTCTACGTGGTCAGGCAGTTCAGCCAGGACCGCCTGCCCGCGCCCAACCACGAGATCGTCGAATGCGGGTTCTTCGCGATCACGGCGCTGCCCGAGGGGACCACGCCCGGCACGCGGCTGCGGATCGCGGAAGTGCTGGGCGGCGAACCCCTGATTGCGACGTGGCGCTGAGGCGGCCCGTGCATGAGGATTGTCGATCAACGGATGCAAACCGGCGAGTCAGAACACCTCTCCCGCCGGCGCTGAAAAGGAACTGAGCATCTTTGCTGCCCGATGGACCGCGCTGCGTTCAGGTGCTATCCCGCCAACTGACATGACCGATCTCTCACTCACTATCCTTCCCGAGGCCGCCGGCGACGCCCAGGCGATCGAACGGCTGCATGAGCGCACCTTTGGTCCCGGCCGCTTCGTGCTCAGCGCCTACCGGATTCGCGAGCACGTCGACCATCTGCTCGAATTGTCCTTCACCGCGCGCATCGGCACGCTGCTGGTCGGCTCGGTCAGGCAACTGCCGATCCTGATCGGCGACACGCCGGCGCTGCTGTTGGGGCCGCTCACCGTCGAGCCGCCGTTCCGCGACCGCGGCATCGGCCGTCTCCTGATGGAGCGCGCGCTGAAGGATGCCAAGGAAAAAGGCCACGCCATCGTGCTCCTGGTCGGCGACGAGCCCTATTACAGCCGGGTCGGCTTCAAGCCGGTCCCTAAGGGCCGCGTCACCATGCCGGGCCCGGTCGACGCCGCCCGTATCCTGGTGTTCGAACTCGTCGACGGCTCCTTCGAAGGCGTGTCGGGGGCGGTGGGTCCCGACTGGAGCAAGGCGCGGAGATAGTTGCGGCGCGCGTCGTTCGTAACGCCCGTAGCCCGGATGGAGCGCAGCGCAATCCGGGAAGGTCTTTCCGCGGCGACAGAATCCCGGATTATGCTGCGCTCCATCCGGGCTACGCCGCCGTGCATTAAGAGTACGACAGCGGTTCCTCATACTCCGTCATTGCGAGCGCTTGTCCGCCGAAGAGCGAAGGCGGAAGCGAAGTAATCCAGAATCTTTCCGCAAAGGCAGCCTGGATTGCTTCGTCGCAAGGGCTCCTCGCAATGACAATGTATGTCGGGGCCCGTAGGCCCCGACTGGTTCGAAACTAGAACTTGAAGTTCGCGAATGCTCTAACGCCGATGCCCGGCATTAACACCTCGTCCTTGGTGTAGGACACCGAATTGCGGATGTTCTCGTTGAGTAGGTTGTTGCCGACGAGGCCGACCAGCATCTCGCGCGCGCCGAAGGCGTTGGGGTTGAGCTTGGTCTTGTAGCTCACCTCCGCCTTCAACAGATTGTAGCCCGCCGTCGGCGTCTCCGCGATCACGGCGACGTTGTTCTGTGCAAAGGCATGCAGCAGGTTGACGCGCATCAGCCAGTTGTCGTCACGCCAGAACACGCCGCCGCCCATTCGCACCGGCGGAATCCGCGGCACGTTTGTGCCGTCGGTGAAGGTGGCGCGAACGACGTCGAGCTGGTTCTCAATGCCCCAGATCCCGCCCTGGAATGCGCCGAGGTCGAGCTGCGACTGGAACTCGCCGCCGCGGAAGTTCGCGTTGCGCTGCGAATAGACGGCCTGGTTCAGCTCGGCGTCGGGCGCACCGCATGAGGCGAAATCGCCGTCGCACATCACGCCGGTGAGGCGGCGGAAGATGAAATTGTCGAAATGCGTGTAGTAGACGGTCGCTTCGAAGCGGAGCGGTCCCGTCGCCTTGCGCACGCCGACCTCGACGGACTTGGCGGTCTCGATGGTGAGGTTCGGATTGCCGATATCGAAGGTCGCGGTCGCATCGTGGCCGCCGCGCGAGAACAGCTCGGCCGGCTTCGGTGCGCGCTCGACATATTGCGCGGTGATGCTGCCGACCATGCCGCCCGGCAGATCCTGCAACAGGCCGATGCTGCCGCTCTTGGGCGTGAAGGACGGATTGCGGACGATGCTCGTTTGAGGACTGCCGTCGGGCAGGAAATCCGCCGGGAAATCCGGCGTCGAGCCATGCAGCTCGACATGCTCGATGCGGCCGGCGATCTGCGCTCTCGTTTGTTCGCTGAACTTGAACTCGTTGAAGACGTAGCCGGCAACGCGGTAGTTGCGGTTCGGGTCCCACAATCCATTGAACAGCGCGCCGGGATCGTCCGGACTCGGCGCAGTCAACTCCTGATGGCCTGCTTGAAAGCCGAACGCAGTCGTCACCTCGGCAAAGCGTGCATTGAACGGCATCAGCTGCGTTTCAACACGAATCTCCTCCTCCCGATTGGTGAAGGTCTGCCGGACACCATCGGTTGTCGGATCGGCGGGATCGGCGAGACCCAACTCGTTGTGACGGTAGTTGGTGGCGCCCGCCCAGAAACGGATCGCATCGATCGCGGCGCCATCCGGGCGATATTCGCCCTTGACGTTGATCTTGGTCTGATGCGCATCGATCCGGGTCCGGTGATCGGCGCCATCGATGCCGGGGATATGATAGAGCGAATCGTTCTGCGTGATCGACGCGCCGATGAAGCCGCCCGTGAAAATGTAGGACCCGCCGATCGACGCGCCATCCGACCGCGTTGCCGAGTTCGGCTGGCGATTGCCGACTGGCCGTGTTTGGTCGAACAAGTACGGATAGCTCGGAATGTAATAGTCGGACGTCGTGCGGCCATAGGCATCGGCATGGAAGGCGAAATTGCCGCCGCCGGTGTCGAGCAGCACGCCGCTCTCGACGCCGCGATCGACCGAGCTGAACGCGGTGCGCGTCTCGGCGGTGACGCAAGGCGAGGTCGCGGCGCTCGCGAGCGGCGCCTTGGTCGGCAGACCGTAGGTCTGGAACGACGGCGCGCAGCTCGGCATCGCATCCGGAATCCGGTTGTTGGTGGCGCTGACGACGCCGCCGATCGAGGTCGAGCCATAGCGCAGCGCCGCCGGCCCGCGCACCACTTCGACCTGGTTGGTCGCGAGCGGGTCGATCGGGACGAAATGATCCTCGCCGAGATCGGAGGCGCCACCGCCATTGGTGCCGTTCTCGATGATGCCGACGCGGTTGACGTCGAGGCCGCGGATGATCGGCCGGCTGGAGGCGCCGGGCGCGAAGCTGGAGCCGGTGATGCCGGGCTTGGAGAATAGGAGATCGCCGAGCTGACCGCCGCCCTCGCGGCGGATCTCTTCGTTCGGCACCACCGTGACGGTCGCGAACTGGTTGGTCACGATAGGCAGCACGCCCTGCTGAGGCGCGGCGGGAACGGGGGCTGCCGGCGTGGCTTCCGCCGTTTGTTGGCGGCTGCGCACACGTGCGGTCCGCGTGCCGCGACCTGTGTTGCGGGACGGCACCACCGCTCGGCGCACGATCGGGCTCGGCGCCGTCACAGTGACGGCCGGGATCTCGGTCGCCGATTTGTCTTGCGCAGGCTCTTGGCCGAAGGCGGGCGTGGCGGCGGCACCGAGCAGGAGCAGGCTTGCTCCGCCAAGACGCTGCGCGCGTCGCAATTGAAATGACATGGTCCTGATTCCAGTCAGGCCGTCCGCGTGATCATCTGCTGATCGGAGGTGGCCTGCCGTCGCGGTGCGACGGAATTCGACTTCAACTTCTCCCAGGCATTCGCCGCCATGCGGCGAGGCTGGGCGTGATCAAGCGTTGGAGGTCAGGAAGCGGGAGGGGCGCGGGGCTGGAACGCCGTGCCAGCCGATTTCAGATGGATGAATTCGGCATCTAGGGTGCGGTGGAGCAGCTCGATCGCCTGCGGCAGCAGCAGCACCGGCGGCGTCGCGAAAACGATTGTGCCCGCCAGCGCGACGGCGGCGCAGATCGCGCAATTGTCGTCGCCCGGATGCTCGCGGTCAGGACCGGCTGGCGATTGCTTCAGGACCGCGGCGCGGTCGATCGCAGCAACGCCTTTGGCGATGTCCTTGGCGCTGTCCGTCTGCTGCAGCGAGGATTGGGCGAGGGGCGCGGCCTGCGCGAACCAGTGGCTGTGGCCGAACGTCAGCGCGAACTGCACCAGCATCGCGAACAGCGCGAGCCGGGCAGCGTGCCTCACATTTGACCGAAACCATTTCATCCGAAAGCGCCCCACACCGCGCGGCCAATCCCCTGGCATCGCGGCGTTACAATGTAGCATCGCCCGATCGATCAGCGGATGTCAACTGTCGCCGGCGCGAGCCGCGCGGGGCGCTCATGCGATGTGTCGTTCGGGTAACTCAAGCGAGGTGAGTATTGGTTGAATCGATATGAGCCGAGTGTTCACCTCTCCCGTAGGGAGAGGTCGGATCGCATCGAAAGATGCGATCCGGGTGAGGGCTTACGGTCTTACGGTGCGCTGCGGCCCCTCACCCGGATTGCTCAGGCGCGCAATTGCGCGCCAAAGCAATCCGACCTCTCCCCGTTGGGGAGAGGTGAACCACGGACAGCCGACCGAGTTTCATCAAACTTCATGAGATCAGCGCCCTTCGCGGACCCAGGTCGCGGCGAAGGCGCCGAGCAGCAGCAACAGGCCGATCAGCCCGGCGAAGATCGGCAGCACGCCGACGCCCTTCACCACGCTGGCGTCGCGCATCCGCACGCCCATCCAGCCGTCGCCATGGAAGACACTGGTGGAGCGCACTGGCAGGATGCGTGGCAGCTCGACGCTGTTGCCGTCGACGACGCGCACGGCATTGCCGCCGGTTGCCTGCGTCAGCGGCCTCAATGTCTCGGTGGTGGAGGTGACTTCCGAAAACTCCTTCGGATTGGTCGGGCCGACATTGATCAGCGCCTTCAGCGTGCCGTCCGTGGCCTGCCACAGGCCGAGCTCGTTCGCCGGCAGGCTGGCGCGCCACTCGCCGGGATCGCCGGGGCTGAGCGTCAGATCGTGCGACACGCCCGACGGCGAGGTCACGTTCACCGGCTGGACGCTGTCCGACATGGTCTGGCGTACCACGACGAGATCCTTGCCCTGCACCTGGAGGCGCAGCGCTTCTTCATCCAGATCCGGTTGCTTCATCAGCCAATGCGACATCCGCCTGAGCAGGTCGAGATGCGGCCCGCCGCCCTCATAGCCGCGCGCCCACAGCCAGATGTGATCTGACAGCAGCAGCGCAACGCGGCCCTCCCCAAAGCGCGACAGGAACAGCAGCGGCTTGCCGTCGACCCCGGTCATCACAGGCGGGTTGACCGCATTGCGGGTGTCGACGGTGCGGAAGAACCGGCTCCAGTGCGGCGGCTCGGATCCCGAGCCCTCCAGCCCGCGCGTGACCGGATGGCGTTTGCCGATGTCGGACAGATGCGCGTAGAACGGCTTTTCCGTCACGCCGACGGGCTCGGCCGGCAACACCGAATCCAGCGGTGTGCGCCAGATGCTGGTGTTGGAGGCGTAGTCGGGGCCGGCCGAGACCAGCACCGCGCCGCCCGAGCGCACATAGCGCGCGATGTTGTCGAAGTAGGCGATCGGCAGCACGCCCTGGCGGGCGTAGCGGTCGAAGATGATCAGCTGGAATTCGTTGATCTTCTGCTGGAACAGCTCGCGGGTCGGAAACGCGATCAGCGACAATTCGTTGATCGGCGTGCCGTCCTGCTTCTCCGGCGGACGCAGAATGGTGAAATGCACGAGATCGACGCTGGCGTCGGATTTGAGCAGATTGCGCCAGGTGCGCTCACCTGAATGCGGCTCGCCCGAGACCAGCAGCACCCGTAGCTTGTCGCGCACGCCGTCGATGGCGACGACCGCGCGGTTGTTCACCGGCGTCAATTCTCGTTCGAGCGGCGAAGCCTCGATCTCGACGATGTTCGGGCCGGCATGCTTGATGTCGACGTCGACGCTCGCGGCCTGGCCGCTCGATAGCGTGCGCTCGTTGATGACTTCACCGTCGCGGCGGACCGTGACCTTGGCGCGCTCGCCGGAGACGCCCTGATCGTCGAGGCGGTAGCTGATGGTCTGGGTCTGCCCGACGATGCCGAAGCGCGGCGCCGCCGTGATCGCGATGCGGCGGTCGCGCTCGTCCTTCTGCCCGGTGACCAGCGCTTGCACCGGCGCCTGGAAGCCGAGCGCGGCGGCGTTCGCCGGAATGTCGTGAACGCGGCCGTCGGTGATCAGGAACGCGCCGGCGACGCGGTCGACCGGCACGTCCGACAAGGCCGAGGCGAGGGCGCCGAACAGTTTCGTGCCGTCGGTCTCGCCGTCGGCCTGTCCGGCATCGACGACGCGGACTTCGAGGCCCTTGATCTTCTTCAGGCTGTCGACCAGCGCTTCCTGCGCCTGCGCGGCCTCGCGATTGCGGTTGCCAAAGTTCTGGCTCGGGCTCTTGTCGACGACGACGGCGGCGACCGAGGTGAGGGGATCGCGGTCCTCGCGCGTGAAGGAAGGATTGGCAAGCGCCAGCAGGAACAGCGCCAGCGCGGCCACGCGCACGGCCGCGCCGCGTGCGCGCGCCAGCAGCAGCACGAGCGCGACGACGACGATCGCGGCCAGCGCAAGCCACAGGACGATCGCGGGAACAAGCGGCGTGAACGCGATGCCGTAATTCATGTCGATGCTTTCTCGGCATCGTCATGCCCGGGCTTGTCCCGGGCATCCACGTTCTTCATGCCTTGCGGCAAGGCGTGGATGGCCGGGACAAGCCCGGCCATGACGGCTTTGTTTTGGCGAGCATTGAGTTCCAAAGCTCGCATCATTGCCCCAGCCGTTCGATCAGGGCCGGTGCGTGCACCTGGTCGGCCTTGTAGTTGCCGGTCAGGGTGTACATCACGATGTTGGCGCCGGCGCGGTAGGCGAATTCGCGCTGGCGGGTATCGCCGCCGGTCACCGGCAGCATGGCCTGGCCGTCGGGCCGCACCGCCCAGGCGCCGGCGAGGTCGTTCGAGGTGATGATGATCGGCGAGACGCCGTCGCCGCCGCGCGCCGGCCGCTGCGCGCTGTCCTCGTCCTCGTCGCGCGGCAGGGTCTCGACCCAGGTCTGGCCGGTGACGAAGCGGCCGGGGAAGTCGCGCAGCAGGTAGAAGGTCTTGGTCAGCACGTGCTCGCGCGGCACCGGCTCGAGCTCGGGCACGTCGAGCGAGGACAGGATCTCGCGCAGCGTCTGCATGGCCGGCGTTTGCGCCGCGCCGTTCGCGCCGGCCGGTGCTTCGATCGCGTCGCGCGTGTCGAACAGCACGGTGCCGCCCTGCTTCATGTAGGCGTCGATCTTGTTGATGGCATCCTGCGGCGGCTTGGGCGCCCCGGGCACGATTGGCCAGTAGATCAGCGGGAAGAAGGCGAGCTCGTCGCGCGCGGGATTGACGCCGACGGGATCGCCGGCCTCGAGCGCAGTGCGCTGCGCCAGGAACAGCGTCAGCCCGTTCATCCCGGCCTTGACGATGGAATCCACGTCGGCATTGCCGGTCACGACATAAGCGAGGCGGGTCTGCGACACCGCCTTCATCGCGAACTCGTCCGTGACGCCGTCGGCGCGCGCTGGCGTCGGCGAGAACGCCGCGACGCCCGCGAGCACCAGCGCGAAGACGATCATCGCTGGCGCAGCGCGGCGGCGCAGCAGCGCGGCGATCCCGCCGCCGAGCAGCGCGACGATGATGGCGTCGATCAGGAACAATGCCAGCGCCGTCGACAGCAGCCAGCCGCGCAAGTCCCGCGGCTCGGCATTGGTGTAGGTGGCGTGCCGGGCGCGCAGGCTCGCGGTGTTCAGGGCCGCGATGCGGTCGGCGGCGGCAAGCGTGTTCACGGCGAGCGGTCCTTCGGCCGGACCATAGAAGCCCGGCGGATGATCGGGTGTGGCGCGGTCGCGATAATCCGCCGGCAGTGGTTTTGCGGTGGCCGGCGGCGGGCCGAAGGCGCCGAAGCCGTCGAGGATGTGCAGCGGCGCCACCGTCTCGGCGGTCGTCTCGGCCGCGACCCCGGCACCGGGTTTGGCGGTGTAGCCGGACATGTCGACCACCCGCCGCAGCATTTCGACGAAGGTGCCTGACATCGGCAGATCCGACCAGCGCATGTCGGCGCTGACGTGGAACAGGCTGACCAGGCCCTTGCCGCGATGCTCGCCGGTCACCAGCGGCGTGCCGTCCTCCAGGGAGGCCCAGCTCTTGGTGGCGAGCACCGCGTCGGGCTCGGCCAGCACTTGGCGGCTCACGGTGACGTCCTTGGGGGCCACGACGCCGGCAAACGGGCCATCGGCAGCGAAGGAGGCGAGATGCTGCGGCTTCTCCCAGGTCAGGCTGCCGCCGAGCGTGCGGCCGCCCTTGCGCAGCTTGACCGGCACGAGATCGTCTTCGGCCTGCGCCAGCCGGGGCCCTGCGAACCGCACCAGCACGCCGCCCTGATCGATCCAGGCATTGAGGCGCTCGCGCAGCTCAGGCGCGATGGTGCCGACGTCGGCGAGGATGATCATCGGCAGCTTCTGGTCGAGGAATTGGGTGATGCCCTGCTGCGGCGAGCCCTTGTCGGCGAGCCGCACGTCGGCGAACGGCGCCAGCGCGCGGGTGAGATAGAAGGTCGGCGCCAGCAGCGGCTGCGCAGTTTCGCTGGTTGAGCCCGAGACGATGCCGATGGCGCGGCGGCGCCAGCGCTTGTCGAGCAGCTGCACCGCGCCGGCGGAGCGCTCGCCCGAGATCTCGAGTCGCGTGATGTCGTTGCGCAGCTCGACCGGCAGATCGAACGCCGCGTCGGTCTCCTTGTCCTGCGGACCGAATGAATAGCGGGCTTCTCCGATCGGCGAGGCTTTCTGATCCAGCGCGCGCACGGTGCCGACGGCGATGCCGCTGTCGGTGCGCAGCACCTTCACCGTCATCCTGGCCGCGGCGTTCTCGGCCGCGACCAGCGCCAGCGGCGCCGAGGTGCCGCCTTCGAACACGGTCAGGCTGCGATCGCCGATGGTCTTGCCGAGGCCAGCTACGAATTCCTCGCCGCGGCCGGTGTCGACGCCGTCGGACAGCCAGGCGATCTCGCAGTCGCCGGTGGCTTTGAGGAAACGATCGACCGCGGCCAGGGTCTCGACCCGGTCGATCGAATAGGGCTTTGGCGCGAGCTGGCGCAGCGCGACGCGCGCCGCCCCCGCCGGCATCAGGGTGATGTCGCGGTTCGGCTCGGACAGCGGCACCAGGGCGATGGCGCGGCGGTCATTGTCGGCGTTGGCGATCAGCTCGTCGGCGGCCCTGATCCTGACGTCCCAATGCGACGCCGCGCTCCAGCCGTCGTCGAACATGATCATCAGCGGCGCCTTGCTGCCGGCAAGACCCGTCTGCGGATTCCAGATCGGGCCGGCGGCGGCGAAGATCACCAGCGCGGCCGCGAGCAGGCGCAACGCGGTCAGCCACCACGGCGTCCGCGAGGGCGTCTCTTCGCGCGGCGCGATATCGAACAACAGCCGTGTCGGCGGAAACTCGATCCGGCGCGGCCGCGGCGGCATCACCCGCAGCAGCCACCACAGCACGGGCAGGCTGACGAGGCCGATCAGGAGCAGCGGTTCGGTGAAGGCGAGCGGCAATCCCATCATGCGGCCGGCCCCGCCTTGATCGTGGTGGTGCGGGCGCCCGACTTGCTCACCTGCAGGCCGGCATGCAGGAACAATAGCAGTTCGGCGGCCGAGCGGTCGGTCGCATGCGTCGTGAACAGCCAGTCGAGCTTGTTGGTCTCGGCGCGGATCTGGTCGCGGTGCAGCGTGAGCCGCGTCGTGTAATCCTGCACCCAGCTCTCGGCCCGGCCGGCGGTGATCACGCCGAACCCTTCCGGCTCGACGAACTCGATGCGGCCGGAGTACGGAAACGACTCTTCGGCGGGATCGACGATCTGCACCATGGTGCCATGCGCGCCCGAGCCGGATAGCCCTGCGAGCGTTGTCCTGATCTCGGAGATCGGCGACCAGAAATCCGACAGCACGATCGTCTCGGCAAGCGCCGAGGGCACGAAGGACGGCGGCAGGCTGAGGCGTTCGGCGTCGTCATGCAGCATCGCCTGCGCCATCTTGTCGATCACGCTGCGGCTCGCGGTCGGCGCCATCAGCCCGGGAATGCCGACGCGTTCGCCGCCGGACACCAGCAGTTCGGCCAGCGCGAAGGCGACGATCAGTGTGCGTTCGAGCTTGGATTCGCGCGCGGTCTTGGAGGCGAAGGCCATCGAGGGCGAGCGGTCGGGCCAGATCCAGACCGTGTGCGCGGCTTCCCACTCCTGCTCGCGGACGTAAAGATGGTCGTCACGCGCCGAACGCCGCCAGTCGACGTTCTGCGACGGCTCGCCCGAGACGAAGCGACGATACTGCCAGAAACTTTCGCCGGAGCCGGCGCGGCGCCTTCCGTGCAGGCCGTGGATGACGTTGGCGGCGATACGGCGGGCCTCGAGCACCAGGCGCGGCAGCGAAGCGGCGAGCGTGCGGCTTTCGCCATCGGCACGTCGGATCGCTATGATCTCCTTTGCTGTGTGCCCGTTCTCTGCCGCCATCAACCGATCCGTGTCTTCAATTGCCGGATCACGTCCGGAATCGTGCGTCCTTCGGCGCGCGCCTGGAACGTCAGCGCCATGCGGTGCTTCAGCACGGGCTCGGCGAGGTCGAGCACGTCGTCGACAGAGGGCGCGAGACGGCCGTCGATCAGCGCACGCGCGCGCACAGCCAGCATCAGCGATTGGCTGGCGCGTGGGCCGGGTCCCCAGGCGATGAACTTGCCGGCTTCGCCGGCGTCGGGACCCGGACGGGCCGAGCGCACCAGCGACAGGATCGCCTCCACCACGGAATCGCCGACCGGCAGGCGGCGGATCAGCCGCTGCGCGGCGATCAGCGCATCGGCGGTCATCGATCCCCTGGCCAGCGTCTCCTCGGCGCCGGTGGTCTCGAACAGGATGCGGCGCTCGGCGTCGCGATCGGGATAATCGACGTCGATCTCCATCAGGAAGCGGTCGAGCTGCGCCTCGGGCAGCGGATAGGTGCCTTCCTGCTCCAGCGGGTTTTGCGTGGCGAGCACGTGGAACGGCTTCGGCAGGTCATGGCGCGCACCCGCAACCGTGATGTGCTGCTCCTGCATCGCCTGCAGCAGCGCCGACTGCGTGCGCGGGCTGGCGCGGTTGATCTCGTCGGCCATCAGGAGCTGCGCGAACACCGGACCTGCAATGAAGCGGAAGGCGCGCCTGCCCGCGGTGCTCTCATCCAGCACCTCGGCGCCGAGAATGTCCGACGGCATCAAATCGGGCGTGAACTGGATGCGCTTGGCGTCTAAGCCGAGCGTGACGCCGAGCGTCTCGACCAGCTTGGTCTTGGCGAGGCCCGGGACGCCGATCAGCAGCGCATGACCGCCGGAGAGGATGGTGACGAGCGTGTTCTCGATCACGCGATCCTGGCCGAAGATGACGGACGCGATCGCCTCTTTCGCGGCGCGAATCTGGCCCGACACCTGCTCGGCCGAACGGACGATGCCGTCCTCGAGTTTCTCGATACTTTCCGCCATTCGCTCGCTCCTTCAGCCTGCCACGCGGCTTGCCTGCGTCGTCACGTCAGCACTCCACCTCAGCAGATCACGTGAGGTCATCCGTCGGATCATGGGCCCTATGCTAGACTTGCAGGAAGGCCATGTATTCGTTGAATTAACCTATCCCCACCTTATCGGCTTCGGGTTATGTACGGCATCACGAAGTGGCGACCTCGCGCACCGGACTCGTCCGGAGTGGAACCGCTCACCGAGGTACAACGTAGACCTGCACCAATCGTGCCAAATGACAAAGTCAGGGCAAACCATGGCGAACCAAGGGCAGAGTGCCGATCGCGGTCTCGAGGGGCTGACTGCCGCCGCCAAGAGCGCTGCCAATGCCGAAGGCGCCAAAAAGGGCCTGCCTCCGGTGCATCTGTGGAATCCGCCGTTTTGCGGGGATCTCGATATCCGAATCGCCTCTGATGGTACTTGGTTCTACATGGGAACGCCAATCGGCCGTCACGCGCTGGTCCGCCTGTTCTCGACCATCCTCAAGCGCGAGGGCGACAAGCATTTCCTGGTCACGCCGGTGGAGAAGGTCGGCATTCGCGTCGACGACGCACCGTTCATGGCGGTCGAGATGCTGAAGCACGGCGAGGGCAGCCACCGCGTGCTGAGCTTCCGCACCAATGTCGACGATTGGGTCACCTGCGACGCCGCGCACCGGCTGCGCTTCGAGCAGGCGAAGGACGGCGGGCTGACGCCCTATCTGCATGTCCGCGCCGATCTCTGGGCTAAGGTCACCCGCGCGCTCTATTACGATCTGGTTGACATGGGTGAGGAGCGGATGGTCGATGGCCAGCCGATGTTCGGCGTCGAGTCGGCCGGCGAATTCTTCGCCATGGCCGACGCGGAGCAGGTGAGGGCCGCGCTTTGAACAAAACTATCCTGAAGAACGATCCGGTCGCGCTCAGCGCGGCGGATTTCTTCGCCCGCTCCAGGGCCAGGCTCGGCTTCGACGTCCCGCCTGGCCTCTATGATCCGAACATCATTCCCGCCTCGGGCGATCCAGGCACCGACAAGATGCTGGAGATCATCGCGCGCGAGCAGCCGGTGCGGCCGGCGGCGGTCCTGATCGCGGTGGTCGACCATCCCGAGCCGACCATCCTGCTGACGCAGCGCTCGGCGCATCTCAACGACCATGCCGGCCAGATCGCCTTTCCCGGCGGCAAGATCGACGCGACCGACTCCTCCCCGCTCGATGCGGCGCTGCGCGAGGCCGAGGAAGAGGTCGGGCTGTCGCGCGACTTCGTCGAGCCGATCGGCTATCTCGATCTCTACGGCACCGCCTTCGGCTTCCGCATCCTGCCGACGGTCGCGAGGGTCAGGCCGGGCTTTGCGCTCACCATCAACCATTCCGAGGTTGATGACGCGTTCGAAGTGCCGCTATCCTTCCTGATGAACCCGGTGAACCACCAGGTGCACAGCAAGGAATTCCGCGGCATGGAGCGGTTCTACTACGCGATGCCGTTCGCGGAACGCTACATCTGGGGTGCGACGGCGGGTATGCTGCGTGTGCTTTATGAGCGGATCTATTCATCATGATCCGGACGGTTCTGACCGAGATCGGAATCTTCCTCATCCCCTTTGCCGTCTATGCGCTGTTCCTGGCCGCCAGCCGTTCCGGCCTGTTCGTGCAATCGTCCTGGCCGGTCTATGTCGTCGCTCGCCTCGTCCTGGTGGCGCTTGTGCTGGTGATCGCGGGGTTGATCGGCCTCGCGCATTTCTCCGGCGCGGCGCCGGATTCGACCTACGTTCCCGCCCATATCGAGAACGGCAAGCTCGTGCCGGGCGTGGAAAAATAGGGGCCGACGGATGATCGCGGAGCCTTTACTTGTCCATGCGCCCTGGCTGACCGCAGGCGGGACCGCGCGCGTCCTGCAATTGCTGGGCGCGGACGGCGAAGAGGCGCGGGTGGTCGGCGGCGCGGTGCGCAACGCGCTGCTCGGTCTTAAGCCCGGTGACATCGACATCGCGACCACCGCGTTGCCGGACGAAGTGATGCGGCGCGCCAAGGCCGCCGGCATCAAGAGCGTGCCGACCGGCATCGATCATGGCACCGTCACGCTCGTGATCGACGGGCATCCCTATGAAGTGACCACGCTGCGCGAGGACACCGAAACCTTCGGCCGCAAGGCCAAGGTCGCGTTCGGCCGCGACTGGGTGAAGGACGCCGAGCGGCGCGATTTCACCATGAACGGCCTGTCGGTCGATGCTGATGGTGTCGTGCACGACTATGTCGGCGGGATCGCGGATGCCAGAGCGCGTCGCGTGCGCTTTATCGGCGATCCCGGCCAGCGCATCGCCGAGGATTATTTGCGCATCCTGCGCTTCTTCCGCATCCACGCCGCCTTCGGCGCCGGCGAGCCAGACCGCGACGGCTATCTCGCCTGCATCCGGGGACGCGCGGGCCTGGCTAGCCTCTCGGCCGAGCGGGTGCGCATGGAGATGCTCAAGCTGCTGGTGGCCGGCGGTGCGTCCGCGGCCGTGCTGGCCATGGCCGAGGGCGGATTGCTGCAAGCGCTGACCGGGGGCGTCGTCTATACGGGTCCGCTGTCGGCGATGATCGCGATCGAGTGCGAGCTCAGCCTGCCGGCGAATGCCACGCGGCGCCTGGCCGCGCTGGCGGTCGCCGTGACCGAAGATGCCAAGCGCGTCGCCGCGCGGCTGCGGCTCTCCAATACCGAGACCAAGGCGCTGGATTCGATGGGACACCGCTGGTGGCGCTTGGTCACCAAGGATGAGGCCGATGCACGCCGGCTGCTCTATCGGCTCGGCGCCGAGCGCTATCACGATCGCGTGTTGCTGGCCTGGGCGCGGGCCGGCGGCGACGTCGGATCGTCGCGATGGCGTGCGCTCGCCGAGCTGCCGCAGCGCTGGACTGCGCCGAAATTTCCGCTGAAGGCCGCCGACTTCATCGCGCGCGGCATGGCGGAAGGGCCTTCGCTCGGACATGTGTTGACGCTCGCCGAGGACGCTTGGCTTGCGGCGGATTTTCCACTAGAGCAAGCCGCGCTCGCTTCCATCGCCGATCAAGCTGCGGCACGCGTCAGCCGCGATGAGAGAACGTGACCATCGTCTCAGGCTTCGCCGACATCTCGATTTTTCAGCTCCTGCTGGTCGCGTTGATGGCGTTGTTGGCTTCGATCATCGGTGGTCTCGCCGGTTACGGCACCGGCGCCTTGATGCCGCTGGTGCTGGTGCCGCTGGTCGGCGCCGAGCCCGTGGTGCCGATCATCGCGATCTCCGCCATCTTCACCAATTGCAGCCGCGCCATCGCCTATCTGCGCCATGCCGACCGCCGCCGCGCGCTGATCGTGCTTCTCTGTGCGGCGCTGACGACCGCGCTCGGCGCCTATGGCTATACGCGGCTGACCAATGCGGGCGCGGCGCTCGTGATCGGCTCCATGCTGATCCTGAGCGTGCCGCTGCGCCGCGTGCTGCGCCGCCGCGAGGTCAGGATCGGCGACACCGGCCTTGCCGCCGGTTCGATCGGTTATGGCGTGCTGGTCGGCGGTACCTCGGGCTCCGGCGTGATCCTGCTGTCGCTGCTGATGGCCGCCGGCCTCGAAGGCGCGGCGGTGATCGCAACCGATGCGATGATCTCGCTCGGCACCGGCCTGATCAAGATCTCGGTGTTCGGCCTTGCCGGTGCTGTGACCGCGCAGGTGCTCGCCTTCGCGCTGCTGATCGGCGCGATTGCGATCCCCGGTGCGTTCCTCGCAAAAGCCTTCGTCGAGCGGATGCCGGTGCACATCCACACCGCGATCTTGGACGTCGCGGTGATCACCGGCGGGCTGGTGATGATCTCGGCGGCGGCGAGGCAGCTGACCTGATACACGGTCGAGGCATTGACGGCGCTGCCAGTGGAGCGCTTCTAACGTCGTCCGACTTCAGACTCGTGCTCCATCTGCAAGATGCGCTGTCGCAGCGCGCCGAAGGTCTCTTCGGCAGCCTCGCTAAACAGCGGATCCTCATGATCGATTGAGGTCGAAGCGATTTCGCTCCAATCTGCAGGCTTTAGAGCCTTGAGAGCGGCAGGAAAGAAATCGCGGTCTTCAATCATGATGTGACGCCGCTCGCTCTCTATGAAGTCGCGAACGATATTGTCCACGTTTTGCCGAAGGATTTCCCGATCCGACAGGACACCGTCGATCGCCCGAGCAACGCGGCGCAATCGATCGGTCCCCTTTTGGTGCTCAAGTCTCAGGTTGCCGACGCTAGCCGCCGCAGCCGGATCCCGAAGCTCTAGCTTGGCAAGGACCAGCTCCTCCAGGGGATGATGGTAAATCTCGGGATAGAGTTCGAAGTAGCTGATGATTGCGCGAATGACCTCATAGTCGGGGTGGTCGCCGCGATCGAAAATCTCAAGCTCGTGCTCAAGCACGGCGAGCAGCGTCTCAATATTGCGGTGTTCTTGGGATAGGCGCTCAATGATCATTGTGGCCTCCAACGAACCATTGAATGATCAAAGCTATCCTGAAAGCGATTCAGAATCTTGCGCTGGATCAAACCCGGGGGATCGGGTCGCCGGGCTGAACAGCCCGCCCCCGCATCTGACTGCACCCGACCGGCGCAGCACCTCGCGCAGGTCTGACGGAACAGATCGCCCCCCATGCCATCCAGAGGCAAAGCACGTTCTCCTCCTTCACTTCCGCAACCGTCCGCGCTGGCCGCCAATTTCGTGCCTGCCCCGCCGAAAAGGGGTAGAGTGCCCCAGGGTCACATCCGAGGAGCAACACCATGACCCAACTCCCCGAGCTGGTTCCGGCCGAGATCGACCGGCACGTCTTCGCGATCATGCCCGACACGATGCCGCCCCGAGATCCTGATGACGACGAAGAGGATGAGGAGGAAGAGCAAGACGATGAAGAGAACCAAACCGACGAACCGCCGGTCGTGCGCGAGCCGGACGAGGACTAAGCAGGACGCTTAGACGTCGCCTGAGTTTCGGCGAGTGCGGTCCCCAGCGTGCGTGCGGCGCGCTGGTGCGTCCGGCGGCTTCCAAGGTCGGTCTGATTCCGAGAGCAGCGGGCAGGCGCTGAATGGACCACGGTTCTCGGCGCAGCAACCTATCGGCGTTCGCAGGTAGAGGAGGTGAGCATGACTCTCATATGGCTTGGTGTGCTCCTTGTTTTCGTCGGCGTACTCCAAATGGCGTTTCAGCCCATCTGGCGAGGCCGATTCAGCGGTGGGAAGTGGCTTCGCTCCGGACGTGACACGCTGGAACCTGAAAGGCCAGGTAGCGGCTTCGGCATCAAATCGAACTGGCCTGGGCTCGTGATGGTCGCGCTTGGCGGCGCTTTCTTGCTGGCCGGAGCTGCCATCTGAGTTGAAAGCAGACGAAGGCTTGGGAAGCTACACGACGGAAGAACCCGTCGAGCTGAGCCAGGCACTGACGAAAGCGCAACGACGTTCGTGGTGAGCTCTTAGCCGGTGTTTCTGACCGCCTCAGCCAGCATGGCGTAAAGCTGCTGCTTGCTGAATTCCTTGGGCTGCTGCTGCCTCTCCGCTGTGTTCCGCGACACCTTCTTTGCGACCGGACGGACGCAAGCTGCCGACGACGTCGGCCTCAGCTTCGGGGGCGGCCTTATCTTGGGTCTTGCCGTGGGCGGCTTGTGGCCGCGCTTCAGGCCCTGACGAGTCAGCATGCCGCAGACCGCGTTACGACTGCACCCGAGACGGCGCGCGATCTGCGCTGCGCTCTGTCCTGCGGACCAGAGCCTAGTGAGGAGCGCTATGTCTTTCGCATCCCAGCCCATGGCAGATATTATAGCGCCGACTGTCGAGCACGCGCTAGCCTAGTCTTCGTCCGGCTCGCGCACGACCGCCGGTTCGTCATCGTCCTCTTCGTCGTCTTCCTCCTCCTCGTCTTCATCGGGATCTCGTGGCGGCATCGCGGTGCCCATAAGCACCAGCGGTATCCGGTCGATCGCTGTGATGGAAAATGCTTCGAAGGTGTGTTGCTTCATGTCGTTGTGCTCCTCGAAAAGCACGCGCAATCGAATGGCACGCGCATGCCCAGGGCGTGATCGCCGCAAACGCGACGGGGACATCAGGTCGACGACATGAGCAAGGACGGCACCCGCCACGCAACTGGTGCGGTTTGCGGCTACTTGATGCCCGAGGACCCATTAGGCTCGATGTTCACCAAAACCTCACCGGCAGCGATTTCGGGAACTCCAAGATCGAGGTCATGCAGACTGGCTTGAACAAACGCCAGTATCTTGGCGTTCGCTGCATTGGCGCTTTCGCGGTCGTCAAATATCATCACGGCGATCCCGACACCGTCGCCGGCATCCAGCACATGGTAAGATCTGAAGCCGTGCGATTGCCTGAGGATCTCGCCGACGCCGCTCTTGGCGCGGCGGGCGGCGTCCGCGACCGAACGAACCTTGGTGTACTTGCGAATGACCATGTACATGGGGCCACCACGCGCCACTCGCCCCCACCCATCAAAGCATATCGCTCCCGGTCGGACCAGAGCCTACTTTCCGAGATGGGCCACAGCGCCCGGTTGGGCGGTCCGCGCAACGCGCCTTGTCATCCAGCGACCAACCGCAATGTCGGCACGCTCCGCCTCAAGCTGGAGGTCCGGAAACTTGAAGTTTAGGCGCAGCCACCGAGGGCACCTGCACGGGTTTCAAAGCCTAGCGCAGGAGTCGCTGGTATGCCAATTTAGTCTAGTGCCAAACCCGCGGGAGGTTAGCATGCGAACGAACATAGTGGGAGCACTTTGCGCCATCGCAATGGTCGCGAGCGCACACGCAGCGGTCAGGGAAGAGCCGGTCACCTACACGGATGGCCAGACCACGATGAAGGGCTTCGTTGTCTACGACGACGCGACCCAGGCCAAGCGGCCCGGCATCGTCATGGTGCCCGAATGGTGGGGCATCACCAAGCATATCCATAACGAGGCACGGAAATTCGCACAGCAGGGCTACACGGCGTTCATTGCGGACATGTACGGCGACGGCAAGACCGCCGACAACCCGAAGGACGCCGGCGCGCTCTCGGGATCCGTGATGAAGGATCCGAAGGCGATGGAGGCGCGCTTCAACGCAGCGCGGGAGCAACTCGCCAAGCAGGCCTCGGTCAATCCCCAGCGGATCGGCGCAGTCGGTTACTGCTTCGGCGGCGCGGTGGTGCTGAACATGGCACGCGCCGGCGCTGATCTCGCCGCCGTTGCGGGCTTTCACGCATCACTTGGTCTGAACACTCCTGCACCGGCGCCGGGAACCGTCAAATCTAAAATCCTCATTCTGAACGGCGCGGACGACCCGTTCGCGAAGCGCGAGCAGTACGATGCGCTCAAGAAGGATTTCGACGCAGCGAAGGCCGATTATCGGATCATCGAGTATCCCGGCGCTGTGCACGCGTTCACGAACCCCGAAGCGACCGAACTCGGCAAGAAGTTCAATTTGCCGCTCAGATACGACGCCAAGGCTGATCAGGAAGCGAAGGCGGAAGCAGCCAAGTTCTTCGCCGCAAACCTTCAAAAATGATCAAAAGGGCCACCGCAGGGTGGCCCTTTACGACGCGCCTCCATTGCCGAACTCGCCGGGAAACTTCATCTTCCGATCATCTATCCCTTTCGCGACTATGTGGATTCAGGTGGGCTGATGAGCTATGCGCCGGATCTGGGCGAACTTGCCCAACGCCTTGCCATCGACGTGCATCAGATCCTGAACGGGACCAAGCCCGGCGACATCCCGATCTATCGGCCCAACAAATTCCAGTTGGTCATCAATCTGAAGGCTGCCAAGGCGCTCAGCCTCGAAATGAGCCCGACACTCCTCGCCGGCGCCGACGAGGTAATTGAATGATGTACTCTTGTGGCCCGATCCTGCCTAGCTCGATGCCGGTCCAAGCGTCGGCTGTTGGATGTAGACCGGAAGGGGCTCGCAACGGTGCAGACTGCCGATTTTGACCCCATATGAGACGTCGGCAGGACCCTCGACCGTGGCCATCGATAACCGCCCGATTCGATTGACGCACTATCTGCACCGAAGGGACCTGCAAGCGAGGCCGACAAACGTCTGCTCGTTGGACAACGACGTGACCCGCGACTTCACATGCGCAAGTAGCCTTCAACCTCGCCCTCAGCCCAGGCGAGCGTCTTCTCTAGCGGCTCGCCCTGCATGTGGCGGACTGTCATCTGGGTCATGAGGCCCTAGGAATATATCTGCACTGCGATCTTGAGCGGTGTTGGCTGCGCGGCAATCGATAGGATCTGGTGGTTGTAGGGATTCGGGTAGTGGTAGAGCGTGCCCTTCGGCGGTCCTTCGTCGGCCCAGGTCTTGAGCGTCGTCAGGTTGTCGAAGGCCCGAAGGTCGTGGCCTCCGCTCGCGGCCACCATCCTTTCGATTGCCTTCGGCTGCGACAGGTGCGCCAGCAGGCTCTTTGCCGTCGGCTTGCTCTTGGTGAAGGACCAGATCTCCAGAAGAAAGGAATGAAGGGTGCGAAGCGGCCCTTTGGACCCGCCGGCGACCTGGCGCGATTGCCCCAAAGGAGACTCGTCAATTGGCCACGAACCCGCAAAGAGAGCCGAAGTGAGACCATGGCCGGCGCGTCAAAGCTAGCACTTGATTTCCTGCTGCGACGGGCGACAATGACGTCACGCCAGCTTCCGGTACTGAACTTTATATAAGACGGGGAAAACCCGCTTGGCCACGGCAATACCGTCGCTGCGCGGGAGGGACCGTTATGACGGTGCGGTTCATGTTGCAGCGCCGACACGATCCGGGCCGCCGGGCGTATCGCCGCGACGATTGGGAACGACGTGGTCGCGCCGCTGCTCTGCGAAGAATTCACCATGTTTCGCGGCGAACTCGCCACCACGGCGCTGCAAGTGGAACACCTACAAAAGATCATCGAGCCAACGTATTGCGCAGGCGACAGCGTGGGCATGCGTTGAGCCACGGAGGCGCGATAGGCTGAAAGGGAGTCCAAGCCGGCGTAAGACCGGCCGAAGGGCATCAGCTCAGACACACCGAGGGAGGGATGCATGACGACGGTAACCCGACGTAACGTCCTCAAGGGCGGTGCCGCGGTTGTGGGCGGCATGGCCGGCATCTTGGCGACCGGCAGGGCGCCCGCCTATGCGCAAGCCACCACGGTGCACTGGCTGCGCTGGACCGACTTCGTTCCGGCGTCAGATCAGCTTCTGCGCAACGAGATCGCCAAGGAGGGCGAGAAGGCGCTCGGCATAAAGCTCAATATCGAGACCATCAATGCCAACGATATCCAGGCCCGCGTCACCTCGGCTATCCAGTCGGGGTCAGGCCCGGACGTCGTCTGTGTCCTCAACAATTGGGGGCAACTTTACGGCGAGAGCGTCGTGGATGTCAGCGATCTCGCTGAGGCACTCGGCAAGAGCCAGGGCGGCTTCTACGAAACATCCCGCGCGGTCGCCAATGACGGAAAAAAATGGATCGCAGTGCCGTGGTGCATCGTCGGCCTGCAGATCGCATACCGAAAGTCCTGGTTTGCCGAGATCGGCTACACGGATGGAAAATTTCCCCAGACTTGGGAAGAGTATCGCGAGGCCGGCAAGAAGCTGAAGGCAAAGGGACGGCCGATCGGCCAAACGCTGGGTCACACGTTCGGCGATGCGCCCGCCTTCGCTTACCCCTACCTGTGGTCCTGGGGCGGCAAAGAGGTCGAAGCAGACGGCAAGACGGTTGTGCTGAATAGCCCAGCGACAGTCGAGTCGGTAAAGTTCATGGTGGCCTTCTGGAAGGACGCCCACGATGAAGGCGGGCTCGCCTGGGACGATTCCAACAACAACCGCGCTTTTCTGTCCGGGACGTGCAGCGCCACGCTCAATGGCGCCTCGATCTACATCGAGGCTCTGCGTAAGCCGGATACCTACAAGACGGAGGCAGGCGGGCAATTGAAGGACGACATCCTGCACGCCGCGCTGCCCAAGGGCCCCGGCGGGCAGTTCAGCTATCACGTCCCGTTCTCGAACCTCCTGATGGGTTATTCGAAGAACCAGGATGCGGCGAAGAAATTCCTTGGCTGGATTCACTCCAAGGACGTCTACGACAAGTGGTTCGTCTCCCAGAAGGGCTTCTCAGTCGGCCCGACCACGGATTGGGAAAAGCACAAGCTGTGGGGCGACGACCCGATCATGCTGCCCTACAAGCAAGCGGCGCGCACAGGGCGCTTCGCTGGCTACCAAGGCCCCTCTACGCGCAAGGCAGCCGAGGTCGTTACCAAGTACATCATCATTGATATGTACGCAAAGGCCGTCCAAGGCATGCCCGCCGAGGATGCCGTGAAGTGGGCAGAGGCTGAGCTCAAGAAGGTCTACGTCTGAGGTTAAGCCGTCCCTCTCCCGTTTTCGTAGGGGAAGGGAATCTTCCGGCCGACGAGGATCGAACATGGCGATAAGCGCGGTTTCCGCCACCACGCTCCGCGAGGCGCCCCCTCCGCGGCGACAGCGGTTGCTCGAGGACGAGCGCTGGTTGGCATTCGTGCTGCTGGTGCCGACCATCGCGCTGCTCGGCATGTTCATTGCCTATCCCTTCATTCGAGGGATATTGCTGTCGGTCACCAACTCGCGCGTCGGTATGCCCGGCGACTTCGTCGGCCTCGCTAACTTCTACAAGATCTTCAATGACGGAATCTTTCGCACCTCCGTTTACAACACCTTCCTCTATACGGGCGTGACCACCGTCTTCAAGCTGGCGCTCGGGCTGTGGCTGGCCATGCTGCTCAACCGTAATTTCCGCGGCAAGGCCTTTACCCGTGCTTTCATCCTGCTGCCTTTCATTATCCCGACCGTGCTCTCGACTTTCGCCTGGAAGTGGATGTTCGACCCGACGTTCAGCGTTCTCAATTGGCTCCTCTACCATTTCGGCTTGATCACCGGTCGGATCAATTGGCTGGGCGATCCGGACCTCGCCATGATCTCGATTATCATCGTCAACATCTGGCGCGGGGTGCCGTTCTTTGCCATCAGCCTGCTCGCAGGCTTGCAGACTATCAGTCCCGAACTCAACGAGGCCGCTGCCATCGACGGCGCCAAGCCGTGGCAGCGGTTCTGGCACATCACCTGGCCGCTGCTGCTGCCCGTGACCATGGTCGTGGTGCTGTTCTCAGTGATTCAGACGTTCGCCGACTTCCAGATCGTCTATGTGATGACGGGCGGCGGACCAGCCAACGCAACGCACCTGTTTGCCACCTACGCCTATCAGATTGGTATCGGCACCGGCCTCTTGAGCGAGGGCGCCGCAATATCGCTCGCAATGTTTCCGGTCCTGTTTCTGGTCGTCATCATCCAACTTCTCTACATCCGCCGCGTGGAGGTCCGCTGAGCCATGATCGAAGGCGCAAGGTGGCGAAAGTGGATATTCTTCTACGTCCCCATGGCGCTGTTCCTGCTTTTCCTGCTGTTCCCGTTCTACTGGATGGTGATCACTTCGGTGCGGCCGGACGGCGAGCTTTACCGGCCTTGGAATTCGATCAACTACAATCCGTTCTGGACTTGGAAACCGACCTGGGACCATGTCAGGTACTTGTTCGAGGAAACGCTGTTCGCATCGTGGCTGTGGAACACGACGTTCATCGCGCTCGCGTCAACCGCTATCTCGCTCGTGTGCGGCGTGTTCGCCGGCTATGCTCTGTCGCGGCTGAACTTTCCATTTGCCGGCAGCCTGGGCACCGGCATCTTCATTACTTATCTGGTACCGCAAACGCTGCTGTTCATTCCGCTGGCAGAGATCATACGCAACTATCGGCTGGGTGACACGCCTTGGTCACTGATTCTGACCTATCCGACCTTTCTTATTCCGTTCTGCACCTGGCTCATGATGGGCTACTTCAAGGCGGTACCCAAGGAGCTCGAGGAATGCGCGCGCATTGATGGCGCCTCGCGCTGGCAGGCTATGCTCTACATCGTCATCCCGGTGGCGATCCCGGGCATCCTCTCGGCCGGCATCTTCGCTTTCACGCTGTCGTGGAACGAGTTCATCTATGCGCTTGTCTTCCTGTCCTCGCCTGAGCAGAAGACTGTGCCGGTCGGCGTCACATCGGAGCTGATCCGTGGCGATGTATTCTACTGGGGACCGCTGATGGCTGGGGCCCTGCTTGGATCGATACCGGTTGCTATCGCCTATTCGTTTTTCGTCGAGCACTACGTCGCAGGATTGACCGGATCGGTGAAGGGCTGACAGCACGACGGATCATAGGGATTCGAAGGCGCGAATCCAGATTGCGCATAGGTCGTTGGGAGGCAGGTGAAAGTGAATGGGCCAGGTCGTCCTCAAGGGGATCAACAAGTTCTTTGACAGCGTGCACGCTGTCAAAGACGTCAATCTGCAGATCCGCGATAAGGAGTTCGTGGTGTTCGTCGGCCCCTCCGGCTGTGGCAAGACGACGACGCTCAGGATGATCGCCGGGCTTGAAGCGATCAGTTCCGGCGACATTTCCATCGACGGCAACGTGGTCAATGAATTGGCGCCCATGGACCGCGACATTGCCATGGTGTTCCAGAACTACGCGCTGTACCCGCACATGAGCGTGTACGACAACATGGCGTTCGGCCTGAAAATGCGCAAATTCGAAAAGCCCGAGATTGACAAGCGCGTGCTGGAGGCGGCTGACATCCTCGGCATCGGCGAATTGCTAAAGCGCAGGCCTCGCCAGCTCTCAGGCGGCCAGCGCCAGCGCGTGGCGTTAGGCCGTGCTATCGTGCGCCACCCCCGCGTGTTCCTGTTCGACGAGCCGCTGTCGAACCTTGATGCCAAGCTGCGGGTGCAGATGCGCGTTGAGCTGAAGAAGTTGCATCTGCGACTCGGCACTACAGCCATTTACGTTACTCATGATCAAGTCGAAGCCATGACGCTGGGTGACCGGGTCGTGGTCATGAAAGACGGCGTGGTGCAGCAGGTTGGGGAGCCGCTCGAGCTGTACAATCGGCCCGCCAACAAGTTTGTCGCCGGCTTCATCGGCTCCCCGGCCATGAATTTCGCCGCCGTTACGGTGACCGAGGCGAACGGATCGCTGATCGCCGAGAACTCCGGTCTGCGCATCAGGCTGCCGGACGAGGCCGCGCAGCGGCTGCGCGGCCATATCGGACGCGAGGTCTTGCTCGGCGTGCGTCCGGAGGACCTCACCGTGGCCGGTAGCGTTGATCTCGGCCACCCATGCTTCGATGCTGTGATTGAGGTGGTCGAGCAACTCGGCTCGGAAATCCTGCTCGATATGAAGGTCGGCGAGAGCATCATGGTGGCGAGCATCGAGCCGACCGCGAGGGTGAGGGTGGGCGATAAGCTGCGCGTTGCCATGCGGCCTTCCAGGCTTCACGTTTTCGACGCGCAGACCGAGGCGGCCATCTAACGCCGGCAGTTGGCCAATTCCGGCGGTTCGCTCAGGACTGGTGACCTCCCTGTCACCAGCTTCGATGACGCCCGGCGAGTGCGAGGGCTGCTGGCCTAACTATTCCCGAGCCCTTCTTGCTACGTGCTGACGGGGGTTATTGATGATGCCATTTGATGCGGCGGTACGGAGTCCGTTATTGGCCCCGAATGCGAAGTCTAAGGGGGCCGCCAAGCAGTCTGCTTATCGGGGGTGACCGGAAACGGCGATGCGCCCGCGAGCAACAGCCTTTGCGCTCGCGGCCGGTTGTTCAAGGGCGTCCGACAAGCAATGGCAGCACGTCTGCACCGCCCGCCATGAGCGGATTCGACGGCTCGAAATGTTCCCGCAATTCTCGCTTCCGGACGAGTGAGCGCGCATCGAGAAACGCATCCTTCAGGCTGACGGCTTTCCGGAGCGCGACATTGAAAAAAGCGTCGCCAAAATAGGTCCACTTGGCCTTGTCCTGGCAGCCGAACGACGGATGCTTGTCATCGGCCGCGGTGATGACCAGCACATCGGGACTCGCCAGGCGCGGGATAAAAACTCCGGAATAACAAGCCGAGATGACCACCACCTTGTGTCGCACACCTGTCTTCGCGAGCATGTCGCGGAGACGAGATGGTGTAAGCGTTTCTGTGAGCCGCCCCGCCTTGATTGCAAGGCCATCAGGAGAGCCATGCGAGGTGAGAATCAAAAAGAGAACGTCTTTCTCGGGATCCAAGCGGTTGGCTGCCGTCTGCAACGACTTGGTCAGAGCTTCGATCGTTGCACGTCCCCCTTTCTTGGAATTGTACTCCACGTTGATCGGTCCAGTCTCGAAACGGCCGGCCACGACCTCAGCCGCGCCGGTCGCCTCGGATCTAAACACGCCTTGATCCCCGTACAGACCAAAGGACACCACGCCAACCTTTGCAGAGTCCTCAATCGCATGTACCGGAGGAATCAACGGCCAGATGGTCAGAAAAAAAGCGACGAGCGGCGCGCCGAGCCGCCTGATCCAGGACCTGGAGGTCATCGCGAACCTCGTTTCGAGATCGCCGCTACAGAACTGCGGCTCAACACAAAATAGCGGAAAGCCAGTTAATTTCCATCCTTCGGAATGGCACGTGCACGGGTCCGCTTATGGCCGATTCTGTTGAAAAAGACGGCTGTTGCGACGCAGAGATATCAGTGATTCAG
>NZ_JAULLN010000034.1:0-68881 GCF_041357655.1 Bradyrhizobium sp. DN3 | reverse complement strand
TTATTGGGCCGCAAGCGGGCTTGTTGGGGTGTTGATTTGTGGTTTGGTGGTTGTGTGTGCACCGCCCCCTCGGTGTCGTCCGGGATAACGCGGGGACGACGGCGGAGTATATTTGCGCCCCTACTTCCCCCACCGCAGCGCCAGCGCATCGCGCTCCTTGGCCAGCTCCAGCAGCCCCGCGCGCGTCGCCGGATGCAGCGGCTGGAGCGGATGGCGCACGGTGTCCGACTTGATGACGCCGCCGGCCTGCATCATCACCTTGCAGGCGATCAGGCCGCATTGGCGGTTCTCGTAATTGATGAGCGGCAGCCAGCGCTCATAGGCGGCTTTCGCCTCTTCGCGCTTGCCGGCGAAATAGGGATCGATGATCTGGCGGATGCCGTCGGGATAGCCGCCGCCGGTCATCGCGCCAGTGGCGCCGGCATCGAGATCGGCCAGCAGCGTGATCGCCTCCTCGCCGTCCCAGGGGCCCTCGATGTCCTTGCCGCCCGCCTCGATCAGGCTGCGCAGCTTGGCGGCGGCGAAGGGCACCTCGATCTTGAAATAGCGGATGTTGGCGAGCTCGCGTGCCAGCCGCGCGAGCAGCTCGACGGAGAGCGGCGTGCCGGCCACCGGCGCATCCTGGATCATGACGGGAATGTTGATCGCGTCCGAGAGCACCTTGAAGAATTCGACGATGCCTTTCTCGGGCACGCGGAAGGTCGCGCCGTGATAGGGCGGCATCACCATCACCATGGCAGCACCGGCCGCCTCGGCCTGCCGGCTGCGCGCGGCGCAGACCGCTGAGCTGAAATGCGTGGTGGTGACGATCACGGGAACCCGGCCCGCCACATGCTCCAGCACCGTATGCATCACCGTTTCGCGCTCGGCATCGGTGAGCACGAACTGCTCGGAGAAATTGGCGAGGATGCAGAGGCCGTTCGAGCCGGCATCGATCATGAAATCGATGCAGCGACGCTGGCCCTCGAGGTCGAGCTCGCCGCGCTCGTCGAAGATGGTGGGCGCGACCGGGAACACGCCGCGATAGGGGCGCTGGACCTTGTGTTGTGGCGTGACCGGCATCGAACTCTCCATCCCTGATGTATCTTACGTCTGTCTCAGCGCTCGCGAAGCGAGCCGGCACAGATGTACCCGCCGCGCGGACCGGCGGCAATGCCCGCGCGCCGTTGGATGGAAGAACTGACGGAGACTACGCAGGGCTACCGCATATGAAGCAAAACGTGGCAGGAAGCTCGCCTACGGCCATCCTTCGAGACGCCCGCCTACGGCGGGCCCTCAGGCTGAGGTCTCGCTTCGTCGCGAAATATCAGACCCTCATGGTGAGGAGCCCGCCAAAGCGGGCGTCTCGAACCATGCAGGCCGAGCACGTCCGGCAACCTCTCGACTGCCGTATGCGATTGACCTGGGCGACTACGCGGTCTTCACGGCGCCCAAGAAGCCTTCGACCGCGACGCGGAGACGATCGGCGTCGGCCGACATCTTCTTGACGGAATCCGACAACACCGTGCCGGCGTTGCCGGTCTCCTGGTTCAGCCTGGCGACGCTGCCGATGGTGTCGGTGACCTCGCGGGTGCCTTGCGCGGCCTGCTGGAAGTTGCGCGAGATCTCGGTGGTCGCCGCGCGCTGCTGCTCGACGGCGGCGGCAATCGCCGTCATCTTCTCGTCGATGCCGCTGATGGCGCCGCCGATCGAACGGATGGCGGCCACGGCCTGCCCGGTGGCGCCCTGGATTTCCTCAACCTGGCGCGAGATCTCTTCGGTCGCGGTTGCAGTCTGCGCCGCAAGGCTCTTGACCTCGCCGGCGACCACGGCAAAGCCGCGGCCGGCCTCGCCCGCGCGCGCCGCTTCGATGGTGGCGTTCAAGGCCAAGAGGTTGGTCTGGCCGGCGATGGCGTTGATCATCTTCACGACCTCGCCGATGCGGCTTGCGGTCTGGTCGAGAATCTCCACCGTCGCATTGGTCTGCTCGGCCTGCGCAACGGCCTCGCGGGCCTCGCGGGCGCTGGACTGCACCTGTGCGGAGATCTCGCCGACGGATGCGGAGAGTTCCTCGGTCGCGGCCGCGATGGTCTCGAGATTGTTGGTCGCCTGCTCGGCCGCGGAGGAGACCGCCGCGGTCTGGCTGCCCGATTCCGAAACCAGCGAGCGCACGTCAGTTGCAGTGGCATCGAGCTCCCTCGTCGACGCTACGACGCTCTGGATGACTGCCTGCACCGTATCGTCGAAGCTACGGCAGGCCGCATCGACGGTGCCGGAGCGGGCGAGCTGGAGCGCCTGCTGCGATTCGCGCTCCTGGCCCAGGCGTTCGGCGGTGGCCGCGCTTTCGCGCAGACTTTCGAGCGCTGCGGCCATGGTGCCGAACTCGTCGGGATGCCGGGATTGCGGCACCGGAGTCGCATAGTCGCGCGCGCTGATGCGGGCGATGGCATCGAGAATGGCGCGCACCGGGCGCATGAGGCGATTGCGCACCACGAACACGCCGGCCAGGGTCACGGCCAACGCCAGCAGGAACGCGAGCGACTGCACGATCAGATTGGTGAGGGCTTTCTGCTGAACCGTCTCCGCGCGTGCGATCGACTGGTCGAGCGCCTTGTTCGCGACCGCGACGATGGACGCGAACGGCGACTGGCACAGCGCGTTCCATTCCGCGGCGGGCATCGCGGGACGGCCGCTGCCGTCGAAGCCTTTGGTCAGCTCGCCGATCTGCTTGAGGACACCGTTGGTCTTGGCGCGCGCCTCCTTGGCCGCATTGGCGAGGTCCGCAGTCACGTCGGGCGCAGCCAGCAGCTCCTCCATGCCGGTCCAGCCGGCGGTGACGATGCCGTTCCAGCCGGCCACGGTCTGCTTCTGGGTCTCATCGAGCGGCTTGGAGCTGTTGACGTTCGGGCGCAGGGTCGAGCACTGGATGCCGTAGCGGTCGCGCACCTGCCAGGCGAGGCGGCGGGCCTGGATCATGCGGGCGATGAAAGGATCGTTCATCCAGGCGCGGTTCGACACCGCGGTGGACGCGAGATTGGCGGTCTCGATCACCTTGGTGACGGCATCGTACCAGGCGGCGGTGCGCTCCACCTTGCGCTCGCCGCGCGGCAGCTTGGCCTCGTCGTAGAACAGCCGGAATTTCGGCGCGGCCTCGCTCCAACGCTGCTTCAGCGTGCTCGCAAGCTCGTCCCGGCGGGCGAATTCGACGGTGGAGAGCGCGGCCATGATGGCGTCAAAGCCGGCCTGCTCTGCCTTCTCGGCGGCGCCCAGCTTGGCGCGCGGATCGTCCTCGCCGAGCAGCGCGCTCTGAGCATCGCCGCGATTGTTGCGCAAGGACAGCACGCCATGGAAGATCGCCTTGTCGGCGTTCGCGAGCCGTTCAGTCTCCAGACTGTCGCTATAGCGGCCGAAGGCCCCGAGCATCTGGATCGCCGTGCTGGTCAGCGCACCGACCGCCAGCAGCGCCATCAACACCAGGAGAAGCGTGCTTACCGATTTCTTAAACATTGCCATGGGTCGCGGCCTACTCGTCACGAATAGGCCACCTTGCATCGCGACATGCCAAGGTTTGGTTAAGGCTTTAATCAAATACCCGCGGTTTGTGCCTGCCGGTAGGCCGCGTTCCTTCACCCAACCTTGGTGAAGTCAGGCGGACGGCGCTCGGCAAAGGCGGTGAATGCCTCGCGCGCTTCGGCGGTGCGCAGGCGCTGCGCGAACTGCTCGCCCTCCGCGTTCATCTGCACGACCAGCGCCTCGCCATTGCGCATCAGCTTCTTGGTGGCGATGAGCGCGCCGGCCGGCTGACGGGCCAGACGCTGGGCGAGTACGAGCGCCTCGGCATCGAGCCGGTCGAGCGGCACCACCCGGTTGGCGAGGCCCCATTGCAGCGCGGCCTGCGCCGGGACCGTCTCGCCAAGCGCAAACATCTCGTAGGCCCGGGCATAGCCGATGCGCGCCGGCATCAGCAGGCTGGAGGCGGCTTCCGGTACCAGCGCCAGGCTGACGAACGGCGTCGACAATTGCGCATCGTCGGCGAGCACGACGAGATCGCAATGCAACAGCATCGTGGTGCCGACACCGACGGCGCGGCCCTGCACGGCCGCAACCAGCGGCCGGGTGCATCGCGCCAGCGACTGGATGAAGCGCACGACGTTGCGGCTGCCTTCCGACTTGCCCGCAGCGACCGCCGCGAATTCGCCGACGTCGTTGCCGGCGGTGAACATGTCGCCCTCGCCGCGGATCAGGATCACGCGGGCCGACGGATCGAACTCGGCGGATTCGATGCTGTCGGCGAGCTTGCCGTACATCGCGTCCGTGAGCGCGTTCTTCTTGTCGGGGCGCGCCAATGTCAGCGTGAGAATTCCGCCATTGTTCTCAATCCGGACGTGCTCGGTCATTCGTCTGCTCCTACTATTCGTCTGAACTTCTTGGAAACTTGTCCTGAATGCTCGTCAGCCAGCGCGCGACGACGTCGATCTCCGCAGCCGTGAATCCTTCCATCAGCGCCGCATTGACCTCCGCCGCACCTGCTTTCGCCTGCGCCAGCGCGGTGCGTCCCTTCGGGGTCAGCCAGATCCGCCAGGCGCGTCCGTCCTCGCGGTCGGCCCGCCGCTCAATCAGTTTGGCGGCCGCGGTGCGGTCGACGAGGCCGGAAATGCCGGCCGGGCCAAGATCGAGCGCCGCGCCCGCCTCGCCCATCAGCACGCCGTCCTGTCGGCCGAGGATGAAGAGCAGCCCGGCCTGCGCCGGCGTCACCTCGCTCTCGGGCCGAGCCGCCATCCAGCGCTGCAACCGGCGTTGCGCGACGCTCAGCAGATAGATCAGCCGATGGTGGGGCATTTTAGTTCGCATGCGAAATATATATTCGGGGTTGGTGGGATTGTCAAAAGAGCTTGCTAAGCGCCACACGCTTGACCGCCAGCTCTTTTTATGTTCCTTATTTGTTCTATTCTAGTTTTGGTTGTGGCGGAGTTATTTCATGACGAACGATGTGCGCGGCGAGCGTGAGCCGGCTCAGCTCGTGATTCACAACGATGACGAAACGCCGGACGAATTCGTCATCGGGCTGCTGCGCCAGGTTTTTGGCAAGTCGGATCGCGAAGCAGCCGCGCTGATGACGCGGATCGAGCGCGAGGGGAAAGCCGCCTGCGGTCCCTACCCGCAATCCGTCGCAGAGGCGCTTTTCAAGTCGGCCAGTCAATATATTTGGCTGGGCCAGCATCCCCTGAAGATCACGCTTGAAGAGATCAGGACTCCCTGTGAGCTCTGCGGCAAGCCGAAAGGGCAGACGGATGTTCGCATCGGCAGCCGTACCGTGTGGCTATGCAGCGACTGCATGCGCGCCGCAGACACCGTGAATGCGCCGCAAGAACCGGAAAAGGAGCTCGAACACGCCTGCGAGGTGCTGGACTGGCACTTCACCGGCGTCCCACGCAGCAAGCTCGTGACCACGATCCGTCAGTTTCCCGGCCATATGCGGGTAGATCTCCAGGCCGCGATCGACCGCCTGTTCGGCAAGGCGATCCGGCTTTTCGGGCTGAACGAGGAACAGCGCTACGAAACGCTGTCGATTTCACGGCTCCTTCGGGAAGGCCGCAACGCGCTCGCGATTGCACCGCTGCAATATTCTGACCTCGATGTCGGCGAGAAGAGCCCGGTCAAGTGCCTCGATAACGGTCTGTGGCTGTGCGAGCAGGATGGTCTTCGCTACGCGGTATTGCTCTGCGCGCACCGCGAATACAGCCGCGAGCCGGGGATTCGACTAGAAATCGTTGTGCCTGCGGGCACCGCAGGCGCAGTCCTCGTCCAGCAATGCTTCGGCGAATTGGAACAGGCCGTGCAAGCCGCGCGCACCTATCGCGGAAAAATCCTCTCGCTTGATGCCGACTCTGACTATCGCGGATACTCGCGCGGCATCACCGTGCATCGGTTGCCGCCGGTGTCGCGGAACGAGGTGATCCTCCCGGAGCGGACCTTGCGGCTGCTCGATCGCAACGTGCTGAATTTCGTCGGCACGCGCGATCAGTTGCGCCGGCTTGGCCAGTCGACACGCAAGGGCATCCTTTTGTACGGGCCGCCCGGCACGGGCAAGACCCACACGATCCGCTATCTCGCAACACATTTGCCGGGGCATACGACGCTGATCATCACCGCCGAGCAAATCGGCCTTCTCGGTGCCTATATGAGCCTGGCACGGCTGCTTCAGCCGTCGATGGTCGTGATCGAGGACGTCGATCTCATTGCCCGCGACCGCGACGACATGGGGCCGTGTGAGGAGTCCATGTTGAACAAATTGCTCAACGAGATGGACGGGCTGAAGGAGGACGCAGACATCCTGTTCATCCTGACCACCAATCGGCCGGAGGACCTCGAAAGTGCGCTCGCCGGTCGCCCCGGTCGCATCGACCAGGCGATCGAAGTGCCCCTGCCTGACGAGACCGGCCGCAACAAGCTGGCTCGGCTCTATGGCAAAGGACTGCCGCTCAATGATGCGGTCGTCGCGGAGGCCGCCCGACGCAGCGAGGGCACGAGCTGCGCGTTCATCAAGGAACTGATGCGACGGCTGGCGCAGGCCAGCCTCGCTCGCGATGGCGGCAACTCCGTAACGTCAGCCGATATCGACGAGGCCCTCGATGACATGCTGTTCTCCGGCGGCCGCCTCAATGCGCGCCTGCTCGGCGGCGCGCAGGAGATGGCAGCGGGATGAAGTTAGTCGCGAAGGCCAGCCGGCCTCCTCCCTTTAGGGCGCACAGGTGAAGCTCGAGGCCTCCGTCAACGGGCCGCGCTTGTAGTGCGGCCAGGCTGGCCAGCGGCACAGCGGCAGCGCGCGGGTCACCGCAAACGACGGCACCTCGATCTTCTGCTCGGTGACTTCGAGATCGCCGGGCGCCTTGCCGTTCTCGACCCAGTCGACCAGCGCGCTCAGCATGTCGACATTGGCCGGCGCCCCGGAGCCGACATGGTCGACACCGGGGGCGGTGTAGAGCCGCGCAAACTCGGCGGTCTCGGCCTTGCCGAGCTTGCGCTCGACGCTCTCGAAATAGCGGATGCCGGCATAGGGGCTCTGTGCGTAGTCGGCCATGTGCTCGAGCATGATCAGCCGACCGCCGCGCATCCGGAAGCGGCTGAGATCGGGATCGGTCGAATCCATCAGCTTGGAGACTTCGAGCAGCCGCGCCTTGTGCTCCTCCAGCTTGTAGGTGGTGACGTCAAGCTTGGGATCGCGCGCGAACACATATTGAATGCCTCCGGCGCCATAGATCCAGGCGATGCCATTGTTGGGCGCAGGCGGCTGCGCCGGCGGCGCGGTGCCGAGCCACCAGGCCACCCAGCCGCCGGTCGGGCCGATTGCCGGCGTGTCCTCGCCGGAGATGCCCCAACCCGGATAATCGTCGAGACCATTGGCGAGCGCGAACGGGAATTTGTAGGTGCCATGCAGCGTGTTCACGGCCTTGATCTGCGCCTCAGTGAGACACTGATCGCCGCTCTGGCCCGCCGCGCAGCGCAGCGTCTCGACCTTGAACGCCGCCTTGCAGGCGACCGGATCCTGCACCAGCGCATCGTCGGAGCCATCGGCCTTGTCGCAGGCCGCGCGCACGGCATCACCCACGAGCTTGACCTGTGCCGGATTGATCCAACCCGCGCCCATGGTCGCGAGACCAGAGCGGGTGCCGGCATGCTGCAAGCCGACCCAGTTGATCACGGGCACACGGGCGAAGATGCCGTCGAAATCGTCGGGGTAGCGCTGGGCCATGGTGAGGCCTTCGCGGCCACCCTCGGACGAGCCCATGAAATACATCTTGTCCGGCTTCCTGCCGTAAGCGCGCTGCATCAGCGCGACGGCGGCATCGCGCACCTTCTTGTAGGCGCGATGAGCGAAATTCTCGAACGCCTCATCGTTGAGCGCGAACAGCTGCGGTGGCTCGCCCTGCTTGGTCTCGTGGCCGGAATCGGTGCCATAGGTGACGAAGCCGCGCGCCAGCGGTGACGGCTTGTCGAACGGATAAGCCGGCGGCAGCGCAAGTCCCGTGATCAGCACGCCGTTAAAACCGCCGCCGCCATATTGCAGCGAGCGCCCGTTCCATTCGACGGGAAGATTGACCTCGAATTTGATCGGCGGCGTCTTGGGATCGGTGGGATCGATGTGTCCGAGCACCTTGCAGAAGCGCGGATTGGCCGGCGTGATGCGTCCCGACGGGGTCGGCCCGCGCTCGGCGACCGCGAGTTGCGACGGCGCCTGCAACGCCGCGGAATCAATCTTCACGGCGTCAGTGCCGACGAGCGCCTTGCAGACGGCATCTGCATCTTCCGCCAGCGTCGCCGCCGACGCGCTGCCCGCAGTCAACGCAGCCGCGGTCCCTACGAGCAAGACACAGAGCTTCGCACGCATTTGCGCCATCGTTCCCCCCGTTTTCTATTCTCGTTCGATCCGTCAGGAAGCCGCATTGAAGGCGACCTCCGGCCGGCCGTCAATGACGCGCTAGTGCTCGAACACCAGCCGCGCGCCGACCGTGCCGTCGAGGGCGCGGATCTGCTGGAGCAGCGCGGCTGAATCCTGACCGCCGAGGTCGGCGTCGAGCACGACATAGCCGAGGTCGCCGGCGGTCTCCAGATATTGCGCGGCGATGTTGATGTCGCGCTGGAGGAAGACTTCGTTGAGCCGGCGCAGCATGCCAGGCACGTTGCGATGGACGTGGCTGAAGCGCGCGCCGGAGGGGCGCAAGTGCAGCTGCACCTCGGGGAAGTTCACCGCGCCCATGGTCGATCCCGTGATGAAATAGTCGATCAGCTTGCGCGCGACCTCACCGCCGATGCGCTCCTGCGCCTCCTCGGTCGAGCCGCCGATATGCGGCGTGAGGATGACGTTCTCGAGGCCCTGCACCGGGCTCTTGAACCGGTCCGCGTTCGAGGAGGGCTCGACCGGAAACACGTCGACGGCCGCGCCGGCGAGATGACCATCGCGCAAGGCGCGCGCGAGCGCATCGAGATCGACCACGGTGCCGCGGCTGTTGTTGATCAGGAACGAGCCTGACTTCATCGCCCGCAGCTCCTTCTCGCCGATCATGCCTGATGTCTCCGGCGTCTCCGGCACATGCAGGCTGACGATGTCGCTCTGCGCCAGCAGCTCTTCCAGTTTCTCGACCGGCTCGGTGTTGCCGTGGCGGAGCTTGTCGGTTCGGTCGAAATAGATCACGCGCATGCCCATGGCTTCGGCGAGCGTCGAGAGCTGCGAGCCGATATTGCCGTAGCCGACGATACCGAGCGTGCGGCCGCGCACCTCGCGGCTGCCGGTCGCCGACTTGTCCCAGCCGCCCTCATGCGCCGACACCGAGCGCGGAAAGATCCGCCGCAGCAGCATCACGATTTCGCCGATCACGAGCTCGGCGACGCTGCGCGTGTTGGAGAACGGCGCGTTGAAGACGGGAATGCCGCGCTTGTGCGCCGCGGTGAGATCGACCTGATTGGTTCCGACGCTGAAGCAGCCCACCGCGAGGAGCTCGTCGGCGGCGCCAAGCACCTCGTCGGTGATCTGGGTGCGCGAGCGGATGCCGAGCAGCGACACGCCCTTGAGCGCCCGCCGCAGATCTTCGCCGTCCAGCGCCTTGGTCAGGCGCTCGACATTGGTGAAGCCCGCGCTTTTGAACAGGTCGACAGCGCTGTCATTGACGCCTTCGAGCAGCAGCGCCTTCGCATTCCGCTCGGGGCTTTGGCCTGTGGCTGGCATGGTGTCTCCGTAAGTAGCAGCTTTGCCGCAGCTCATAGACCGCGGACGGTCCGCGGCACAATAGGGATTGGATGCGGGGAGAAGATGGCGGCGGCCGGTAAGCAGGGAGGCACCGCTCTCAGCTTCAAAGTCGTCCTGGCGAAAGCCAGGACCCATTATCCCAGGCGCCTGGTGTCCGGCAATCTGGGGCCACGAGATCCCCAGACAACACGGGACGGTGGTAATGGATCCTGGATCAGCGCTCGCTATCGGACAACGCTACGCGTTGCCAAGCGCTCGCTTGTCCAGGACGACGAAGAAGATTTGTTGCGCGGCAACAGAGTCAAATCACATAAAACCCGTGCGTTCCATCCCGGCGGAGCTGCTCGACGAGACCATACTCCCAATCCAGATAGGCCTGCATCGCGGCTTGCGCGACGTCGGTGCCTTCATAGGGCCGGCGGTAGCGATGCGCCGGGTCGGGCTTGGGCAGCAGGCGCGGCGGACCAATTTCGAGCGCACCGTCATAGCCGCCTTCGAGCACATAGACCTCCCAGCCCATCTGCGCCAGCCAGGACGCCGTCATGTCGGCACGCACGGCCTTGTCGTCGGTCAGCAGGATACGCGCTCCGCGCACCGGCGCGGCCATGTCGGTCTCCTGGACCAGCTGGCCGCCGGGATAATGACGGAAGCCCGGCAGATGGCCTGCGGCATATTCCTCCGCGTCGCGCACGTCGAAGCGATAGAGCGTGCGATCGGTCTGCGCGACAAGCGCCGCCGCCTCGCTCGCGCCGATATGACGAACGCCGGCGCGATAGGCGACGTCGCGGGCATTGGCCGGGCCGCCTTCGAACGGCCCGATCGCGCCGCGCCTGTCAGCGCCGTGATCGAGCGTGTGGCGCGCCAGCGTCCAGCCGATGGTGCCGTTGCGCAGCGCGCGCACCTTGTTGGGCACGCCGGCATTGATCAGCGACTGGGTGCCGATGATCGAGCGCGTGCGGCCGGCGCAGTTGATGATGATGGTGGTTTCAGGGTCGGGCGCGGCCTGCCCGGCCCGCAGCACCAGCTCCGCGCCGGGCACGCTGACCGAGCCCGGAATGTTCATGGTGGCATATTCGTCGAAGCGGCGAACATCGAGAATGGCGATGTTGGCCTTCTCGGCAATGAGTTTCGCCACCTCGTCGGCGCTGAACGAAGGCGTGTGGCGGCGCGCCTCGACCAGCTCGCCAAATGCTTTTGAATAGGAATTGACGTCCCCGAACACTTCGTAGCCCGCCGCGTGCCAAGCCTTTAGCCCGCCTTCGAGCACGCTGATGTTGCTGTAGCCGAGCGCGGCCAGCCGTTCGGCGCCGGTTGCGACCAGCCCCTCGCCGTCATCATAGAGCACGATCGCCACGTCCTTGCGCGGCAGCCTGACCTCGGCTTCGACCGCGATCCGGTCGGCAGCCATGTTGGCGGCGAACAGCGGATGACCGGTCGCGAACGCCGCCTCGTATCTGAGATCAAGCAGCGCGATCTCCTCGCGCAGGAGCAGCGCGCGGCGGATCTCGGCGGGAGTGACGGTGGGAAGCTTCATGGCGTGAACCCTTGGGGAGGACAGGCCACGGGCTTTTGAACCATTGCAAGCGCGTTGGCTAGCCTTCGCCGCGGCTCACTCGCCGGGAACGAGCCGCCCCAGCGGCGGCTGCGCCGGGCGCCGCAGCTTGCGGCGTGACAGATAGAGCAGGATGCCGGTGACCGAGAACAACGGCATCAGCGCCGCGGCAATCATAAAGGCGAGCTTGCCGGGCCAGCCCAGGATGGCGCCGCGGTGGATGTCGTAAATGGCCGCGATGACCTTCTCGCCGAACGTCTTGTCGGAATAGCGCTCCGCGGAAGCCAGCTGACCGGTGACCGCGTCGATACGAAACTCGTCGCGCGTGGCCTCGAGCGTCATGTCCTTCCCCCACGACCGGATCCGGATCACCGTGCCGGGGCTCGCCGGCAGCGTCAGCAAAGCCCTGGCGAAGCGGCCGCCCTCCTCGCGCTGGAACATCGTCCATGCCTGATCGAAGCCGATCGGCTGCGCCGGCTCGGGACGGCCGGCAGCGCGCGGCGGGTTTGCGGGCATCATCTTCGCCGCCGGGCCTTGCGGCCGCGACAACAACCAGACGACGCCATCCTTGTACCAGTCGAACGAGTACCAGAGCCCGGTGAGCGTCATCACCAGATAGATCGGCAGGACCCAGGTGCCGATGATGGCATGCAGCGACCGGTGCAGGCCGCGGCCGCTAAGCGAGAGATTCGGCTTCAGCCACATCTTCACGCTGCCGGCACGACGCGGCCAGCGCAGCACGAGGCCCGAGACCAGCATGACGATCAAGCCGAGCGCCACGACGCCGGTGATCTGACGTCCCCAGCCCTTAGCGTCGCCGGGGATGAGCAGCCAGCGATGCAGCCTGCGCACGGTCGCGAAAAACTCCTCGCCGCGCGGCGAGCCCAGCACGCGTGCGTCATAGGGGTCGACATAGAGCGAGGCCGGCCTCCCGCCCTGCTCGTCGCGCCCGAAGCGGACACGCACCGCCGCGGACGGATCGCTCGACAGCATGACGGCCGAGACTTTGCCGACGTCCTGCGTTGCCTTCAGCCGTGCAACCAGCTCGTCCGGCATCAGCGCCGGCGCGGGCCGCGGCACCACCAGCATGATGCCAGCGTTGAGATGGTCGACGATCTCGTCCTCAAAACTCATGATCGCGCCAGTCAGCGCGATCAAGGCAAGCAGCAGCGCGAGCGCGAGCCCCGCGATGGAATGGACCTGAAGCGGGATGGACTTAAAGGCACGCCAGGACTCACGCATCGGCACCGCCCCCTCTGGTCGGGACGACCCGCAAATCGGCTTCAGCGCGCTGCAGCCCCATCGCTAGAACTTCACCGTCGCCGACAGCGAGAAACGACGCGCATCACCGATCGCGACGTTGAGGGCGTTCCCGGTGGTGGACGTATAGTAGACCTTGTCGAACAGGTTCTTGATGTTGAACTGGTAGGTCACCGGCAAATTGTCTATCTTCGTGTCGTAGGTCGCAAAGATGTCTGCCACGGCATACGCCGGCAGGAAGAACGTGTTGGCGGAATCACCCGGCCGGTCGCCGACATAGTGCGCGCCGCCGCCGAGCCGCAGGCGTCCGGGAAGCGCGTCACCGAAATCGTAGACGAGATAGAGCGAAGCCGTGTTCATCGCGACGTTCAGCAGCTTGGCGTTGCCGACGACGGGATCGTTGATCAGGCGAGCATCGGTATAGCCGTAGCTACCGATCACGCTCCATTGATCGCTCAGCTTGCCGGTCACATCCAGTTCGACGCCGCGCGACCGGGCCGCACCGGAAGTGCGCCCTGTCGACTTGCCGTTGCCGAGATCATCCAGCACCAGCACGTTCTTCTTGTCGATGTCGTAGAACGCCAAAGTGCCCGACAGCCGCTTGTTGACATCGAACTTCAGGCCGGTCTCCCACTGCGTTCCCTCTTCAGGCGCAATGGTGGAATCGACGACGAAGCCGGCTGTGAACGCCGCGATGGTCGAGGTCGGCTTCAGCGACTGCGTATAGCTCACGTAATACGAGAGCTGATCGTTCAGCTTGAGGACGACGCCACCGAGCGGCAGCACCTTGTCTCCCGCCAGATTGGTGTTCGTGATGAAGACGGGCCGGCCTTTGCCCGCGAGCTGCTCGTATTCCATCCAGCGCACGCCCCCGACCACGGACAGCCAGTTGGTCAGATGAAACGTGTCCTGGGCGAAGAAGCCGCGAGTGCCGAGCTTGTCGGTCTGCTCGCTGTCGGTTGCCGAGACGGTCGAGCCCGGCACGACCAGTCCATAGACCGGATTGTAGAAATTGAAGCTCGGAGTCGCCTGCCGAATCAGGTCGCGGCGATCAATCGTGCGATAGAGCGCCTCGCCTCCGAACAGGATCTCGTTGCGAAAACCGCCAATCCGGACGTCACCCTGCAGATAGGAGGTGCCGTAACTGGCGTTGCTCAGAGAGTTGTGGGTGCCGTCGTTGCTGCGGGTCTCGACGCCGGTCGTCGCGTTGACGCCGGTGATGCGAAGCTGATTGGCGCTGTAGGTCTCGGTGTTGTAGCTGTAGGCTGCCGTGACCTTCCAATTGTCGTCGAGCTTCTGCTCGACCGAGGCCTGCACCAGGTCGGAGGTGCCCCACATGTTGTTGAAGGGCTCATCGAGCCGGCGCGTCGCCGGGATCGCCAGCGGCGCGCCTTTGACGAAGGCCGTGCCGCGGTCGAACGGAGTGATGAACTCGCGGTGCTCATAGGTGAGCTGGACTGTCGTGGTGTCGCCGTACCAGGCCAGCGACGGGTTCACCAGCATTTCCCGATGCCGACCGAAATTGCGCCTCGCTGACGCCATAGCCGATGAAGCGATAGGCGAGGCCCTGATCGCCGATCGGGCCAGTGACGTCGAGCGTGCCGTCAGCACCGCTGCGGTTGTTCGCGAAGGTCGAGCCGAGCAGCGTGATCGAGCCGTTCTGGTAGAGCTCCGGACGCTTGCTGATGGTGTTGACGATGCCGCCGGGATCCATGATGCCGTAGAGCAGCGAAGCCGGGCCCTTCAGCACTTCGACGCTTTCGACGGCGGCATTGAGGCTGCGCCCCTGCACCAGCGGCATGCCGTTGCGCATGATCGAGCCGTCGCGATTGTCGCCGAAGCCGCGGCGAATGACGGCGTCCTGGGTGCCGGCGAGCGTGTTGGTCTGGGTGATTCCGCTGATGTTGACCAGCGCATCGTCGATATTGCGCGGCAACTGGTCTTTCAGGACCTGCGCGGGGACGACGTTCACCGCCTGCGAGGTATCGAGCGGCGAAGCGCCGCTGCGCAGCGTGGTCGCGCTCGGCATGGCGCGGTAGCCGAGCTTTGCGGCCTGCTGCGTGGCGGCTTCCGCGGCGGCGCGCTCCGAGAGCGTCGGTGCGGCGGGCGCGGGATTGCGATTGCGCTGGCGCGCGGCGGCTTGCGCGCGGCGCGACGCCTGTTCAGATGCGCGCGCCGGCCTCATTCGCTGCGCCGGCGCTTCCACCGTCACCGGCGGCAGTGCGGATTGCGCCTGCGCGGTCGTCGTGTTGGAGGGAGATTCGACGAGCAGCACGGCCGCCCCGATGAGAAGACCTGCACGGCTCTTGCCGGCACGAAGACGATGGCCGCTGACGCGTTGGCCATCCACGAAGGCACGCACTTTCATTCCACTTCAAGTCAGGAGCATTGAAGTGTGCGCGTGTAACAGCCGTCGAGATCGAGGAGAACCGTAGCGGAGCTTGAATCGCTCTAGTGTTGAATCATTCTAAGAGCAGACCGGCGCTGAACAGCAATCATGAATTGCCGGTGCACCCTGCGCGACACGCTGCACGCGAAATCGCGGCAACGTGTCCCGATATTTCACGATCACGCGATCGCAGGCGCCATCAGCGCGTCGATCTTCCGCAGGAACGCGGAGCCGTCGGACGAGGCGCGGAGCGGCGGACGCACGCGCAGCCAGCCGGCATCGCCCGTCTGCGCCGCGAGGATCGCCTTCAGCGTTGCGGTGAACGACGGCGTCTTCAGCACGATGTCGATCGCGGCCTGCATGCGCGCCTCGACATCCTTGCCCTCGACCATGCCCTTGACCAGCTCGGGCACGACATTGGCCATGCCGCAGATGGTGCCGGCGCCGCCGGCAGCGATCGCACGCGTGATATCGGCTTCGTTGCCGACGGTGATGGCGAGCTCGGGGCTAGCTACGCGGAAGGCCTGGAACTGCTTGAAGTCGCCGCTGGAGTCTTTCAGGCCCGCGACCTGCTTGCCATAGCGCTTGCGCAAGCTCGCGGCGACGCTGGTCGGAATCGCAACGCCCGACGTCTGAGGGATGTGATAGAGATAGGCGCGCAGTCGATCGTCGGCGACGCCGTCGATGATAGCGGCGAAGGCATCCTCGATGCCTTCGGGCGTGACGCTGCGATCGAAGTAGGGCGGCAGCAACAGGACGTGGCGCAGGCCGAGGCCGAGCACGGCGCGCGAGAGTGCGATGCTGTCGGTGATAGCAGGAAAGCCGCCTCCGATGCCGATACGCTCCGGCGCGACGCCGGCCTTGAGCATGGCTTCGATGGTCGCAACGCGCTCGGCGACGTTGAAGGAGGTGCCTTCGCCCGTGGTGCCGAACAGCACGACGCCGTCGACGCCCTGGCCGAAGAGCTGCCTGGCATGCGCCGCGAGCTTTGCGGAGTCCACGCTGCCGTCCGTCGCCAGCGGCGTCGCCGACGCCACCCAGAAACCGCGAATTGCCTCCGTCATCTCACTACCCTTTAGCTGCGACCTCGGACCAAGCCTCTGATCTCCTGATAGACCTTGAGAGGGCTTTCCGAGCCTTGTTTTTGCTTTACTTTCGATCTTGTACCTTACATACAAGAACGAGGCAAATCCTTTCCACCGTCCCGGCGCGCATAGGCGCAGTCCGATCTGAGGAGGTCTCGCATGGACATGGTGACCCCGAATGAGCGTCCTGACCAACTGCTTGGCGCATTGCGCGACAGGCTCGGCGCGGCCGCGGTGCTGACCGGCGGCGACGTGCCGGCGCGCAATTGCAACGACTGGAGCGCGAGCTTGCCGCAGACACCGCTCGCGGTGATCCGACCGCTCGATGCGCAGGGCGTTGCCGACGCGATTCTGACCTGCCGCCAGGCGCGACTTCCCTTCGTGCCACAGGGCGGATTGACCGGGCTGTGCCGCGGCGCCTCGCCGGAAGCAGGCTGGGTCGCGATCTCGCTGGAGCGCATGACCGGGATCGAGGAGATCGATCCTGCATCGGCGACGATGACGGTGAAGGCTGGCACGCCGCTGGAGACGATTCAGAAAGCCGCGGATGAAGCCGGCTTCTTCTTTCCGCTCGATCTCGGCTCGCGCGGCTCCTGTGCCATCGGCGGCAATCTCTCGACCAATGCCGGCGGCAACCGCGTGATCCGCTACGGCATGACGCGCGAGCTGGTGCTCGGGCTCGAAGTGGTGCTCCCCGACGGCACCATCATCACTGGCCTCAACAAGCTGATGAAGAACAACGCCGGCTACGATCTGAAGCATCTCTTCATCGGCTCCGAAGGCACGCTCGGCATCATCACCCGCGTGGTGCTGCGGCTGTTTCCAAAACCGCGCTCGACCATGGCCGCGCTCTGCGCGCTGAAGGATTATGCCGCGGTGATCGCACTGCTCGGCGCCGCGCGCAGCGGGCTCGGGCCGCTGCTGTCGGCCTTCGAGGTGATGTGGCCGGACTATTGGGACGTGATCACGACGCGCGCCGGCGTGAAGCCGCCGGTCGCAGCAGGCCACGGCCTCTACGTGCTGGTGGAGGCGCAAGGCACCGACGAGAGCATCGATGCACCGCGCTTCCAAAACTGGCTGGAAGAGCTGATGGAGCGCGGACTGCTGGCGGATGCCGCCGTGGCGCAATCGCTGGCGCAAACGCAAGCCTTCTGGCGCGTGCGCGACATCTGCGCAGAATTCGGCCAGGTGCTGGGGCCGCACATCTCCTACGACATCGGCCTTGCGGTGGCGCGGATGGACGAGTTCGCGACGCGCTGCAAGGCCGCACTCGCGAAGGGCATCAAAGGCTGCGAGAGCGTCTATTACGGCCATATCGGCGACGGCAATCTGCATCTCGTCGCCTGGGTCACGGGTCTCTCCGTCGCGCACCAGCCGAAAGAGGAGATGGACGCGATCATCTACGGTCTGGTACGCGAGATGGGCGGCAGCGTCTCCGCCGAGCACGGCATCGGCACGCTGAAGAAGAAGTGGCTGGATCATGCCAGGAGCGAGCCCGAGATCGCGCTGATGCGAACCCTGAAGGCCGCGCTCGATCCCGAGCATCTGCTCAATCCCGGCAAGGTGATCTGACCGGAGAGCCCATGAAGTCGCTGAAGCTCGATACGCCGAAATCGCTGTCGCAGCGGGTGATGCAGCGGCTGCGCCAGGCCATCATCGACGGCGAGTTCGCGCTCGGCGCCGCCATCTCCGAGGAGATGGTGGCAAATTCCTTCGGCGTCAGCCGCACGCCGGTGCGCGAGGCGATGGGCCTATTGCAGGCGCAGGGGCTCGTGGTGATCCGGCCGCAGGTCGGCAGCTTCGTGTTCACGCCGAGTGCGGAAGACATCAACGCGCTCTGTACCTTCCGCATCGCACTCGAGCCGAAAGCGGCCGAGCTCGCCTTCCGCCACGATCGCGACGGCGCAATCGCGACAATGAACGCAGCGATTGCCGCGATGGAGCCGGCGATCGCGGTAAAAGACAACATCGCCTATGGCCGCGCCGACGCCGCTTTTCACGAGGCGCTGGTCGCCCATTGCGGCAACCGTTACCTCGCCGAATCCTATCAGCTCGTCTCCGGCCGCGTCGCCGCGCTCCGTACCAATTTGACCTCGCCGATCGACGTGCGCACCCGCTCGTCCTTCGACGAGCATCGCAGGCTGCTCGATCTGTTCGCACGGGGTGAATTCGCGGCCTTCGAAGCACTTATGACGACGCACATCACCAATTCGGGCGTGGTCTATGCCAAAGCCTTGAAAGTGGAAGCGCTGAAAGTGGAGGCGCCGCAGATGGACGCGCCGAAGGTGGACTGAGCGCCGTCACGGTCCCTCCCTCGGTCCCGGCCTGTCCAGAAAATCCAGCGCGGTGTTGATCTGTTCGAGCTGGTGCTCGAGCCTGTCGCGGTCTTCGACCGACTGCGTCGTCTCGAGCTGTTCCACGAGCTTCTGCTTCCGCATCAGCAAGTTCTCTATGACCGTGCTCACAATTCCCCCATCGCCAGAGGCGAAGATCAGGGCAATGTCAAACCCGGACGCGAGCGCGCGCGACCCGGGCCGCATCGACCCTCCATCAGAATGTTCGCGGAGGCCGATGGTTCCTGCGGGTGAACCACGACGCGATCGCCGAGGTCCGGCAGTTGCTCGCGGGCGGCTGAAGCTTGGCTGGCACCCCGGGGAACCCCGACCTTCCACGCGCCCGTCGGTTGAATTCGGAGCCCCGGGGTCTTATCCGTAGGCCCCCATGGACACCCAGATCATCACCGCCGAAAAACCCCTGATGGCGCAGGCGCGCCCGCGCAAGCCGGCGCCGTTCCTGCCCATGAGCCGCGCCGAGATGGATGTGCTCGGCTGGGATGCCTGCGACATCGTGCTGGTGACCGGGGACGCCTATGTCGACCATCCCAGCTTCGGCATGGCGATCATCGGCCGCCTGCTGGAGGCGCAAGGTTTTCGCGTCGGCATCATCGCGCAGCCGGACTGGCATTCGGCCGAGCCGTTTAGGGCGTTGGGCAAGCCGCGCGTGTTCTTCGGCGTCACCGGCGGCAACATGGACTCCATGGTGAACCGCTACACCGCGGACCGCCGTCTGCGCCATGATGACGCCTATACGGCCGGCGGCGAAGGCGGCAAGCGGCCGGACCGCTGCACCATCGTGTACGCGCAGCGCTGCCGCGAGGCGTTCAAGGACGTCCCCATCGTGCTCGGCGGCATCGAGGCCTCGCTGCGCCGGATCGCGCATTACGACTACTGGTCCGACAAGGTGCGCCGCTCGGTGCTGGCCGACGCCAAGGCCGACTTGCTGCTCTACGGCAATGCCGAGCGCGCCGTTGTCGAGGTGGCGCAGCGGCTCGCCGCCGGCGAAGCGCCGCGTGATCTCGACGACATCAGGGGCGTCGCGCTGTTCCGCCGCGTGCCCGAGGATTATTCCGAGCTGCACGCCGACGATCTCGACTCCGCCGATGAAGGTGCAACGCGCCAACGCGGCTTAACCGTAATCCGCCTGCCGGCGCTGGAGCAGGTCGAGCAGGACCGCGAGGCCTATGCGCGCGCCTCACGCGTGCTTCACCGGGAGAGCAATCCCGGCAATGCGCGGCCGCTGGTGCAGCGTCATGGCGATCGCGATCTCTGGCTCAACCCGCCGCCGATCCCGCTCACCACCGAGGAGATGGACGCGGTCTACGATCTGCCTTACGCGCGCGCGCCGCACCCCTCCTATGGCGATGCACGAATCCCCGCCTGGGAGATGATCAAATTCTCGGTGACGATCATGCGCGGCTGCTTCGGTGGCTGCACCTTCTGCTCGATCACCGAGCATGAGGGCCGCATCATCCAGAACCGCTCGGAAGGCTCGATCCTGCGCGAGATCGAGAAGATCCGCGACAAGACGCCGGGCTTCACCGGCGTGATCTCCGACATCGGCGGCCCTACCGCCAACATGTACCGGATGGCGTGCAAGGACCCGAAGGTCGAGGCGGCGTGCCGGCGGCCGTCCTGCGTCTTCCCAGAAATCTGCCCGAACCTCAACACCTCGCATGACGACCTCATCCGGCTCTATCGCAAGGTGCGCGAGACCAAAGGCATCAAGAAGGTGATGGTCGCCTCCGGCGTGCGCTACGATCTCGCGGTCGAGAGCCCCGAATACATCAAGGAGCTCGTCACCCATCACGTTGGCGGTTATTTGAAGATCGCACCGGAACATACCGAGCGCGGCCCGCTCGACAAGATGATGAAGCCGGGCATCGGCGCCTATGACCGCTTCAAGCGGATGTTCGATGCCGCCGCCGAGCAGGCCGGCAAGAAATATTACCTGATCCCCTATTTCATCGCGGCGCATCCCGGCACGACCGACGAGGACATGATGAACCTCGCGCTGTGGCTGAAGAAGAACCGCTACCGCGCCGACCAGGTGCAGACCTTCCTGCCCTCGCCGATGGCGACCGCGACCGCGATGTACCACACCGGCGTCAATCCCTTGCGCGGCGTCCGCCACGGCGGCAGCGACAAGGTCGAGGCGATCAAGGGCCTGCGCCAGCGTCGCCTGCACAAGGCGTTCTTGCGTTATCACGACCCCGACAACTGGCCGCTGCTGCGCGAGGCGCTGAAGGAGATGGGCCGCGCTGACCTGATCGGCTCGCAGCCCCACCAGCTCGTCCCCGCGCATCAGCCACCCGGCACCGGCAAGGCCGCCGGCACCAAGCGTCCGCTGCGCCCCGGCGGCAGGACGCAGCGGTTCACGACCAAGGGTCTACGGGTGATGAAGTAGCGGGCGAGTGAGCTTTCGTGCCCCCGCAACAAAAAATATCGAAACAACCCCATGCACAGTAGCCGGCCCTAGCGGGATCAATGGCTTAAACGCTTTGCAGAGACGTTGACGCGTCGGGCAAAAAGTCGTTGCCCCGTCGGGCAACACAGGCGCATGATGGCATCATCGGGCTCGTGGGATTAGAGCGCGCCCGGTCTCTACCCGTATCGATATCCTCGAGCTTCACACCGCGTCCCGCGCGCAGGCTGTTACGCGCCTGTTCGACGCGTTGGAGAAAACGAGGATCATGCTCCAACCGGTATTCGAACCAGTCGTCCTCCGTGTCGAACCCGTCCACGGTTCGGCGTCAGTTTGAAACTTCGAACACGCAAGCGAAAGCCCGGCGCGATGGCCGGGCCTTAACCTGTCGTTAACCGTGAAGGATTCAGCCTTCTCGGATCGGCGTCGAGGTATTCGTGCCCATTACAAGGTAGATGCCGTGCTGAGCATCAGCCTTGTTGTTATAGCCCTCGCCCGAGTCAGCGATTTTCTTGTGGTTCGCGGCGTACAGAGTCCAACGCCATTGCAAAGCCCGATCACGATAGAGGTAGAAGAACATGGTAGTAATCTCCAATGGAAGTGATGTTCGTCGGTACTTGTTCGAATACAAATTCGACAACTCGGAATGGGGGATCGAGATCGTTGCTGCCAACCCAACCGAAGCCAACGAGCGACTAAAGGCGATCAGTTGGGCGCAATACAAAGGGGAAATCTACGCGAAAGTCCCCATGGTCCCCGGCCCGATTACCTGGGCTCTTTCCCGAATCCGCAGTGTCTTGGGTATTTGAATTGGAGCGGCAGAAGCGAGCCACAAGGTTCGACGCATTATACTCCGATAAAATAAACATGTTGGCGTAATGCAATTTTTGCTTGCGCCGAATCGAATCGGTGACGCGGCGAGATCAGGCCTTTCACGATGCGGAGGCGCTGCTCCTGTCCCGCCTTGGCGAGGTGACGCTGGCGATGCGGGGCGACGACTTTCGCAAGCGACTCGGGTCCCGGAAGCACCAAGGCATGAGTGCGCGTCACGCTTGATGTGGACCCATCCGCGGCAATGTTGGGGTTTGCGAGGCAAATCCTGGGCCCGTTGGCGCGCGCGCATGACTTCATCAAGGTTACATCGACGATGCGCCGGACCGTTCGATGGTGCCAGCTGCCTGCTGACCCTGCACTTTGTCGATGTCGCGGAGCGATGCCGCATCGCCTCGGAGGTCCGCCGCCGACTGAAGCCGCGCACCCTTCGTGGTCGCCCATTTGAGCGCGCCTCAATGGCGATGAGGTCGCCCACCATGCTGTTGCGGCACTCCGCGTTCCTGGCCTTCTCCGGCGTCGAGCCGGAGAAGGCGGCAGCCGCGCTGAACGCCGTGTCAACCAATTGGAAATCCTCACGCCCGCGCAGAACGAGGCGATTCTGCGTGAGGTTAGCTTTTCCGAGTCGACCCCGTTCTACACCGGCTTCACCTTCCGCGGCTGGGTGGCTTATGCCTAAGACGTCACGGGCTTCATCAAAAAGCCCCGGCATCAATGCGGCACGATATGGGCTAGACTGCACTCATGAAAAAAATCGGATTCCTCTCCTTCGGGCACTGGACGCCCTCGCCGCAGTCGCAGACCCGCTCGGCGGCGGACACGCTGCTGCAATCGATCGAGCTTGCCGTTGCGGCGGAACAGCTCGGCGCGGACGGCGCCTATTTCCGCGTGCATCATTTTGCGCGGCAGCTGGCCTCGCCCTTTCCGCTGCTCGCCGCCGTCGGCGCCAAGACCAGCAAAATCGAGATCGGCACGGCCGTGATCGACATGCGCTACGAGAACCCTCTCTACATGGTGGAGGACGCAGGGTCCGCCGACCTCATCGCCGGCGGGCGGCTCCAGCTCGGCATCAGTCGCGGCTCGCCCGAGCAGGTGATCGACGGCTGGCGCTATTTCGGCTATCGGCCGGCCGAGGGCCAGAACGACGCCGACATGGGCCGGCGCCATGCCGGGGTCTTCCTCGACCTGCTCCGCGGCGAAGGTTTTGCCGAGCCCAATCCGCAGCCGATGTTTCCCAATCCGCCCGGGCTGTTGCGCCTCGAACCGCATGCGCAGGGCCTGCGCGAGCGCATCTGGTGGGGCGCCGGTTCGAACGCCACCGCGGTGTGGGCGGCGAAGCTCGGCATGAACCTGCAGAGCTCGACGTTAAAGAACGACGAGACCGGCGAAGCTTTTCACGTGCAGCAGGCTGCGCAGATCCGTAGCTTTCGCGCGGCATGGAAGGAAGCCGGCCACACCCGCGAGCCCCGTGTGTCCGTGAGCCGCAGCATTTTTGCGCTGATGGACGATCGCGACCGCGCTTATTTCGGCAGAAGTGGCGAAGGCGAGGACCAGATCGGCTTTATCGACCCGCGCACGCGGGCGATCTTCGGCCGGAGCTATGCGGCGGAGCCGGATGTGCTGATCGAGCAACTGCGCCAGGACGAGGCGATCGCGGAGGCGGACACGCTGCTGCTGACGATCCCGAACCAGCTCGGCGTGGTCTACTGCGCGCATGCGATCGAGGCGATTTTGACGCATGTCGCGCCTGCGCTGGGGTGGCGGTGAGGCGATCTCTGCTCCTTGTTCTGAGATTCCCCTCCCAACATTAAGTCCGCGCGCAACGATGTAGGAGCAGATTCGCGATCCTTTGTATGGGGCGTTCGGGCTTTCGTCGGAGCCGTTCGTCCCCAGACCGGAAGTTGCGTTCAATTCAGTACCCAAGCCATCAATGCACTATGGATGAGATTATCGGCCGACAGATAGAGCGCAGATGTAGACCCGGCCCGGTTTAGCTTTTCCAGTCGGGGCGGTCGACAGCCGTACCTGACTTTCCTTGTAAGTGCACCATTGCGAAGGGTTGCTTCCCCCAGGAACATCAGTCAAATCGACCCCTGGCGGATAGCCTTCTGGTCGAGCATCCCAACACGTAGCGACATAACCTAGCCTTGAGGCGTCGCAGAGCGTTGTCCCCTTAACCGTGTACTTTGGAAGCGAACTAGATGTATAGGCGTAGTCGAGACCAGCCCAGTCAGCATTTGTTTGTGTGTCAACCCAGTTGACTTGTGTGGCGCTGACCGCCGGTGGTGATGCACCCACCCCCTTGGCACTCTTTGTCGCGTCGGCCAGCGGAGGTTCCGCTGAGCTCTTTATGCTAGAGGCATAGGCGGTCACGGATATTCCAACTATCTCTAAGATAAGCGCGGCGAAAAGTGCTCGCAGATAGAAATCATGCCTATTTCCGTCTCCACCTCCCAAGACCAAGCGGCCAACTAAAGCGAGCAGTGTCACCACGGCTGTGCAAACAAAGACCGCAACACACACCCACGTCAGCACACTGATAGCGGCATGATCCATAACAGCCCACCCAACTAAATATAGCTTGGGGTCTAGCTAACAGGAACACCTCTGCCCAGTCGTCAATGTCATTCCCGGGTGAATTTCCCCCAACCCGCCGACGGCGCGAACCGAACGGTCGAAGAAATCAAAAATGCAATGAGCCTATCATCTGCAATACAAAGCCGACGAAAATGAAAATGAGTCCGATGACGCTATAGCGAAGGGACGCACGAGCAGTCATCCGGTTTCCTTCAGCTTGCTTCTTTTGAAGAGCCACAACGCTCGCCAAGTGACCGGCCAGTCCCTCCATACACCCGACCGCCTCCTTAACCGCCTCTATCGCTCTTTCGGCGTTGTATGAGACTTCATCTTGAGCCAGAAAGTCCGAATACGAACTCTCTTTGACCCATCTTGCACTCTTTTTTATCTCTTGTATCCAACTTTCTGTCCCACCGTACTCCTCTGCCATCTGGTCAAAGTCGGCCAGATCGTTTGCCGCTTGCGCTCGTAACATTCTCTGAACGCGAATCAAATCTGCTCCCAGCAGCAGGACTCCGAAGAGATCGAGGATTAAACCGATCGGCGACCACCAAGTTGATAGCATTCGTTCACTCGCTGAAGGCCCGGCATCTGTGCGCGGCTATAGATGAGTTTTGCGATCGCTCCAACTTTTGCACGGTCAGCGCACCCAATCTCGCGCACAGGAATATCATAGCCACCACGACGAAGAGATCCTCTGATCCATAACAGATACGCCCCGTTATCAAGACGGTCGGCCATACCGCAGCAAGCAACTGGGAAGCTGCTATGATCGCAGATATCTGTCGTAATGAGCGAAGATGCGTCGAAAGTCAGTTTGCGTTCAAGCCCATCTCGCGACTCTGCAATTTGCGTTTCCAGCGTGCTTCCAGGCTATCGAGATCGACCTCATTCGTTGAACCAACAGTTTCCAATATAGAGACTTGATAATCACTTGGATCACGGCTCTTCAGGAGGACATTGCCGCCGTGTGAATTGGCCATGTAATCTTGCCAACGCCCCCAGAACCCCTCCTCCCCAGATGCTTTTCCCACATACTGCTCTTTGGTCTTCGGGCAGGTGAGTAGGTATATCCCTTTGGTGCTTCGGAGAACTTCGATCCACCCGGTCGGAATGGAAGGCAATTCGGATAGCGTCGACAAGAAAGCGAGGTGACCCGGATAGCGCAGCTCTTGGAATTGGCGGCAAAGCTCAACGATCGGCTTGTCTGTGTTGCGCTGAATCCAACTACGCCAGCCATCACCCCAATCGATGAATAGTACTCCGATGTATTGTTGCAACTCATCCTGCAGACTCAACTCGTACCGGTCGTAACTCCCTGCCTGATTAATCCTGTCGCGTTGATGGGGTCGAGCTAGATCGACATCGCCAGCACCCAAGTAGCGACTGGCGTATAACCCGCAAAAGAGTGTTCCCTTGCCTGGCGTGCCAACGAACGACGCCCAATACCTAGCTCTTAAACGCGAGCGATTGTCAAAGCTCTGAACCGCCTGATATTCATCGAACGCGGCGCGATCTCGTAGAAACAGTTGATACGGATTTCGACCAGGATCGGCACGAGCATCTTGGTGTCGTAAGACGCAGACATCACTCGGACTCACACCAGCCGATTCAAGAGCATGGCGAAAGGTGAGCATTCTATGTCGTCCTGTAGGCCTTAGAGAAAGGACGGATCATCCTTCGAGTCGGCGCCTTAGGCAAGCGCGGCCTTCGACCTTCGGCGCACGAATGAATCGCAAAAGGCTCCACCGGTGGGAAGCGCGAGCGGCTCGAACGCCACCGCGGTGTGGGCGGCGAAGCTCGGCATGAATCGCAAAGCTCGACGCTGAAGAATGACGAGATCGGGGGGCCTTCTATCTACAACGAGCCGCTCGGATCCGGTCGCAGCGACGTCACCGCCATTGGCCGGAGAGTTGTCGTCGTGCGTGCGTTCGTGAAGAAAACGCAAAAGACTCCGCGGGCGGAAATCGAACTCGCGTTACGGAGAGCAAATGAGATCGCATGATGATCTCGTTCGAACAATTGAGCGATTTTTGCCCCCGCGCGAGTGGGCGCAACTGGAAAGGACATCACATGACAATCCCGTTCGAGAAGCTCAAGGCTCGTCTTCTTGCGAACCCGAAGGTCAGGGCCGAGTACGATGCGCTCGCCCCGGAATTCGAGATCGCCGCTGAATTGCTCAGGGCTCGCTTGCGGGCCGGTTTCTCACAGTCCGAGCTAGCTGCTCGAATGGGCACCAGCCAATCTACGATCGCCCGACTTGAAAGCGGACAAACCCTGCCGAGCACAAAGACACTTTTGCGCTATGCAGAGGCGACCGGCAGCAAGTTCCGCGTACGACTATCGGCAGCCTGATGCAGCGTCTGCGCGCATGCGATCGAGGCGATTCTGACTCACGTCGCGCCTGCGCTCGCGTGGCGGTGAAACGAACGGCGATATATCCCCTGGCTCACCCCGTCTTCGTCCCCGTGATGACGGCGAGCGCCTCGACGAAGCGGTCGAGATCGGCTTCATCGGTAAAGAGCGCCGGCGTCACACGGATGCACTGACCCTTGGCGACGCCGGCCCGGCGCACCGTCAGGATCTTGTAGTCGTCCCTGAGCTTCGCGACGATGGCGTCGTTGTCGGCCTTGCTGGTCCTGTCGGCGAGGCGGAAGGACGTGATCGCGCCGTATGAGCCGACTTCGTCCGGCGTCAGGATCTCGATGTCCCTGAAGCCACGCGCGCGACTCACCCAGTAATCGCGCAGATGCCGCAGGCGGGCTTGCTTCGCCGCTGCGCCGATCTGCTGATGTAGCGCCACGGCCGTGGGCACTGTCAGCACCGTCGCGAAATTGACCGTGCCGGTATGCACCCGCGAGCGGATGTCGGTCTCAGGAAAATCCTCGTCACCCATGTCGCGGTCGATGGCGGCGAGACGGTCCTTCCTGATGTAGAGGAAGCCCACGCCGACCGGCGCGCCGATCCATTTGTGCAGATTGAAGCCGACGAAATCGACATCGAGCTCACCCACCCTGAAGTCGATCTGACCCCAGGAATGGGCGGCGTCGACGATAACGTCAATGCCCTTGGCTTTGGCCATGCGGGCGATCTCGGCGATCGGCATGACGAAGCCGGTGCGATGGCTGACATGGGTGAGGAGGAGAAGTCTTGTATTCGGGTTCGCCTCGATAGCGCGGGCATAGGCGTCGAGCACGGCCTGGCGGGTGGCGGGCTCGGGCACATCGAACTTGATCACGTCGACGCCGCGGCGCGCCTTCAGCGCGTTCATCGCATACTGCATCGAGTCATAGTCGAGGTCGGCATAGAGCACGCCGTCGCCGGGCTTCAGCCTATTGTAGCCGCCGATGAGAAGCTGCAGCGCTTCGGTCGCGCCACGGGTGAGCGCGATCTCCTCGGGCAGCGCGCCGACCGCCTCCGCCACCTTGGCGCGCACGGCCTCGAAATCCGCACCCGCGCGCTGCCGCGCGTAGTAGGTGTTCTGATAATTGACCATGTCGGTTTGGCGAATGAACTCGCGCCTCACCGGCTCGGCCATGATGCCCCAATAGCCGTTCTCCAGATTGACGACTTCAGGCGTCACGGCATAGAGCCCCTTCACGGCCGTCCAATTGGCCTTGTCGGTGGCTATGGCGAGGGCCGAACCGGCTGGCTGTGCCGGAAGGCCTTCAGCCGCCATCGCCGGTGCGGCCAGCGACGTTACCGCTGCGGCCGCGAGGCCCTTCAGGATCGACCGGCGGTCAGACGACATTGTCTCAATCAGATGCATATCAGCCTCCACGATGCGCGGCGAAGGGAGCAGCGATCGATAGAGCGCGAATGACGGAGCGATGACAATTCGATGATGCCCGGCCCGCCGGTTACACGCCGACCATTGTCTCGTCGATCGCGTGCTGCGCCGATGGCGGCAAGCCGCTGCGAGCGATCTTGAACCGAAGGTCAGGCTGCCGCCCGCCGGAATGGGCGATGCCCATGCAGGCAAGAGCCGCGACGGCGACCATTTCCGGTGCAAATGACCGGCGGCCACGCTCAGCTGATGTTCAGAAGGATGCGCCCCGACTTGCCGCTGCGCATCAGATCCAGCGCGTCGTTGATGTCATCGAGCGCGAACTCGTCGGTGACGATGCCGCGGTAACTGACCTTGCCGGCTTCGTCGAGGCGAACGAGACGCGGGATATCGCGCGCCGGCTGGCATTGCCCGCCTTCCGAGCCCTTCAGCACCTTCTCGAAATGGAGCGGCAGCGTGTAGATCTCAACCTTGTCACGGGGAACACCGACCAGGATGCAGCGGCCCTTCTTGGCAGTGATCTCGTAGGCGAGCTCGATCAACCGGCTGACGCCGGTGGTCTCGACCACCTTGTCGGCTCCGTCAGTACCGGTGATGGCCTGGACCTCGGCGGCGAGATCCTTCACCGCGTCGGAGTTGATGGTGTGGGTGGCGCCGAACTGCCGGGCCATCTCGAGCTTGTTGTCGAGGCGGTCGATCGCAACGACCGGATAGGCGCCGACCATCGCGGCAAATTGCACGATGTTCAAGCCGACGCCGCCGACGCCGAACACGACGACGGCTTCGCCGATGGCGACCTGCGCATCGTTGTTGACGACGCCGAGCGCGGTCGTCACCGCGCAGCCGAGCAGCGGCGCGCTCTTGCGATCGATCGAGGCCGGAACGGGCGTGACGCGATTTTCCGACACCACGGCATATTCGTTGAACGTGGTGACCCAGCCCGCGTTGAGGCGCTTGCCGCGCCAGGAATAGACCGGCGTATTGGACTGGATGCCCTTGCCCGGCCGCCAATGCATGACGACGGTGTCGCCCTGCTTGCAGGAGACGACGCCGGGTCCGGTCTCGACGATGGTCGCCAGCGCTTCGTGCCCCAACAGATGCGGCAGGAACTTGTCGACGCCCTTGACGGCGTCGATCTCGTTGATCTGTGCCCCGCAGATGCTCGACGTGTGCACGTGCGCAAGCACCTGGCCGTGCTCGAGCGTATCAGGCAGGGTAAACTCGTCGACGATCAGCGGCTTGCCGGACTCGACGAGAATCGCCGCCTTGGCTGTCTTGATATCCATGAGCAGCGTCCGGTCACTCGAAATAGATGAATTCGTAATCGCCGGTGTAGCCGAGCTTGCCGTAGAGCCAGATCCATTCCGACGTGTGCAGGATGGACTCCGCCGTCAGTGCCCAGCATTCGAGATTGTGCAGCTCGGCGACGTTGCGGTAGCCCTCGACCATGACGTATTTGTTCTTGCCGACCCGCTCGATCTCCTTGAGCGCCGCCTCGAGCTCATAGAGCCGGAGATTGTGCAGGGTGCCGAGCGAGATGACGAGGTCGAAACTGTCGTCGCCATAGGGATAGACGTCCTGGGCGCGATAATTGAACAGATACGGTTTCACCTGCTCGTGCGCTTGTGCGAGGCCGTGTTTGGAGATGTCGAAGCCGACCACCTTCAAGCCCGGCAGGATCTTCTGCATCTCGTAGAGCAGAAAGCCCTTGCCGCAGCCGACGTCGAGCACGCTGGACCCATCCTTGAGACCATAGGTCTCGATCAGCGCCTTGGCGACCGGCGCCCAGCGGCCCTCGATGAAGCGGTAGCCGCCATAGCCGAAACGGCGATCACCATCCCAATAATCGGCCTCGTATTCCCGCGCCTTCAGCGAGCAGGCGATCTTGTCGTCGTTCATGCGGCCCATGTAGTCGCGCTTGGTCGCCGTATGCAGCGGCGTCACGATATTCAGGAGTCGTCCCATTGAGCCCTCGGATTCCAACACGCGCTGAGATTGTCTCGACCGGCCTTTGGAGCCTTGCGCCGCGACCTGCGACTCGGCCTAGCATTTGTGCCGAAGACCATCATTGTTTCAGATCAATGATGTGGACATCCGTAGCCGCAACCGCACGCGTGTCCGAGCCTCGCCTTTGTTTGGGATGCGAGGTCGGGCGAACCTTGATTCCACGCGCCGCCGCGGTATACGTTCCCACCATGATGTTCATGTCCACATTCTTCCCGCTGATCTGAACGACTGACGTCGTTCCGGCGCATCCGCGCCAATCAGATCAAACGGCTGCGCTTGATGCGCAGCCGAACGGAGAATGTGCAATGCCCAAGACCGAGCAGGCTGGCCTGACGCCCCGTCAGGTCCAGAACTTCATCGACGACGGTTTCATCAAGATCGAACATGCCTTCAGCGCCCAGCTTGCAAAGCGGTGCAGGGACGAGCTGTGGGCGGATATTGGCCTGTCGCCGGACGAACCCGAACACTGGACCAAACCCGTTATCCGGGTGGGCGCCAAGGCTTCGCCCCCATTCACTGAAGCCGCGAACGGGCCGTCCCTGCACAAAGCCTACGATCAACTCGCGGGCGAAGGGCGCTGGCTTGCGCCCAGGGCTCTCGGAACCTTTCCGATCCGCTTCCCTTCCGCGGAATCCCCCGGTGATGACGGCTGGCATGTGGACATGAGCTTTGGCACCGCCACTCCGGATTTCATGGAGTGGCGTGCCAATGTGAAAAGCAACGGACGTGCGCTGCTGATGCTCTTCCTGTTCTCGGATGTCGGCCCGGATGATGCGCCCACGAGGATACGGAAAGGCTCGCATGCCACCATCGCGCGGGAGCTGCTGCCCTATGGCGACGCAGGCGCGACGCTCCGGCAGCTCTCTGCCGAGGACTACGCCTCGACCGCAGATTGCGAGGTCGAACTGGCGACCGGTGCGGCCGGCGGCGTCTATCTGTGCCATCCGTTCCTTGTTCATGCCGCGCAACCCCACCGGGGGAAGCGGCCGCGCTTCATGGCACAGCCTCCGCTGCTGCCGAAGGTCGAGTTTGATCCGGCGTTGCCACCTTCGCCGGTTCAGATCGCCATCCGGCAGGCGTGTGGGTTGGCGTTGTAGTCGGACAAGATCCGGGACCGCTGGGGCGGCTGATGTTCCGGTTGCTCCCGGCGTTTCACGGGGCAACGGGTTGACGGGCCGAATGCTGAGCCCCGTGGCACAGGTGTTTGCCGATTGCATTCGCGAAATTGCCAAGCCGCTTGCCCGCAACTGAGGGCACGCATGATGACAGCGGCGAAATCGTACTGAAGCGCGCGAAATCGGAAAATGGCGTGCCGTTCAGGACAAAACAACGAACTCATACATAATTGAAATTGCATGTGATTTTTCCTGTCCAGGCGTTCGACCGCCGTTGGCGCAGACTTCGGGTCCCACCCGCTGTCGTCAAGAAAATTCAACACACCTCACGACAGCGTGCACCTTTCGCTCTTGGAACGTAGTATGTTGCCGGAAGCCGTCGACGCTTCGAGACCGAGACTTTCGCGTGGCACTCGATCGCGGCGCTCGAAGAGATGCACTCCAGAATCAAGCTGATGATCGCGGCAGCGGTCGGACGGCGCGGCAAATGGAGGACACGATGGTGTGGCGTGACGACAAGGCCCGGGCAACCCTGATCCGCGATGCAGCAGGCAGCGTGCCAGCAGGCAAGAGCCCCCGGGCCTTTGCCGAGCCTCTGTTCGGCTACACCAATGCCGAGGATCTCGCCAATTACGATGCAGCCTCGCTTGCTCTCCTGGCGGAGCAAGCCTGGGAGCACGTGCAGCGGCGCACGGCCGGCCGCGCCGATATCCGCGTCTTCAATCCGGTGCTGCCCGACGGGCGCGAGATTTCCGTGCTCGAAATTCTCAACGACAACATGCCTTTCCTGTTCGACTCCACCATGGCGGAGCTCATCGAGCAGGGCATCGAAGTCACCCTTGTCGCTCATCCGATCATCGCCGTGGAGCGCGATGACCAGGGCAAGCTGCTGCGCTTCTACGGCGAATCACTGCCGGAGGGAGCAAAGGGCACGCGCGAAAGCCTGATTCATCTCCACATCACTCGCCTGGACGCCGATGCGGATCGCAAGAAGCTGATCGAGGGCCTCACCAGCACGTTGAACGACGTCCGCGCCTGCGTCACCGACTGGCGCGCCATGCGCGACCGCGTCGAGGAAGCGATCAAAACTTTCTCTTCCAATCCGCCGCCGCTGCCGATCGACGAGGTCGCCGAAGCAAGCCAGTTCCTGCAATGGCTCTGCGCGGACAATTTCACCTTCCTCGGCGTGCGTGAATATCGCTTCTCGTCCGACAGCGATGCGTCCGACGACATTACAACCGGCGAAGGCCTCGGCATCTTGCGCGATCCCGACGTGAAGGTGCTGCGCCGCGGCACGGAAATGGTGGTGATGACGACGGAAATTCGCGAGTTCATGCGCGAGCCGACGCTGCTGATCGTCATCAAGGCCAATGTCTCCAGCCGCGTCCATCGTCGCATCCGGATGGATTATGTGGGTATCAAGCTCTATACGCCCGACGGTCGGCTCGAGGGCGAACTGCGCGTCGTCGGCCTTTTCACCTCCGGCGCCTATACCCGTTCGGTACGACAGATCCCCTATGTGCGCCACAAAGTTTCGGGGGTGCTCCAGCGCGCGGGCTTCGACCCGAGCGGCCATTCCGGCAAAGCGCTCATGCATATTCTCGAAGACTATCCACGTGACGAACTATTCCAGATCGACGTCGACACTCTGAACAATTTCGTCATCGAGGTCCTGATCCTCTACGAGCGCCCCCGCGTCCGGGCGCTGGCGCGCGTCGACAAGTTTGATCGCTTCGTATCCGTCCTCACCTTCATTCCACGCGACAAGTACGACACCAATGTGCGCACGCGTGTCGGCGCCTTCCTGGCGCAGGCCTACAAGGGGACCCTGTCGGCCTCCTACGTAGCATTCCCTGAGGGGGCGCTTGCGCGCGTCCACTACATCATCGGGCGCTATGAAGGCAAAACTCCCCTCGTCGAACGCGCCGCGCTCGAAGCCGGAATCAGCGCCATTGCCGCGACCTGGGCCGACAAGCTGAAGGCCGCGCTCACTGCGTCGACCGATGGCATGCGGGCACGCATGCTCGCCAATCGCTATGCCCAGGCCTTTAGCGGCGGCTATACCGAGGTATTCACGGCAGAACAGGCGATCGCCGATATCGCGACCATCGAGAAGCTCACGCCGGCGCGCCCGGTAACGATTTCCGTTCACCGCTTCGGAGGCGAGGGCAATCCCAGGCGCTTCGGCCTCAAAGTTTTCTCGGACGCCGCACCGCTGTCGCTGTCCTACCGCGTGCCGGTGATCGAAAATCACGGCCTGCGCGTGGTCAACGAACGCACCTATCAGATCGTGCCCGGTAACCGGCCCGCCCCGGTCTGGCTGCACGACATGACGATCGACACCAGCGACGGCCAGCCGATCGAGATCAGCCCGGACTTCAGCCATCGCCTAGAAGCCTCGATCATGGCAGTGGTCACCGACCGCGCCGAATCCGACGGGTACAATGCCTTGATCCTGCGCACGGCCCTGGGCTGGCGGGAAGTCTCGACCATCCGGGCGCTGTCCCGCTATTTGCACCAGATCCGTGCCCCATTCACCCAGGACTATATGTGGGAGACCTTGCGCAAGAACGCCGCGATCACGGCCAACCTCGTCGCACTGTTCCAGGTTAGCCGCGATCCGCATCTTATCCTTACCGATCGCGAACGTTCAGCGCGCGAGGCAACTCTCCTTGCCGAGATCGAGGAGCAGCTCAAATCCGTCGCCTCGCTCGACGAAGACCGCATCCTGCGCCGCTTCACCAATCTGGTGCAGGCAACCGTTCGCACCAATCTGTGGCAGATCGGCGAGGATGGACATCCGCGTCCGGTGATCTCCTTCAAGTTCGAGGCGCGCCGGATCGACGACTTGCCCGCTCCACGACCTCTCTACGAGATCTTCGTCTATTCACCTCGTGTCGAAGGTATCCACCTGCGCTTCGGCAAGGTTGCGCGCGGTGGCTTGCGCTGGTCCGATCGGCCGCAGGATTTCCGCACCGAAATCCTCGGCCTGGTGAAAGCGCAGCAGGTCAAGAACGCCGTGATCGTGCCGGTCGGGGCCAAAGGCGGCTTCGTACCCAAGCGCCTGCCACCGCCCTCCGATCGCGAGGCGTGGCTAGCGGAGGGCACGGAAGCCTATCGCATCTTCGTTCGTTCGCTGCTCGAACTCACCGACAATCTCGGCGGCGACATCGTGGTGCCGCCCGACCTGACCGTGCGGCATGACGGTGACGACCCCTATCTCGTCGTAGCCGCCGACAAGGGCACCGCCACCTTCTCCGACGTCGCCAACGCGATCTCGGCCGAGAAGAACCATTGGCTCGGCGATGCCTTCGCATCCGGCGGCAGCCAGGGTTACGATCACAAGAAGATGGGGATCACGGCGCGCGGCGCCTGGGAGGCGGTCAAGCGCCACTTCCGCGAGCTCGGCACCGACATTCAGACCACGCCGTTCACCGTTGCCGGCGTCGGCGACATGTCCGGCGACGTCTTCGGCAACGGCATGCTGCTCTCGCCGACGACGAGGCTCGTCGCGGCTTTCGATCATCGCGACATCTTCATCGATCCCTCGCCCGATCCGGCGATCAGCTTCCATGAGCGTAAGCGTCTGTTCGACCTGCCGCGGTCGAGTTGGCAGGACTACAACAAGTCGCTGATCTCGCAAGGCGGCGGCGTGTTCTCGCGCTCGCTCAAGGCGATCCCGCTCGCTCCGGAAGTGCGCACACTGCTGGATCTCGCTAAACCGCAGGCGACGCCGTTCGAGGTGATGACGGCAATCCTGAAAGCGCGCGTGGACTTGCTGTGGTTTGGCGGCATCGGCACCTATATTCGCGCGTCGGCGGAGAGCGACGATCAGGTTGGGGACCGCGCCAACGATCCGATCCGCGTCGCGGGTGGCGACGTGCGCGCGCGGGTGATCGGCGAAGGCGCCAACCTCGGCGTCACCCAGCGTGGCCGCATTGAAGCGGCGCAGAAGGGCGTCAAGCTCAACACCGACGCTATCGACAATTCGGCCGGCGTGAACACGTCCGACGTCGAGGTCAATATCAAGATCGCGCTGGCGCGCCCCGAGCGCGAGGGACGCCTCAGCTTCGCTGACCGCAACAGCCTGCTTGCCGCAATGACCGACGAAGTCGGTACGCTGGTGCTGCGCAACAACTATCTGCAGACGCTGGCGCTCTCGCTCGCCGAGCGCAGGGGCGTGGCCGAGGCCGGCTTCCTCGCCCGCCTGATACAGTCGCTCGAGCAGCGCGGCTTGCTCAGCCGCGCGGTGGAGTACTTGCCCGACGACGCAGCGCTCACCGAGCGCACCCGGCGCGGCCAGTCCCTGACGCGGCCCGAGCTTGCGGTGCTGCTCGCCTACGCCAAACTGACCCTCTACGATGACCTGCTCGTCACCAGCGTGCCCGATGATCCCTATCTTGCCCGCGAGTTGTCCCAGTATTTTCCGCGCGAGATTCAGGACAAGTTCCCGACAGCGGCCGAACTGCATCGTCTGCGGCGGGAGATCATCGCGACCAGCCTCGCCAATGCGGTGATCAACCGCGGCGGCCCGGCCTGTGTCGTACGCCTGATCGACGAGACGGACGCCGATATCCCGACCATCGTCATGGCCTACGTGGCGGTCGATGAATGCTACGGTCTGAAGGGGCTCAATGATGCGATCGATGCACTCGACGCCTGCATCGACGGGCAGGTGCAGCTGTCCCTCTACGCTTCCGTGCAGGACCTCCTGCTCTCGCGCATGGTCTGGTACGTGCGCAATGTCGATTTCAAGGGCGGGCTGGAGGCCGTGGTCGCGCGCTTCGGCCCGGCGATCCGCCAGATTGTCGCCGCGCTCGACACTACCCTGCCGCCGGACTTGCAGGCCGCACGCGCCAAGCGTCGGCAGGACCTGACCGACGCTGGCGTCCCGGCCGGCCTTGCCGGCGAGCTCGCCGATCTCGACGCCCTGGTCTCGGCACCCGATATCGTGACGGTCGCCGAGCGCACCACCCGCCCCATTGGCGACGCCGCCGCGACCTTCTTTGCCGCCGAGGCGAATTTCCGTCTCGACCGCATCATCGCCGCCGCGCGCCACGTGCCGGCAAACGACTATTTCGAACGTATAGCCATCGATCGCGCCGTTGAGCAGATCGCTGGCGCCGAAAGAAGACTGGCCGCGGATATGCTGGCGACCGGCCAGTCCGGCCAGCAGGCCGTCGAGACCTGGCTCGCGGCTCACCCCCAAGCGACGCGCATCCGCAGCTCGGTCGAGGAGATTGCTGCCAGCGGCCTGACGCTCGCCAAGCTGACGGTGGCGGCGAACCTGCTGGGGGACTTGGTCAAGGCCTGAGGGCGTAGCGAGGCAGCGATGTGAAAGGGTCAATGCTGGGCAGGTTGTCAGCCGGCGAATGGAGGCATCCAATGATCCACGCTACTTGCCATACAGCCGATAATGTCCGCTGCATCGAGTTCGATGCCACACCCTGGTTCAGCGAGACTGACGCTCCGAGCATTATCGACTTGGCCCAACGAGGATGGGCCAGTACCGCGATTGCAGATTCCCTCGAGGGCCGACGTGGATACGAACGGCTGCACGACCTCGTTGAGTATGCGGCGAAGCGACTGCAATCAGAATCCCTGGAGGACCCGACCTGGGAAACCTTCGAGTGCGTCGTCGACGGACCGGAGGCCGTGGCCTGGCTCGAGAAGAACCGACCCGACGTGGTGACAAGGATCCGGTAAGCCACGCAAAGCGCTGCAACGGCGGCGCTTGATTTTTGCGATTGCAAACGAAAGAGATGGCGCTCCCTGGGGACGGGTCAGAAGCGAGTGATTTCAGTGGACTAAAGAAACGTTTGGGCAGCAACAGCCTTATTGCTTTCCAAAGCGTTTTAGCATGGCTGCCCAAACGTGTCCTAAAGGCGATGAAAGCCGCGCCTCGTCGCCAATACTGCAGACTCACCGGCGACGACGGCAGTTGAGCACCTCACCGCGCCTCCTACCGCCAGGCACGGTCGCTACGACTGCAAATCAATCCAGGCGCAAAGCTTCACTCATCCAATTTCTTGTTCAGTTCAGGATCGAGCTTGGTCCGGTCGACAGACTGATAGAACGTGATAGGTCTGCATTTTCCGTCGAAATCCGCGAGGACGACGGCCGTCCACGGACTCGTGGTCTCGCCCGAACCGTCGCGGGAGTCCGGCATGACCTTGCGAGCAGCGACCACATACCAAGCGCGACCAGCCGTTGCCGCCTTCGCAGCCGCAGCGAACTCATCCAATATTCCGCGCAGATTTTTGCGCATCTCTTCTTCAGTGTCCCCGCGGAGGTATTTTCGAGACGACTTTCCCGCCTCCCCGTACTCATGCTGAATGTTCAACTGCAGTCGGGCATCGTCCACTTCGATCTTGGTCACCCGTGTCACCGCTCCGCCTTCGCGAAGATAATCCCGCACCCGGACGTCGCAGGCCAAAAATCTGTCCGTGGGTGGCTGAGCGACGCTAGCTGCAGGGGAGACTGCGGCAAGTGTCCGGCTGTGCTTTTTCGAGGAGCAGCGTCCGCAGGCATCGTGGCGATGGCGGCGCTGAGGAGCGCCACGGCAAGCACGACTGGAAGAGAGGCATTCATGAGTGCGCTGCCAATTCGGTCTTTCTAAAACGCACGGGCCTCGGCATTGGTTCCGCGGCGAGGCCAAGTCGGAGCAATCATGAAGGACCGAAGAAGCGGGCGGCGGGCTCCTCAGGAACTTTTTCCTCAACACAGTCTTGTTTGTTATTGTTCTACGACCTTGCGGAGGCGGCTTTTTCGACCGTCGGCCGGTCATGGACTCGATACTCATCAAGATCTTCGCCACGGCGCTTGCCTTCAGCCAGGTCACTACCCGGCCGGATGGGATCAAGACGGAGTTCGATGCGGTGCGCGACCGCTTCGAGGTGGCGGAGCTTTTGAGTGCCGGCTGCGCCCACATGCGCAAGGCTTTCGACATCGAGGACATCAACCTGGACGATCTGATTGCCACTGCCATGGATGACAAGGAGGCGTTGAGCAGCGAGATCAAGGCGCTCAAAGGACTGAATCTGGCCGACCTCCAGGTGGCCTATAGGCAGTTCTGCAAGGTCGAAAACGTGGAAGACTCTCCGGTCGATCTCGGTCAGGTCATCACCTTCTACAACAGCGCGGTCAAGGATCTGCCCGACGCGGCGCAGCTTGAGCACCTCAGGCTTTCTGGCACCAGCGAAGTCCTCGACAACAAGGGCGAGCAGCTTGCTGAGATTTACGCGCCTAACAACCGCCGCATCTCGGTCAAGCTTGCGGATATCCCGGAAGCGGTACGCAACGCATTTATCGCCGCCGAGGACAAGCGCTTCTTCCAACACGCCGGCATTGACGAGCGCGGACTGGTCCGCGCCTTCATCGGCAACTTCACGCACCCGGGCCGGCCGCAGGGAGGCTCGACCATTACGCAGCAGGTCGCCAAGAACCTGCTGGTTGGTAACGACATCACTTACGAAAGAAAACTGCGTGAAATGATCGTTGCCTCGCGGATGGAGCGCGCCCTGACCAAGGCGGAAATCCTCGAGCTCTATCTCAACTCGATTTATCTCGGTCGCGGAGCCTGGGGCATCGAGATGGCGGCGCGCAGCTATTTCGGCAAACCGGCCAAGGCGCTCTCCGCCGTCGAGGGCGCCCTCCTCGCCGGGCTCGCCAAGGGACCGAACTACTTCAACCCCGACCACCACCCCGAGCGCGCGCGCGAGCGCCTTGCCTACGTGCTCGGCCGCATGCAGGACGACGCCATGATCGACGACGCCGCGGCGAAAGCAGTATTGCCGCAGCTGGCGGAGTACCGGCCGACGCGACGGGACTTCGGCTTTCACTTCGTCGATCACATCGCCCGCGAGGCGAAGTTAGTCGCAGGCCTTGATACTCTCACCAACGCCTCCTACACGGTGCGCTCGACCATCAACTCGGCCTTGCAGCGCGTAGTCGAAGCGACATTGCAGGAGGGCCTCGCGCGGTACGAGCTGAATACCGGCCGCTACAAATTTGAGGGACCCGAGGCGAACATTTCCGATGCCGTCCGTCGCATTGCGGCAGACCTGAAGGCCACGGAACCGGCTTGGCTCGCGGCGTTGAAGGCGACACGGCTACCTCTCTACGACGTTCACTGGGACTCGGCGGTCGTCCTGGAGAATGCGCGTGGCAAGCGTGGCCACGCGATCAACGTCGGCCTGACCGACGGAAGAATCCTGCCGCTGAACACCTGGAGCGCCGCGATCCAGCGCGGCCTCAAGCCGTACGATGTGGTCTACGTGCAACTGCGCGAAGCCAAGGGCAAGGAAGCGGCGCGTGCCGATCTGCGTATTCGACCGAACGTGCAGGGAGCGGCACTCGTACTCGGGAACGAAACCGGCCGCATTCTCGCGATGGCGGGCGGCTTTTCGTATCCGGCAAGCCAGCTCAACCGCGTCGTCCAGAGCCAGCGCCAACCCGGCTCCACCTTGAAGCCGCTGACCTATCTCGCCGCCCTTCGCAAGGGATTGCAGCCCAACACGCTGGTGATGGACGAACCCATTACGCTGACACCGATCGGCGCGACGGTCCACGCGCGCCGGGGCGATTTCTGGTCGCCGAAGAACTATGACGGCGGCGCTCTGGGTGCCATTACACTGCGGCGTGCGCTGGAAAACTCCCGCAATCTCGCCACCGTGCAACTGCTCGCGTCCGGTCTCGACGACAGTGCCGAGCGAGGCCTCGACCGGGTCTGCGAGCTAGCGATGGAAGCGCAGCTCTACAAGGACTGCATGCGCTACTACCCGTTCGTGCTCGGTGCCCAAACCGTGCGGCTCATCGACCTTGCGGCGTTCTATGCAGCGATCGCCAACGAGGGCGCCCGGCCCCGGCCCCATGCGATCGAAACGATCGAACAGGACGGCCGACCAATCTACCGGCACGATCCGCGTGCGGTGGACTGGATCGGCTCGGCCGACCGCGCATCGTTTTACCAGTTGAAATCAATGCTGCAGGGCGTGCTCGCGCGCGGAACCGCGCGTGTGGTGAAGCATCTTTCGCCCTTTGTCGGCGGCAAGACTGGTACCACTGATAATGCGGTCGACGCCTGGTTCGTCGGCTTCACAAATGACGTTACCATCGCGATCTGGGTCGGCTACGACAACAGCGATGGCGGGCGCCGCTCCCTTGGCAGCGGCCAAACCGGATCAAAAGTGGCGCTGCCGATGTTCGAGCCGATCGTGCAGGCGGCCTGGGAGCTGCACGCTCCCAAGATGGCATTGAACGGCCCTTCGCGCGAAGCACTGCGTCAGCTCGTTCCCCTGTCGATCGATCCCCATACCGGCGATCCTTCACCGCCCGGCTCCGGCCGCGCTTTCACCGAGTATCTCAAGAGAGATCCGTCGGGTAGAATCGATGATACGCAATTTCGGATCGTCTCGCGTGCAGAAAGCTACGCCCATCGTGGCGGTCGTGACGAAGACGACGGGCCATTCCAGCAGTGGTCCTACGACAACCGCCATTACGGCGATAACCGGTTGCCCTTTCCATTCCCGACCTGGCGTCTTGGTCCGCGCGAATATCCGTCCTGGCGCGGACCTCCCGATGACGAGGACCGCCTCCCGCGACCGCCGCTCCGAGTCGATCCCGATTATTTCTGGCGGCGCCTGAATTGAGCATTGACCCATGAGACTTCACCGTGTCGCAGTCCTCATCGCCGCCTGCGTGGCCGCTTGCACAGGTGCGGTCGCGCAGGAATTCCAGCTGGAGGACGTGCCCGCCGTCGCCAGCATTCCGATCGCACAGATCAAACCGCGCACCGTCGTCTTCGCGGACCAACGCAACGACAAACTCGCCGATTCTTCGACCGAGCTCATTCCTTTCGACGATTGGGCCCGCTCACGTCCGGTTCAGCGGCGCTTCCTCTCGCTCTTCCCGAGCTTCGTTGAGCCCACGCTCAATCAGCAAACGAAGCTGAAGCTCTCGGTCTACCAGGCGGAGGCCCGGTTTCGACTTCCAAAACCGGCAGCGGCATTGGATCTGGCGCGGTATGCGAATGTCGCGTTCCTCGAGCAGATCGATCCGGCAGTCAAGCACTGGCCGATCACGGCGGCCGATGATGTTCCCGGCAAAGACGCGGGCGCCGCGCAGAACCGTCCGCCGGATCGCCGCTGGTGCGAGGACGCGAACGCGATCTGCGTGCGGTCCCGCTACGTGTTCGAAGGGAAAATTCCGGCGGGCATTCAGCTTGCCAACAAGCTGCGCGAGGAGAGCAAAAAGCCGATTCCGGATTTCATCGAGTTCCTGAGTGAGATCATGTTGGTCACGCAGCCGCGCCTTGCCGAGCTGCCGACCCTGACAGGCCTCGACTCCACAGTCACCAGCGCGCTCGAGCAGAACATCTTTTGGGTGAACCAGGTCATCCAGTTCGGCAAGCTGCTTGCGGTTCTGCAACAGCATCCGACTGAGCGGGAAGCCGCCATCGCAACGGTCTACATCCTGATTGCGGTCAGGAACGACGTGCTCAACAAGCAAAGGGAATACAGCAATACACCCGTTCTGCGAAACCTCGTGCCCGCGCAACTGCTCATGGGCAAGAGCTCCTTCAACAGCGGCGATTCGCTGAGCGCCGGCCTGCCGAAATACGCCAGAAGCCGCATCAAGGCGATCGCCAACATGATGGAGCGGGAATGAGTAGATCGTGTGCGGCAACGACAAATCGCGTTTGCAGTCGACAGGTATCTGAGAAACTCCGAAGAACTGGCAAACAGTCTCCGAGCCACGGCAAGACTCTGATGCCCTATCCGGCTGAGCTACGGGCGCGTTTTCGCGAACAGCGACGGCGGACGTGGCCCGCGACGCCTCGGTTCGGACCCTGACTTCAGGCGGGGTCGTTTGCGGAGCCCAGGTCGGGACGAATGCCGTAGCGGCGCAGCTTGGCATAGACGGTGCTCTTGGCGAGACCGAGCGCGGACGCGGCGGCTGCCACATGACCGTTGCATGAGCGCAGCGTGCGCGCGATGAGATCGCGCTCGGAAGATTCGGCGAGCGACAGGCCCTGGTCGTCTCCGGCACGCAATTCCGTCTGGGGGATGACGTCGGGCAGATTCGAAACTTCGATCACGTCCCCGTCCCCGGTCAACATCAGGCTTTCGACCAGATTACGCAGCTCGCGCACGTTACCGGGCCAGTCATAACCTTGCAGGCGCGCAAGCGCCTGCGGCGTGAAACTGCGATCGCCGAGGCCATAGCGCGTCCTTGCCTGAGCAACGAAGTGTTCGACCAGCATCGGAATGTCATCCGGCCGCTCCTTCAAGGGAGGCACGACGACCGGGACCACCGCCAGCCTGTAGTAGAGATCCTTGCGGAAGCGCCGTTCATTGACCTCGATTTGCAGCTCGCGGTTCGTTGCAGCGACGAGCCTGAAGTCCACCCTGCGCGTCGTGGTCTCGCCGATGCGGTTGATCTCGCCGCTTTCCAGCGCCCGCAGCAACATGGGCTGGAGGTCGAGCGGCAATTCGCCGATCTCGTCGAGGAAAAGAGTTCCGCCTGAAGCGGCTTCGATCTTTCCAGCGGAGCCGCCGCGACGCGCGCCGGTGAAAGCACCCTCCACATAGCCGAACAGCTCGCTGGCGAGCAGCTCGCGCGAGACGCTGCCGCAATTGACGACGACGAAGGGACGTTCGCGCCGAGGCGATGCCGCATGGATGCCTTGGGCAAATATCTCCTTGCCGACGCCGGTCTCACCAAGGAGCAGGACGGGCGCGGAGGTCGCGGCGACGCGACGGCACGTCTCGACCACCGCATGCATCCTCGCATTGCCGTGGACGACGCTTGCGAATGCATGCGTCCCTTCGCGCGCAAGCGGCAGGCACGTCCTGCTCGCGGCCACCGGCTTTGGCGCGACCATGACCGTGCCGAGATGTTCACCCTGGTAGACCACCGGCCGCAGCCACTCCTCCTTGATCCAGGCCGGGCGTGACGTACCCCAGGGACGGTCATCGCTGGTCCCGATCTGAGGAAAGTCAGGCTGGCCCCGTGGCGCGCCGAGGTCGCGCATGATCTGCGCCATCTCGCCGTTGGCCTTGAACGGGCGCCCGGCACTATCGAACAGCACCGTGTGGTGGCGGTCCGCGGCAGGCACCATCCAGAAGCACTGATCAAGAAGCCGGTAGCGGGCGTCCATCTCCATCTGAAGCAGATGTGCCTCGATGCGCGCGGCCGCCGAGATCGCCAGTGCGAGAGCCTGCCGCCCGTAGGAATCGGACAGCCCGGAAATGTCGATGGCCCCGATGACTGCGCCGTCGATGGGATCGCGGATGACGGAGGCCGAGCAGGTCCAGCGCTGAATCCCGGAGCAGAAATGCTCGGTGGCATGGACCTGGATAGCCTGGCCGGTCTGCAGCGCCGTGCCGATCGCGTTGGTGCCGCAAGTCGCCTCACTCCAATTGCTGCCGGGCAACAGATGCGTCTTCTCCACGGCATTGCGCAGCGCGAGCCTGGTATCGCCTTCCAGGCGCAACACGATGCCATCGGCATCGGTCAGCACCATCACCGTGCCGGTTTCGAGCATGTAGTCGCGCGCCAGCGCCATGGTCGAAGCGCCGGCGTGGACCAGGCGGGTGCGCTTGTCGAGCAGGCGGTGCAGCCGGTCGTCGTTCATCGGTAGAGGCGCCTGGCTGCGCCGATAGTCCACGGCCGATTGTTGGCTCCGCCGCCAGGACTCGTTGATCGCGGGCCGAACGACCTGCCCGCCGGCGCCGCTCCCGGACATGAAGCGCTCCCAGCTGGTCAGGACGGCGCGTTCAATGCCTGGATTGGCAAAGGCTTCCTCTGGCGTCTGCCCCAACACGCTTCCTCCTTTGACGCGCTGAGCGGTCCAAGATCTTCTTGTTGTTGGGGGACCCCAAGCTTTATTGCCTGATTTTGAAACCATTCCATGCCGAGACGCAACTGACAACCGGATCAGGGCGCAACTTAGGCGCGCCTCCGACCACACTGCGAAAGCCGTGAAGCCGAAAGGCGCGCCGAATGCCCTAACCTGACAACGCGCTTACGCGGCCTTGCGCCGGTGCAGGGCGTCGTAGAACGCGGTCTCGAAACGCATATATCCGGTGAACGAATCCGGATCGCCGAACGGCAGGATCTGGGTTGCCCAGTAGCCGCCGAAGCCATTCTGCCGGTCGATCCAGTAGAACAGGTTTGCCAGGCCCGCCCAGCCGAGCGCACCCGCGGGGCGGCCCGTCGGTGCGTCCTCGTCATTGACCATGAACGTGAACGCCCACGATTTCGATTGTCCCGGGAAGAACTCGGCATCGTTGGAGAGCGACTTGATCACGCCCGGCAGCGCCGTCACCTTGAGATCGCCGAGGTGGTTCCTTTCCGCCATCTTCACGGTCTCCGCTTTCAGCACGCGGCCGTGTGGGCCATTGCCGTCGTTCAACCACATCCGGATGAACCGCATGTAGTCTCCGACCGTGCTGTAGAGGCCGTGGCCGCCCATATGGACCTCGGGGCTCGCCGGCAACTCGAAATCCATCGGCGCGAGCGAGCCGTCGGCGTTGCGGGCGTGCACGCCGGCGAGCTTGCTGCGGACGGCATCGTTGATCTCGAACGTCGTGTTCGCCATTCCGAGCGGCTTGAAGATGCGCTCGGCGAAGACCTCGCCCAGCCGTTTGCCGGTAATGCCCTCGACGACCTGCCCCACCCAATCGATGTTCGTTCCGTACTCCCACTTCGAGCCGGGATCGAACAGTAGCGGCGTCATGAGTGAGGCCTTTGACGAGGTGATCACGCTCGGCTGTCCGTGCTCGGTCGCCAGGCGCAAATAGTTTTCGTTGAAGAAATCGTAGCCGAAGCCGCCGATGTGCAGCAGCAGCATGCGCGTGGTCAGCTCGCGCTTCGGCGCCCGCAGCCTGGGCTGGCCCTTGGCGTCGAAGCCGTCGATCACCTGCAGCTTGCCGAGATCGGGCGCATATGTCTTGGCGGGAGCATCGAGATCGAGCCGGCCCTCTTCGATCAGCTGAAGTGCGGCGGTGCCGGTCATTGCCTTGGTGGTCGAGAAGATGGCGAAGCTCGAATCGGTCGTCATCGCCTCCGGCTTGTCGGTCCGACGCTTGCCTGCGGCGCCTTCGTAGATGTTGCCGTTGCGATCCGTCACCATGGCGACGACGCCCGGCACACCGTTCCCGTTCGCGACGGTCTCATTGAGGATTGCGTCGGCGTCGACAGTGAATTCCTTGCGCATATGTTTCTCCGTTCTGTGTTGGCGAGATGCAAAAAGCGAGGCCGCGCTCACGCGACGGATCGCGCGGCCCTGTTTGCGGTGCTTATTGCTTGGCGAAGCCCTGGTAGCCGGCGGCGGCGACTTCATCGCACTTCTTGCGATAGGTCCCGACGCCGCCGATGTAGGACAGCAGTCGGCGCGGCTTGCCCTCGACGTTGGAGCCCATGTACCAGGAGTGAGTCTTGGTCACGAGAGTCGCGCTCGCGATCTCGTCGTGATGGGCGACCCAGGCATCCTGCGCTTCCCGCGTCGGCTCGATGACGCTCAGCTCGTTCTTGCGCAGATAGCCAATGCAGTCGCTGATCCACTCGACCTGCTGTTGAAGACACGTCGTCATGTTGCACAGGGCGGTGGAGGGTGCCAGCGGCGCTCCGGTCGTGAACATGTTGGGATAGCCATGGACCTGCAACCCCATGGTGGTACGGATATCGCGGCTCCATTCGTCCTTCAGCGAACGGCCGTCGCGGCCGCGGATGTCGATGCGGGTAAGCGCGCCCGAGCCGGCGTCGAAGCCGGTCGCGAGGATGATGACGTCGAAATTGTACGTCGTCCCATCAGCAAGCTCGAGGCCTGCGGGCGTGATCCGCCTGATCGGATTGTCCTTGACGCTCACCAGCTCGACATTCGGCTGATGATACGCTTCGAGATAGTTGGTCTCGAGCGGAACGCGATGCGTCCCGAAGCCGTAGTCGGTTGGAATCAGAGTCTCGCACAGTTTCGGATCCTTGAGTCGCGCGCGCATCTTCCTGCGGACGAATTCGGAGATTTCCTCGCTGACGTCCTCCTCGAAGAACATCTCTGCGAACGAGGCGAGCCACAGCCGCAGCGAGCCCTCGTCCCAGATCTTCTCCAGCACTGCATGGCGTTGCTCGCTGGTCAGGTCCTTCCAGTTGCCGTTGGTGAAGTCGTACTCGAAGCCGGTGAAGCTATGGGGAAGCGTCTCGCGGAACTCCTTGAAGCGCGCTTTGTAGGCCTCGACCTCCTTCGGGCCGTATTTCGGATTCTTCATCGGGATGATGTATTGCGGCGTGCGCACGAACACCTTCAGGCTGCCGACCTCGCTTGCGATGGTCTGGATCACCTGGATGCCGGTCGCCCCGTTACCGACGACGCCGACGCGCTTGCCGGCAAGATCGAGCTCCTGCTTCGGCCAGCGGCCGGTGTGAACGAGCTTGCCCTTGAACGTCTCCTGTCCGGGAAACACGGATGTCAGTGGCGCCGACAGCATGCCGGTGCACGTGATCAGGAATTGCGTGTCAATGACCTCGCCGCTGTCGGTCGTGATCGTCCAGCGCTGCGTCGCCTCATTGTAGACGGCGGAGGTGATCGTCGTGCTGAAGCGGATGTCCTTACGCAGGTCGAGCTTGTCGGCAACATAATTGAGCCAGCGTTCGATCTCGGGTTGGCCGGGGAAACGTTCGCTCCAGCTCCAGCCTTTGTAGAGCTCTTCGGAGAACAGATACTGGTAGATGTAGGCCTCGGAGTCGAAGCGCGCGCCAGGATAGCGATTCCAGTACCACGTTCCACCGACACCGGTTGCCGCGTCGAACGCCTTGACCTTGAGACCCAGCTCGTCGCGCAGCTTGTAGAGCTGGTAAAGGCCAGCTACGCCCGTACCGATGACCACCGCGTCGAGACTCTCGTGTCGACGTGCGGAGTTGGTCTTGTTCCCACTCATGCATTCCTCCCAATCTCGCTTGTTGTCCTCCCCCCGCCGCAAGGCGTGAGATGCGAGTGGGAAACGCAGATTGTGTGCCAGCCCCGATGCGCGGCTCTAAGCACTTGCGATGATTGAGTTTATGGTTTGCCGGCTGCGGCGCGGCGCGTTCGAAAATCGAACTGGAGGAGAGGCGCGAGACCGAAATCCGATCGCGCATGCGCCTTCACGGCTCCCGGAGACCCGTGCAACTCATTCGGCGCAAACGAGGCGGCCCACGCAGGATTCCGCGGGCCTGAAGCAAATTCCTGTCAAGAGAGCCGCAGCGCGTTCACGAGTGCAGCCAGCGCAGCTGGCTGATGTTGACGACTGGGGTAATACATGAAGAAGCCGGGAATTGGCGGCGTCCAATCCTCCAGGACGCGGATAAGCCGACGCTTCGCCAAGTGCTCAGCGACCTGCTCTTCATAGGCGAGCCCGATGCCAATTCCAGCGAGCACCGCCTGAATCACCAAGTGCGTATCGTCGATGATGAGCGGGCCGTTCACGCTGATCGTGACCGACTTTCGCCCCTGCTCGAATTCCCATCGATATGGACCGCTCGGAAGACGCAAGGTTATGCAGCGATGATCATTGAGATCCTTTGGTTTTTGCGGAATGCGTCGTGACGCGAAATAACGAGGCGATCCAACCACCGCCAGTCGCAATTCCGGCGTGACCCGCACGGCGATCATATCCTTTTGAATGTACTCGCCGAGCTGAATACCGGCATCGAACTCGCCCGCAACAAGGTCTACGGGGCCGGTGACGGTGACAACGTCGAGGACGATGTCAGGATAGGCCTCGACGAATGCCGTCAGCTTCGGCAGCAATACCATCACCGCCGCCGACCGGGACATTACAATTCGAAGGCGCCCAGCAGGTCGCTGACGAACGCTTCGGGCTCTGTTGAGAGCACGATCAATCTGCTCGAGCGCGGGAGACAGGTCGTTCAAGAGAGCTGCCCCGGCAGCGGTTGGCGCGACACTCTTGGTTGTTCGAGCAAGAAGCTGCAGCTCAAGCCGTTGCTCAAGTCTCCGGATCGTGTGGCTGAGAGCAGACTGTGACACGCCGAGCTTTGCTGCAGCACGCGTAAAGCTTCGTTCATTCGCGACGACTGCAAAAGCCGTCAGCTCGTTCAGTTCGTTTCTCATGATTTATGAATATCACTCATGACTCTATCCCGTGCAACAGGTCTAGCATCATAAGCCGCTTGGCTCTAGGTTCGGCCAACAAGGAGCATGAGGCACCTTCGGCACATTCCGGGTGCTTAAGACTCTCGGCACGGCAGGCGGGCCGCGCAAGTCGGTCCGTTGTAACGATTTTTGCAGGATGACTGATGGACACGGATGTTCACGCCTTGCGCTCCCTGGCGCAGACCTATTTCGACGCGGCCTATGAAATGGATGCTGAGAAATTTGCATCCATATTCCATCCCTCGAGTTCCGTCACAAAGGTCGGTGACGATGGCAACGTGGCTGTGACGCCGATTGCTGCGTGGCTCGCAGCTGTCCGCAACCTTAGAGCACCGAAAGAACAGGGCCTCGAACGCGACGACCAGATCGTGTCAATCGACGTCGAAAGAGAGCTCGCGCTCTTGAAGTTGAAATTTCAGATTCCGCCTCGTTACTTCATGGACATGCTGTCATGCTTAAAGGTCAACGGGGCCTGGAAGATCGTTCAGAAGGTGATGACTTCGAAACCGTAACAATTGGCGGAACCTCCGCCACGGAACGGCATGTACGCGGGTCGCGGGAAGGCGTATGGTTGTTGGGTCCTTCTCGCACGACGATCAACATGACGTGGAGGTGGCCATGAAATATGTGCTGCTTGGTAATCTGAGCCCGGAGTGGGCGAGCAAGCAATCGGAGCGGATCGGCAAGGCCAAGGCAAAGCTCGACAAGCTGGGTATCAAGATCGAGTCGATCCACTACACGCAGGGCTACTACGATTTCGTCGACATCATTGATGCCCCGAATCCCGAAGCGGTGCTCGCGTTCTCGGTCTGGTACTCGACCCAGGGTCTGGGGCGAATCCAAAGTATGCCAGCCTTCGACGCCAAGAGCTTCGAAGCCGCGATCAAGAACGCAGCGGGCTAAGCGCTGCCGGCTCACGGATCGCAGACCGAGCGACGGCAAGATGAAAGCGACGGTGTCGCTCCGGACACCTTGTGCGCGGCGTTGATGAGACCATCGCGCTTCACGCTCCGGTCCACGAGACGATCTATCGCGACTCGACGCTCGAAAACGAGGTGGTCGCCATTGGCGATGGAGTGGCCATCGAGCATTCCTGGAGTCGTCTCACGGTTGGCGCCGGGCATCCCGCCGGACCACATTCGGTGGACACCTTGATCCAAGCGGTACTGACCCGCTGGGACGGCAAATGGCTGATCAAGGCGCTCGAAAACGTGACCTTGACGAACCCACGCACCGGCGAGCCGGTCCTGCGAAAGTGATGTCGGCGGAGAGATTTCCGGACCCGACACGCGTTGGAGGCGACGATGAAGACGATGGAGACGAACGTCAGGAAGCTGTTCGAGCGATATGAGAATATCTCCAAGGCTTCTCTGCGCGGCGACGTCGACATGGATGACGTCGCGGCGCTCTACGCCTCCGAGTTCGTCGCGGCCACGCCGGCCGGCGTGGTGACCGGGAAGAACGACGAGCATCTCAAGCAGGTCATCGCTGAGGGCTATGCCCACTACCGGGCTATCGGAACAAAGGAGATGCACATGCGGGGACTCCGCATCTCGCCGATAGACGAACACCATTGCGTCGCCCATGTCGCCTGGAGAGCGACGTATGTCCGCAAGAACCAATCCGACGTCGTGATTGATTTCGACGTCCACTACCTCGTCCAGCAGTTGGGCGCAGAGCCCAAGGTCTTCGGATGGGTGTCGGGCGACGAGCAGGCGCTCCTGAGGGAGCACGGCGTCATTTGACGCTGGCCAGGTCCCTCACGCACATCTTGATACCGAAGTGGCGCACCACGGCCGATGAAGATGGGCACTATTGCTTCGCCGTGGCGCTATGATGCAGTAGCCTAACACACGCCGGAAGACGAGAACACGCGACTGCCTGCGATTTGGCACTGCGCCAAGGGGACATTTTCTGACGATGTGGTATCTTTCAGGCTGCATTCGTTGTGCTTTCGCTTGCGTGACTTTCCTAATCTTGAAAAAGGGAGGGGTCGCATATGAAATCGATAATACGAACGCGATGGGGCCTCATTAGTCCGATGCTGGGTGTTGCGTTGCTGGCCGCTGTAGACCGACGGGCGTGGGCCGCAGACCCGCAGACCCGGGGGCCAGAGCGGATCGAGCACATTGTGGTCATCTACCTGGAGAATCGTAGCTTCGATAACCTGTACGGCCATTTCCCCGGCGCCAACGGACTGCAGGATGCCAGCAAGACGGCAACGCAGGCCGATTCCCAAGGGCAGGTTTACGCCATCCTTCCGCCGGTATTGAGCGATCGCACCAAGCCGCCTGAGCCCGACAAGCGCTTTCCCGCGAACCTTCCAAACGCGCCGTTTCTTATAGACCGTTACGTGCCGATCCACGAGAAGCATGCGGATGACCTGGTGCGCAGCTACTATAGGCAGCAACAGCAGATCCATGGCGGAAAGATGGATCGCTTTGTCGCCGTTTCCGGCTCGGGCCTAACCATGGGCTACCACGACATCAGCCAGACGGCCCTGTACCGCTATGCCGAGCACTACACGCTGGCCGATAACTTTTTCCACGCAGCGTTCGGAGGCTCATTGCTGAACCACTTTTGGCTGATCTGCGCCTGCACACCGCGCTTCGACAACGCGCCGCCGGCCCTTCGAGCGCTGTTGGATGATAAGGGTAGCTTGGTCAAGGACGGCGCGGTCACGCCGGACGGCCGGGTCGTGTTCACGGTCTTCTCAGTGAATGCGCCCCATCCGTCTACCGTGGATGCTAGTCTGCTGATGCCCCCTGAGACCATGCCGACCATCGGGGACCGCCTCACGGAAAAGGGCATCTCCTGGGCCTGGTACTCCAGTGGCTGGAACGATGCCCTGGCGGGAAATGCGGACCCGTTATTCCAGTTCTCTCACCAACCCTTTGCTTACTTCAAGCAGTACGCGGACGGCACCGAGGCCAAACGCGAACACTTGAAGGACGAGGTGGACCTAATCAAGGCCATCGAGAGCAATAGCCTGCCGGCTGTCGCGTTCTACAAGCCGATTGGGCCCAAGACCCAGCACCCCGGCTACGCCGACATCGAGTCGGGCGACCAGCACGTCGCCAAAATTATTTCCAAGATCGAAGGAAGCCCGTTGTGGTCCAGCACCGTGATCGTCGTGACCTATGACGAGAATGGTGGCTTCTGGGATCATGTGCCGCCTCCCGTCGTGGATCGGTGGGGACCCGGACTGCGCGTGCCGACCCTGATCATTTCTCCGTTCGCCCGGCGCGGCTTCGTGGATCACACGTTCTACGACACCACCTCGATCTTGAAGATGATCGAGACCCGTTACGACTTGGCGCCACTGGGGGAGCGCGACGCCCACGCCAGCGACCTGCTCAACAGCCTCGACCTGTACGGCCCCGCCCACTGATCCGTCGGCGCCCCCTCGGGTATTACGTATTACGGTGACGGTGCACTCAATTCGGACAACTTGACGGGTTCAATCGAAGAACCGGCGTATTTGGGCGTCAATAGCGTATTCCGAAGTGGCGCGCCCGGAACGATTCGAACGTCCGACCCTCAGATTCGTAGTCTGATGCTCTATCCAGCTGAGCTACGGGCGCGTTTTTCGCAAACAGCGATGGCGGGGTGACCCGCGACGCATTTCCCGGAGGGCCGGGAGGGGTGCGAAAGAGCGCTCTGACTAGCCGCTCTTGCCTCGGTTGGCAAGGTCCGGGATAGGGAGATTTTGCAAGGAGATGACGCCTCTCCCCTGTCATTCCGGGACTCGCGGAGCGAGAAGTGCGGAATCTCGCGCCCAAAACCTCTGGATTCCGGGTTCGGCGCTTGGCGCCGCCCCGGAATGGCGGACGCAGCTCGGCCGCTGGCCGAGTTAGGCCCGCGCCCGCTCGTTGCGGATGGAGAGCAGTTCCACGGGGCGGTCGGGGATGACGATGCGGAAGGTGGCACCGATGGTGCCTTCGACGAGGTGGATGTCGCCGCCATGGGCGCGGACGAGCTCGGCCGCGATGGCAAGGCCAAGACCGCTGCCGCCGGGGCGGCCGGAGGTCTGGAACGCCTCGAACAGGTGCTCCCGGGTCTTCTGGGGAACGCCTGGGCCGGTGTCGGAGACTTCCAGGATGGCGACCGCGCCCTCGCGTTTTCCCGTGATCCGGATCTGCTGCACGCCGCCATCGCCGGAGGAGGCATGGGTTTCCAGCGCCTGGGCGGCGTTGCGGACGAGGTTGAGCAGCACGCGGAACAGCTGGTCGGGATCGGCATCGACCGCAAGCCCGCGCTCGATCGCGGCGACCCAGGCGATCGTGGCATCGCTGGCCAGCCCTGCGGTTTCGCGCACCTCCAGCACCACCGGCTCGATCAGGATCATGCGGCGGTCGGGCGCGGCCTCCTGGGCGCGGCCATAGGACAGCGTCGACTGGCAGAAGGCGATGGCGCGCTCGAGCGAGCGCACCAGCTTCGGCGCAAAGCGCTGCACCCGCGGATCCGGCACGCTGGCGAGCTGGTCGGACAAAAGCTGCGCCGAGGCCAGCAGGTTGCGAAGATCATGGTTGATCTTGGAGACGGCGAGGCCGAGGGCGGCGAGCCGGCTCTTCTGATTCAGCATCGACATCAGATCGCGCTGCATGTCCGACAATTCGCGCTCGGCCACCCCGATCTCGTCGCTGCGCTGGCTCGGCACGATGATCCGCGCAGCGCTCTCGGGGTTCTCGTGGAAACCGACCAAGCTGGCGGTGAGCCGCCGCATCGGGCGCACGAACAGGTAATGCAGGGCGAGATAGACGAGGCCCGCGGTCAGCGCCGCGATGATCAGCGCGACCACCACGACGTTGCGCGAGAAGCGGTACATCTGCTGCCGCAGCGGCAACTCGTCGGTCACGATCTCGATGAATTGGGCATTGCCGACGCCGGGCCCGACGATGCGGATGGCCTGGTTGCCGGTCTCCAGCATCATCCGGAACGAGCCGGTGATCGCGTCCCAGGCCGTCATGTCGCGCAGGTCGATGTCGTGCCCGATGGCTGTCGGAAGGTTATCGCTGGCGAGCAGCCGGCGCTGCTGGCCCATCTTGATGGCGACGGCGCGGGCATTGATGCTCTTCAAGATCTGCCGCGACAGCGAATCGGGAACCATGCCAAGCGGCGCGGCATCCAGCACCAGCGCTGCCGTATTGGCCGCCGCCACCCGGTCGTTGAGCCGGTTGACCCAGAAGTTGGCGATGGCGGGCACGTAAAGCAGGCTGGCCGCGATCATCACCAGGGGGATGGTGAGCAGCAGCAGCTTGCCTGACAGCCCGAGCCCGCCCGACCCACGCGGCCGCATCGCCGGCTGGTCCGGCTGATCCAGATCCTGGATCGGCTGGCGATCTGTGGCTGCCACGAAATTCGCCCCTGTTGACCTTGGCTGACGCAGGATGCGACCCGTCCCGGGTCCGGTCAAATTACGGATCGCTAATCTGCCGAGGTGAGATGTAAGCGCTGGTAAAGCGAGTCGCCACCTCAAGGGTTAAAAACCCCGCACAAACAGCGATATTCACCGGAAACGCGCGCTTGTGCGGCGTTGACGAAAACAAGGCGCTCCCTTATAAGCCGCGCGAATTGTCCGCGATGACCCGGTGCGACACCGGGAGCGGCTCTCTTGGGGCCGGAAAGGGCCCGTTTTGGGCCGCATCTTCCGGACTTTACCATCAATTCTACAGGCAAATTGCCCGGTCAGCGGAGAAAAACCCGTGAAGCGGACTTATCAACCCAGCAAACTGGTGCGCAAGCGCCGTCACGGCTTCCGTGCCCGTCTCGCCACTGCCGGCGGCCGCAAGGTTCTCGCCGCCCGCCGCGCCCGCGGCCGCAAGCGTCTGAGCGCCTGAGCCGGACCCCCTTTTTGGGATTTCATCATGGATCGGCTGAGGCAGCGGGCGGATTTCCTCGCCGTTGCCAATGGCGCGCGGGTGAATAATCCCGCGTTCGTCCTGCAAAGCCGCCGCCGGGACGACGGCGGCCCGATCCGGATCGGCTTCACCGTTTCCAAAAAGAACGGCAACGCCCCCGAGCGCAATCGTATCCGGCGCCGGCTTCGCGAATTGGTGAAGCGGCTCGATCCGGTGTCGATGCAACCCCATCATGATTATGTGCTGGTCGGACGAAGGGACGCGCTCTCGCGCGACTTCGCGACCATGCTCGACGATCTGCGCATAGCATTCACGAGGCCGGCGCGGCATACGGCCAAAGGACCGGCCAAGGCGCGCGGCCAGAGGCCGGATCGCGCCACAGCGACCAGCCGCAAACCGGATTGATGACGAGACAATCGAGATGACCGACAATCGCAATACCATCCTCGCCGTCATTCTATCCGGCCTGGTGCTGATCGCCTGGCAATATTTCTACAACGTGCCGCAGATGGAGAAGCAACGCGCCCAGCAGCAGGCGCAGACCGAGCTCCAGAAATCCACGCCGCAGCCGACGGCGTCCGCAACGCCGGGTACCACGCCGCAAGCCGGCGGCGCGACTCAGCCCTCGACACCGGCCGCGAACCAGCAGCAGGCCCAGCCGGTCGTTGCCCGGGACGCCGCGATTGCGGCCAGCCCGCGCGTGAAGATCGACACGCCGCGGATTGCCGGCAGCATCTCGCTGAAGGGCGGCCGCATCGACGACATCGCGCTGGTGCAATTCCGCGAAACGGTCGACCCGAAGTCGCCGCCGATCATCCTCTATTCGCCCTCGGGCACCGCAGAGCCCTATTACGCCGAGTTCGGCTGGGTGGCGGCGACGGGCGTGACGGCGAAGATGCCTGACGCCCAGACCGTCTGGCAGCAGGACGGCAGCGGCAGCCTGACGCCATCGACGCCGGTGGTGCTGAAATGGGACAATGGCGAGGGCCTCACCTTCCGCCGCACCATCGCGGTCGACGACCATTATCTCTTCACCATCAAGGACGAAGTGAGCAATGTCGGCAACGCGCCGGTCACGCTCTATCCGTTCGCGCTGATCTCGCGCCACGGCGCGCCGCAGGTCTCCGGCTACTACATCCTGCATGAAGGCCTGATCGGCTATCTCGGCGACCAGGGCTTGCAGGAATACGCCTACAAGAAGATCGACGAAGCCAAGACGGTCAACTTCAAGGCCACCAATGGCTGGCTCGGCATCACCGACAAGTACTGGGCCTCGGCGCTGCTGCCGGACACCAATGCGCAGCTTCAGGCGCGCTTCTCGTCGAACCCGGTCGGCAACGTCCACACCTACCAGACCGACTATCTGCTCGATCCCGTCACCGTCGCCATCGGCGGCACGGCCACTGCAAACGCGCGGCTGTTCGCCGGCGCCAAGGAAGCCGGCGTGGTCGGCGTGTTCCCGTTCGCCGGCCTCGGCGGCTACAACAAGGCGCTGGGGCTCAACCACTTCGATCTCTTGATCGACTGGGGCTGGTTCTACTTCATCACCAAGCCGATGTTCCTCGGCCTCGACTTCTTCTACCGCTTCTTCGGCAATTTCGGCATCTCGATCCTGCTCGTGACCGTGATCGTGAAGCTGTTGTTCTTCCCGCTGGCGAACAAGTCCTACGCCTCGATGGCGAAGATGAAGTCGATCCAGCCGCAGCTGCAGGCGCTGAAGGAGCGCTATCCCGACGACAAGGTGAAGCAGCAGCAGGAGATGATGGAGATCTACCGCAAGGAGAAGATCAATCCGGTCGCCGGCTGTCTTCCCGTCGTGATCCAGATCCCGGTGTTCTTCTCGCTCTACAAGGTGCTGTTCGTCACCATCGAGATGCGGCACGCGCCGTTCTATGGCTGGATCAAGGACCTCTCTGCGCCCGACCCGACCAATCTGTTCAACCTGTTCGGACTGATCCCGGTCGACCCGACCACGATCCCCGTGTTCGGCCACTATCTGGCGCTCGGTATCTGGCCGATCATCATGGGCATCACGATGTGGTTCCAGATGAAGCTGAATCCGACGCCGCCGGATCCGACGCAGCAGATCATCTTCAACTGGATGCCGCTGATCTTCACCTTCATGCTGGCCGGCTTCCCGGCAGGCCTCGTGATCTACTGGGCCTGGAACAATCTGCTCTCGGTGGTCCAGCAGAGCTTCATCATGCGCCGCAACGGCGTGAAGGTGGAGCTCTTCGACAATCTCAAGGCGACGTTCGCGAGAAAGGCGACGTAGGCGCCCTTGCCGGGCGCAAATGCCTCCACATCGTCATGCCCGGGCTTGTCCCGGGCATCCACGTTTTTGGAGGCTCGTTTCGTGACTAAGACGTGGATGGCCGGGACGAGCCCGGCCATGACGAGAGGATAGACCGCTCGCATGAACGACAAGACCGACGAGCGACTGATCGAGGCCGGGCGAAAACTGTTCGCCCGCGACTGGCAGTTCATCTGGGCCTCGCCCTCGATTGCCACGCTGCCGCCGATGGCCGGGCTGGAGATCGCCTTTGCGGGACGCTCCAACGTCGGCAAGTCCAGTCTCATCAACGCGCTGACCGGCCGCAATGCGCTGGCGCGCACCTCACACACGCCGGGCCGCACCCAGGAGCTGATCTTCTTCGAGGTCCCCGGGAAGAGTGACCTGCGCCTCGTCGACATGCCCGGCTACGGCTATGCCAAGGCGCCGAAGAGCCAGGTCGCGTCCTGGACCGAGCTGATCCACAAATTCCTGCTGGGACGTGCCTCACTCGCGCGCGTCTATGTGCTGATCGACGCGCGGCATGGGATCAAGGACGTCGATCTCGAAGTCCTGAAGACGCTCGATCGCTCCGCGGTCAGCTACCAGATCGTGCTGACCAAGGCCGACCAGGTGAAAGCCTCCGAGCTGCAGGTGCGCATCGCCGAGACCGAGGCTGCGCTGGCCAAGCACCCCGCCGCGTTTCCGAACGTGCTCGCGACCTCGTCGCGGAGCTCAACCGGCATGGAGGGCTTGCGCGCCGCGATGGCGAAGCTCCTGGAAGAGCGGGCCGCGTGATGGCGGCACAACGCCTGCTGATTGGGCTTGCCGGTTTGATGGGCGCCGCCGGCGTCGCGCTGGCGGCCGCCTCCGCGCATGGCGCCGATGCGAGCCGGCTGGCATCGGCCAGCGCCATGCTGCTGTTTCATGCAACTGCCATCCTTGCGACCGTCGCGTTGCTCGCGCGCGGCCTTCTGCACGGCGGAATTGGCCTCGTTGCCGCGTTCGGCTTCGTGATCGGCGCCGCGCTGTTCGCGGGCGACCTGACCTTGCGGCAATATGCGGGGCACGCGCTGTTTCCCTACGCGGCGCCGACCGGCGGAACGGTGATGATCTTGGGCTGGTTGGCGGTGACGTTGGCGGCGGTGGTGGCGAAGAAGTGACGCTCCATCTTACCCTCCCCTGGAGGGGGAGGGTCGGCTCATATTGAGCGAAGCGAAATGTGAGCCGGGGTGGGGTGATCTCTCCACTCGGGCACTGCTCATCGTGGAGAGATCACCCCACCCCGCTCGCGCTGCGCGCGATCGACCCTCCCCCTCCAGGGGAGGGTAAGAGCGAACGCCACACTTTGCGCCGCGCCCGCCAATCGGATAGAACGCAGGCCGCGTTAGTCCCGCCAGCGAGATCCGCCTCATGACCGACATCTCCCCGCTCGACCAGGCCCGCATCCTGTCCGAAGCGCTGCCGCACATGCAGCAGTATGACGAGGAAACCATCGTCATCAAATATGGCGGCCATGCCATGGGCGACGAGGAGACCGCCAGGAACTTTGCACGCGACATCGTGCTGCTGGAGCAGACCGCGATCAATCCGGTGGTGGTGCATGGCGGTGGGCCGCAGATCGCGACCATGCTCAAGCGCCTCGGCATCGCCTCGGAATTCGCCGCGGGCCTGCGCATCACCGATGCCGCGACCATCGAGATCGTCGAGATGGTGCTCGCCGGCTCCGTCAACAAGCAGATCGTCGGCTACATCAACGAAGCCGGCGGCAAGGCCGTGGGCCTGTCGGGCAAGGACGGCAACATGGTGAAGGCGTCGAAGACGACGCGGACCATCATCGATCCGGGCTCGAACATCGAGAAGGCGATCGATCTCGGCTTCGTCGGCGACCCCGAGAAGGTCGATCTCACTTTGCTCAACCAGCTGATCGGCTACGAGCTGATCCCGGTGCTGGCACCGCTCGCAACCTCCAAAGAAGGCCAGACCCTGAACGTCAACGCCGACACGTTTGCGGGTGCCGTTGCCGGCGCGCTGAAGGCCAAGCGCCTCTTGCTGCTCACCGACGTGCCAGGCGTGCTCGACAAGTCGAAGAAGCTGATCCCGCAATTGTCCGTCAAGGACGCGCGAAAGCTGATCGCCGACGGCACCATTTCCGGCGGCATGATCCCGAAGGTCGAGACCTGCATCTACGCGCTCGAACAGGGCGTGCAGGGCGTCGTCATCATCGACGGCAAGATGCAGCATGCGGTACTGCTCGAGCTCTTCACCAACCAGGGCACGGGAACGCTGATCCACAAGTGATGGGCGAACGCGAGCAGCGGAAGATGGTCGTCATGCCCGGGCTTGACGGGTTGAGACAGCGGAGGCCTGGCCGTTCCGCCCTGACCCGCTTCCTCATGACGCTGCCCGCCGCTGCCGTCTCGTTCGTCTTCTCCTCCGCGCCGGCTTTCGCCGACCTCAAGATCTGCAACCGCATGTCCTATGTCGTCGAGGCCGCGATCGGCATCGACGACAAGGCGGCGACCGCGACGCGGGGCTGGTTCAGGATCGATCCCGCCACCTGTCGCGTGGTGGTGCAGGGCACGCTGACGGCCGACCGCATCCTGCTCAACGCCCGCGCGCTCGGCGTCTATGGCGCCTCCCCGATCCCGCAGAACGGCCGCGACATGCTGTGCGTGGCGCAAGACAATTTCGTCATCGCGGCGGCGCGGCAATGCCGCAGCGGCCAGACCCAGGCCGCCTTCACGCAGGTGACGCCGACACAAGGCGCGGACGGCAACCTCATCGCCTACCTCGCCGAGGATTCCGAATATGACGACGAGCAGGCGCGCCTCGCCGGCATCCAGCGGCTGCTGGTGATCGCGGGTTACGATGTCGGCGCGATCGACGGCGTCGACGGGCCGAAGACGCAAGCAGCGCTGGCCGCATTCCTGAAGAGCCGCGGGCTGTCGTCCGACGTCGTCTCGTCGCCGAATGTGTTCAAGACCATGGTCGATGCGGTGCAGACGCCCTCCGCGACCGGCCTCACCTGGTGCAACGATACGCCGCACAAGGTGATGGCGGCAGTCGCGAGCGACGACGGCAAGTCGGTGACGAGCCGCGGCTGGTATCGTATCGATCCCAAGACGTGCCTGCATCCTGATGTGACCGGCCAACCCAAGCAGATCTTCAGCTTCGCGGAAGCGGTCGATGCCGACAACCGCGTCATCAAGCTGAAGGACCGGCCGCTGAACTGGGGCGGCGACAAGCAGCTCTGCACGCGCGAGACCAAGTTCGAGACGAGCGAGCAGACCGATTGCGGCGCGCGCGGCTTCGCCGCGACCGGTTTTGGCGCGGTGGACATGTCGAGCGGCGGCAAGACGCTGCGGTTTGCGATGCCGTGAGGGGTGGGATTGCTGTGACGATTGTTGCGGTGACCGCGCCACAAACTCCACCGTCGTCCTGGCGAAAGCCAGGACCCATTACCCCAGGATGGGGTTTGGCGAAGAACGACAACCAGAGTGCCCCATTGATAGGTCACGGCGTATGGATCCTGGCTTTCGCCAGGACGACGATTGAGGGTGAGGCCACAGCGCCGCCCAACGGATAGAGAGTTTTGATGCCCCTGCCCCGCACCTTTGCCCATGTCGACACCTGGGTGTTCGATCTCGACAACACGCTCTATCCGCATCACGTCAATCTGTGGCAGCAGGTCGATGCGCGGATCGGCGAGTTCGTGTCGAGCTGGTTGAACGTGACGCCGGAGGAGGCGCGCAAGATCCAGAAGGATTATTACCTGCGCTTCGGCACCACCATGCGCGGCATGATGACCCTGCACGGCGTCTCCGCCGACGACTACCTCGCCTACGTCCACAAGATCGACCATTCGCCGCTGGAGCCGAACCCAGCGCTCGGTGCAGCCATCGCCGGGCTGCCGGGGCGCAAGCTGATCCTGACCAACGGCTCGGTCGACCATGTCGATGCGGTGCTGGCGCGGCTCGGCTTTGCCACGCATTTCGACGGCGTGTTCGACATCATCGCCGCCGAGTTCGAGCCCAAGCCGGCGCCGCAGACCTACCGGAAATTCCTGAGCGACCATGCAGTCGATCCGACCCGCGCCGCCATGTTCGAGGATCTCGCCCGCAACCTCGCCGTACCCCACCAGCTCGGCATGACCACGGTGCTGGTGGTGCCCGACGGCACCAAGGAGGTGGTGCGCGAGGACTGGGAGCTGGAGGGCCGGGATGCAGCCCATGTCGACCACGTCACGGATGATCTGACGGGGTTTTTGGCGCGGTTGTCGGGGTGAGAATTGCTGTCGTCCTGGCGAAAGCCAGGACCCATTACCCCAGGGCGAGGTTGCAGGGCGAGACTGACACCGCGAATCTTCGTCCAACTACTCCCTGTGGTAATGGGTCCTGGATCGGCGCTCCGCTCTGGACAACGCTGCGCGTTGCCGGGAGCTACGCTTGTCCAGGACGACGGTGGAGCAAGGAGGGCCACAGCGGAGTATGCCTTGACTCCGTCCCCTCAAATCCCGAAAAAGCGCCCCAATCCATCAAAATTCCCGCTTCCAGAGGAAATCCCGATGTCCCTTGCAGCCCTCGAATCCACCATCAACGGCGCCTTCGACGCGCGCGAGACCGTCTCGACCACGACCAAGGGCGAGGTGCGCGAGGCCGTGGATCAGGCGCTGGAGATTCTGGACAAGGGCGAGGCGCGCGTTGCCGAGCGCGGCAGCGACGGCAAGTGGAAGGTCAATCAATGGCTGAAGAAGGCCGTGCTGCTCTCCTTCCGCCTCAACGACATGGGCGTCATTCCCGGCGGATCGGGCAAGGCGACCTGGTGGGACAAGGTGCCCTCGAAGTTCGAAGGCTGGGGCGAGAACCGTTTTCGCGATGCCGGTTTCCGTGCCGTCCCCGGCTCCATCGTGCGCCGCTCGGCCTTCATTGCCAAGAACGTCGTGCTGATGCCGTCCTTCGTCAATCTCGGCGCCTATGTCGATGAGAGCACCATGGTCGACACATGGGCCACCGTCGGCTCCTGCGCCCAGATCGGCAAGCGCGTGCACATCTCCGGCGGCGCCGGCATCGGCGGCGTGCTCGAGCCGCTCCAGGCCGAGCCCGTCATCATCGAGGACGACTGCTTCATCGGCGCGCGCAGCGAGGTCGCCGAAGGCGTGATCGTGCGTAAGGGCGCGGTGCTGGCGATGGGCGTGTTCCTGGGCGCCTCGACCAAGATCGTCGATCGCGAGACCGGCGAAATCTTCATGGGCGAAGTGCCTGAATATTCGGTGGTGGTGCCCGGCGCGCTGCCCGGCAAGCCGATGAAGAACGGCCAGCCCGGCCCAAGCACCGCCTGCGCCGTCATCGTCAAGCGCGTCGACGAGCGCACGCGGTCGAAGACCAGCATCAACGAGCTGCTGCGGGATTGATCGGACGCGCATGACCGATGCTCTCTCCATTGCCCGCGATCTCATCCGCTGCCCCTCGGTAACCCCGGCCGATGCCGGTGCGCTCGGGGTGCTTGAAAAAGCCCTCAGCGCCGCCGGCTTCACCTGCCACCGCGTGACGTTCAGCGAGCCCGGCACCGCCGACGTCGACAATCTCTATGCGCGGATCGGCAGCGAGGGCCCGCACATCACCTTTGCCGGCCACACCGACGTGGTGCCGCCGGGCGACGAGAGCGCCTGGAGCGTCGGCGCATTCTCGGGCGAGGTGAAGGACGGTTTCCTGCACGGCCGCGGCGCGGTCGACATGAAGGGCGGCATCGCCTGCTCGGTCGCTGCGGTGCTGCAGCATCTCACCGCCAATGGCGGCAAGCCGCGCAGCGACGGCAAGGGTTCGATCTCGTTCCTGATCACCGGCGATGAGGAAGACGTCTCCATCAACGGCACGATCAAGCTACTGAAATGGGCCGCCGAGCGCGGCGAAAAATTCGACCATTGCGTGCTCGGCGAGCCCTCCAATGTCGAGACGCTCGGCGACACCATCAAGGTCGGCCGCCGCGGCTCGCAATCGGGCACGCTCTATGTCGACGGCGTGCAGGGCCATGTCGCCTATCCGCATCGCGCCTCCAACCCGGTGCCTGATATCGCGCGGCTGATCGTGGCGATCTCCGACGAGCCGCTCGATCATGGCAGCGCCCAGTTCCAGGCGTCCAATCTCGAATTCACCTCGGTCGACGTCGGCAACAAGGCCAGCAACGTCATCCCCGGCGAAGCCCGCGCGAAATTCAACATCCGCTACAACGACAACCACACCCAGGCGAGCCTGCGCGAGCTGGTCGAGACGCGCCTCGCCAAAGCCTGCGGCAACCGCATCCGCGCCCGCATCGTCTGGGAGCCCTCGAACTCCAACGTGTTCGTGACCAAGCCCGGCCCGTTCACCGATCTCGCGGTGTCCGCGATCGAGGAGGTGACGGGCCGCAAGCCGGAGCTGTCGACGAGCGGGGGTACGTCGGATGCGCGGTTCATCTCCAGCTACTGCCCGGTGATCGAGTTCGGCCTGGTCGGCCAGACCATGCACCAGATCGACGAGCGCGTGCCGGTGACGGATCTGGAGAAGTTGACGCGGGTGTATCGGGGGATTTTGACGCGATATTTTGGGTGAGGCGCTGGCGCCTTCCGCTTCGCCCTCACCTGCCACTCCGCTGTCATCGCCCGCGAAGGCGGGCGATCCAGTATTCCACCGAAAGCAGTGATTGAACCGATAGGCCGCGGCGTACTGGATGCCCCGACGGAGCCTGTCATCGGGCTCGCCGGAGGCGAGGCCCGGTGGCGGGGCATGACACCGAGAGCGTGGCGCGGGCGCGCGCGCCTCACATCTCAGTAGTCCACCTTCACCAGATACAATCCCTCCGGCGGGGCGACGATGCCGCAGGCGGCGCGGTTGCGGGCAGCTAAGGCTGCGGAGAGATCGTCCGCCGTCCAGCGTCCCTCGCCGACCCAGACCAGCGAGCCCACCATCGAGCGCACCTGGCTGTGCAGGAACGAGCGCGCCGAGGTGAGAATCGTGATCTCGCGGCCGTCGCGCACGACGTCGAGCTGGTCGAGTGTCTTCTCCGGCGACTTCGCCTGGCACTCGGTGTCGCGGAACGTCGTGAAATCGTGCTTGCCGAGCAGGCGTTGTGCCGCCGCATGCATCGCGTCGGCATCGAGCCGTCGCGGCACGCGCCAGGCGTGGCCGACGTCGAGCGCGAGATTGGCGCGGGTGTTGATGATGCGGTAGCGGTAGTGGCGCTTGATGGCCGAGAAGCGCGCCTCGAAGGTCTCCGGGACGATCTCGGCCTCGAGCACCGCGACCGGATGCGGGCGCAGATGCGCATTGAGCCCGTCGCGAAAACGATCCGGCGCAAATTGCTTCGCGATGTCGACATGCGCGACTTGGCCGAGCGCGTGCACGCCGGCATCGGTGCGGCCGGCGCCATGCACCCGCGCGTCCGCGCCGGTCATCGCCTTGACGGCAGCTTCCAGCGCGCCCTGCACCGAGGGCAGCGTCTCCTGCACCTGCCAGCCGCAGAACGGCGCGCCGTCATATTCGATGGTGAGTTTGTAGCGGGGCATCTCAATCCGGGTGGTGTCATCATCCGCGAAGGCGGATGATCCAGTACTCTGAGACAGCTCCGTTCGACCGAGACGCCTCGGCGTACTGGATACCCCGCTTTCGCGGGGTGTGACAGCGTCAGCTGAACTTCGAGCCCGCCTTCAGCGGCACGCCACGCAAAAAGTCAGCGGCCTGCATCCGGGCCTTGCCTTCGCGCTGGAGCTCGATGATGCGGATGGCACCCTCGCCGCAGGCGATGGTGAGGTGGTCGTCGAGCACCACGCCGGGCGCAGCTGAGCCGTTCGCCAATTCACATCGCAGGATTTTGACGCGCGCATTCTCGCTGACGTCCGCGAGCTCAGCCCAGGCGCCGGGGAACGGCGACAGGCCGTGGATGTGGCGTAGCACCGCGCGTGCAGGTTTCGTCCAGTCGATCCGCGCCTCGGCCTTGTCGATCTTGGCGGCATAGGTGACGCCGTCCTCGCTCTGCTTTTTGAGCTGGAGCCCGCCGCGTCCGAGCGCCGCCATGGCGCGCACCATCAGATCGGCACCGAGCCGGGAGAGGCGATCGTGCAGATCGGCTGCGGTCATGCTGTCGGTGATCGCGAGCCGCTCGGCCATGGCGACGTCGCCGGTGTCGAGGCCGACATCCATCTTCATCACCATCACGCCGCTCTCGGCATCGCCTGCCATGATGGCGCGATTGATCGGCGCGGCGCCGCGCCAACGTGGCAACAGCGAAGCGTGCAGGTTGTAGCAGCCAAGCTTTGGCGCATCGAGGATGGCCTGCGGCAGGATCATGCCATAGGCGACGACGACCGCGGCATCGGCATCGAAGGCGCGAAATTCGTCGAGCGCCTCCTGCGTCTTCAACGTCTTCGGCGTCAGCACGGGAACGCCGAGTTTTCGCGCGGCTTCTTCAACCGGCGTGGGCTGCAATTGCAGGCCGCGCCGGCCGCCCGGCTTCGGAGCGCGGGTGTAGACGGCCGCGATCTCGTGGCCATGCGCGACCAGTTCGAGCAGCGTCGGCACGGAGAAATCGGGCGTGCCCATGAAGATCAGGCGGAGAGGCATGGGACGAGACAATCCTCGGAAAGGAACAAAGTACTCGTCATGGCCGGGCTTGTCCCGGCCATCCACGTTCTTTCTCACTCGACGGACGAAGAACGTGGATATCCGGCACCTTAGCTTTAAGACGCGCTTCGCGCTTTTGGGCTTGAAGACGCGCTTCGCGCTTTGGGCCGGGCATGACGGCGGAGGACGTGGTTACTCCCCCGCGCGCTTGGCGGCTTTCTCGAACTTCTTCATCACGCGGTCGCGCTTGAGCTTCGACAAATAGTCGACGAACAAGACGCCGTTGAGATGATCGATCTCGTGCTGGATGCAGGTGGCATAGAGGCCTTCGGCATCCTCCTCGTGGACCTTGCCGTCGAGGTCGGTGAAGCGCACACGCACCTTCGCGGGACGCTCGACCTCCTCGTAATATTCGGGGATCGACAGGCAGCCTTCCTCGTACACCGAAAGTTCCTCCGAGGAGGAGAGAATCTCCGGGTTGATGAAGACACGCGGCTCGTGCTTGGTCTCGCCGTTCTCGTCGCGCTTGGCGAGGTCCATGGTGATCAGCCGCAACGGCTGCGCGACCTGGATCGCCGCGAGGCCGATGCCGGGCGCGTCATACATGGTCTCGAACATGTCGTCGGCAAGCTTGCGGATCTCCGGCGTGACCTTCTCGATCGGCTTGGAGATCAGACGCAGCTGCTTGTCGGGCAGGATGATGATTTCTCTGAGGGCCATGGCGGCGATTTAAGCTGCGCGCCGGATGCGGTCAATCCGGCCAGGAACTTCGTTAACCCTCCGCTAACCATAAAACTTGAGCTTTCGTTAACCATAAAAATTAGTGGGTCGTTAACCACCGGCGTTCCCTCTTCGTTCGCGCATTCCGGCGAATCGGGTAGAAGGGGACGCATGAACGAGATCATTGTCATGCTGGGCGACTGGCCGGTGCGCACGATCGACGCGCTGATCGGCTTCGGCGCCCTCGTCCTCATCCTGCTGGTGGTGATTGCGGTCGTGATCGCGCGCTCCGGGCGGCGCGGCGCGGAACTCGCGATGGCGCATGCGATCCGGGCCGACGAGCTCGAGGAGCGCCTGAGCGAGGTGCTGCGGGGCCAGAGCGAGGCCTCGGGCCGGGTCGATGCCATGACCCAGGCGCTGGCCGGCCGCCAGGCCGAGATGGCGCGGGCGGTCAACGAGCGGCTGGATTCGGTGACGCATCGCGTCGGCCAGTCCATGGAACATTCGACCCGCAACACCATGGAGAGCCTGCGCGCGCTGCATGAGCGGCTCGGCATCATCGACAGCGCGCACAAGAACCTCACCGACCTCACCACGCAGGTCACCACCTTGCGCGACGTGCTCGCCAACAAGCAGTCGCGCGGCGCCTTCGGCCAGGCGCGGATGGAAGCGATCGTCCAGGACGGCCTTCCAAAAGGGTCCTACGAGTTCCAGTTCACGCTCTCAACCGGCAAGCGGCCCGATTGCGTCGTGTTCCTGCCGGACCAGCGCCCGCTCTGCATCGATGCGAAATTTCCGCTGGAGGCGATGACCGCGCTGCACGACGCCCGCACCGACGAGGAGCGGCGCCTCGCCACGCAGCGGCTGCGCGGCGACGTGATGAAGCACGTCAGCGACATCGCCGAAAAATATCTCGTCACCGGCGTGACCCAGGAGATGGCGCTGATGTTCGTGCCGTCGGAATCGGTCTACGCCGAGATCCATGACGGCTTCGACGACGTGATCCAGAAGGCCTATCGCGCCCGCGTCGTGCTGGTGTCGCCCTCGCTGCTGATGCTCGCGATCCAAGTCATGCAGCAGATCATGAAGGACGCGCGCATGCGCGATGCCGCCGACCAGATCCGCACCGAGGTGATCAAGCTGGGCGACGACCTCGGCCGCCTGCGCGACCGCGTGCTGAAGCTGCAAAAGCATTTTGCCGACGTGAACGAGGACGTGCGGCAGGTGCTGATCTCCGCCGACAAGATCGAGAAACGCGCCGGGCGAATCGAGGAGCTCGATTTCAGCACGAGCGATGCGGTGGCGGAGGGACCACGGCTGGTGGCGACAGGCGCGGCGGAGCTGTTCCGGCGGAAGCTTCAGGCGGGGGAGTGAGGACTTCACCTCTCCCCGCTTGCGGGGAGAGGTCGGATTCGATCGCAGATCGAATCCGGGTGAGGGGGTACAGGTCTCTCGGCCATCTCATCTGTGGAGAGAGGCCCCCCACCCCGACCCTCTCCCCGTAAGAACGGGGAGAGGGGGACGAGGCATCACGGACAGAATCTGCTAACACCCTCCCATGACCGCACCCGACGCGACGTCCGGAACTGCCCCGGCGACCACCGACGCTCCCGTCCGCGCCTCTTGGCGCGGCGTCCTGATGGTCTATCTACAGCGGCGCGTGCTGGTCGTGCTGCTGCTCGGGTTTTCGGCGGGCCTACCGTTCTCGCTGGCGGGCCAGACCTTGCAAGCCTGGATGACGGAAAGCGGCGTCGACATCAAGACGATCGGTCTGTTCGCGTTTGTCGGCACGCCGTATTGGACCAAGGTATTCTGGTCGCCGCTGGTTGACGCGCTGGATGTTCCAATGTTGACGCGTCTACTCGGACGACGCCGCGCCTGGCTGGTCCTGACGCAGCTGATGCTGATTGTCGCCATCGTCCTGCTTGCAATTTGCGATCCCTCACGCGCGCCCGGCGTCGTGGCCGCCGCAGCGCTGCTGGTCACGACAGCATCTGCCACGCAGGACATCGTGATTGATGCCTTCCGCGTCGAGAGCCTCGACGAAAGCGAGCAAGCGGCCGGCATGGCCTCCTATGTCGCTGCGTACCGGATTGCGGCGCTGGTATCCGGCGCTGGTGCACTTCTGCTGGTCAGCGGCCTCGTCAGTTGGGGATTTGATCAGCAGAGCGCCTACAGCGTCACCTATGTGGTGATGGCAATTCTTGTCATGGTCGGCATTTTGGCGACGATTTTAGCGATCGAGCCGGAGGGCTCGCACCTTGCCAGCATCGAGCATGCAGGCCCTGGCCATGACGCTCCCGCCCGACGCATCGTTGAAGTTGCCGTCGCAAGCCTGAAGGACTTTCTTTCGCGCGATGCAGCCATCGCCATTCTCTTGTTCGTCGTGCTGTTCAAGCTCGCCGATGCATTGGCGACCGCCATGAATACGACGTTCGCACTGAAGATCGGGTTCTCGCGCGTGGAGCTTGCCGCGATCCTCAAGGGCGTCGGTTTTGCTGCGGCCCTGCTCGGTGGATTCGCCGGCGGCTTCGTAGCCCGCTCCTTTTCACTGGGCACCAGCTTGTGGATTGGCGGCATCCTGCAAACTGTCGCGATCCTCGCCTTTTCGTGGCAGGCTATCGTCGGCCACGACGTCGCGTGGCTGACATTTGCCATCGTTGCGGAGCAATTCACCGCTGGCGTCGGTACGGTGACGTTGGTCGCCTATCTGTCGGCGCTGTGCGGCAACCCACTGCATACGGCGACGCAATACGCACTGCTGACGGCATTGACCGCGCTCGGACGCACCGTGTTTGCTGCCGGTAGCGGCTATCTCCAGGATGCAACTGGCTGGGTTGGGTACTTCCTGATCTGCACCGCTTCGGCCATACCGAGCTTTATCCTGCTGGCATATCTGCAGCGCCGCGGTCATTTCGAGTCACTGGAGCGGACAAAGGCGTAGCTCTAACGCAGCCGCAGGGTGGGCGAAGCGAAGCAATTCAGAAATGAGCCTCCCCTAAATCGGTGGACACCTATAGCTTAGGCAGTGAGAGGTGTCAGATGGCGAAACGGCAGCGACGCTCGTATTCGGACGAGTACAAGCGGCAGGCAGTTGATCTGGTTTTGTCGAGCGGCCGCTCGGCGAAGTCGGTAGCGAAGGAGCTCGGGCTGGACGGCTCCGTGCTCAGCCGATGGGTGAAGGAGCGCAG
>NZ_JAULLN010000033.1:0-70180 GCF_041357655.1 Bradyrhizobium sp. DN3 | reverse complement strand
AAACGGCCCTCGCCGGCGCGGCCGGGCCCCGGGGGGCCCCGACGCTGACTAAGAGTTCCGCCCTCACCTCCCCGTCCAGACCGGCTTGCGCTTCTCGCTGAACGCCTTCAGCCCTTCCTTGGCATCTTCGGTCATTGCAAGCAGCGCGATCTGGCTTTCGGTGTAGGCGATGCTCTCGTCGAACGACATCGAGGCGATGGCGCGCATGGCATACTTGCCGCGGCGGATCGCGGTTGGCGATTTGTCGACGATGCGGCCGATCAGCCAATCGACCTTGGCATCTAACTCGGCCGTGGGCACGACGTAGTTGAGGAGGCCCGCGGCCTGCGCGGCCTTGGCGTCGAACGGTTCGCCCGTTAGCGCCCATTCGTTGACGAGCCGCGGCGGCGCGATGCTCTGCAGCAGGCTCAGCACCTGCATCGGGAACACGCCGACCTTCACCTCCGGCAGGCCGAAGACGACGTGGTCGGCCGCAACCGCCATGTCGGTCATGCACAAAAGGCCCATGCCGCCGGCCATGCAGACGCCACCGACCCGCGCAATCGCTGGCTTGGTGGCGTTCTGTGACAAACGTAGCAGATCGGCATAGTCGACATTTGGTTTGGAATGATCCATCGCGAAGGCCGCGCCGGAATTCTGCAGGTCGGCGCCCGCGCAGAACGCCTTGTCGCCCGCGCCCGTCAGCACTATGACGCGGATGTCCTTGTCGTCATGCGCGTCGCGATAGCCCTTGGTGATGCCGGCGATGACCTCGCCGTTCAGCGCGTTGCGTTTCTCCGGCCGGTTGATGGTGATCCAGAACGCCTGCCCGCGCTTTTCGGTGACGACAGCTGTGGTGTTGGTCATGACACGCTCGCTTCCTTGGCTCCGTTTTGCTGTCATTTGCGGCAGCTCGGGCAGCGCGCGCAAGGGCAATCTGCGGCGAGGCGCCGCTTTAGCGCCTCGACACAATATGCAGAAGGATCAGCGTGCGATCACGCTTCAATCCGCGAGCGCCTTCCTGATCCAGACCTTGTTGTCGTGGAATGCAGCCCCGCCGATCGGCGCGATGGTGTCCGCGCCCGTCAGCATGTTGATGCCGCGGCCGCCGATATGACCCTTGTTCGGGTGAACGGATTCGGCGATGAGCACGCCGCGCCGCACGCCCTCGAACAGCGTTGCGACCAGCGTGGTCTCGCCGCGGCCGTTGCCGAGTGTCACCGCATCGCCATCCGCGATGTCGAGCGCGGCCGCGTCGAGGGGATGGATCATGACGCTGGCCCTGCCCTCGCGCGCCTGCGAGGACGGCGTCTCGTTGAAGGTGGTGTTGAGGAAGCTGCGCGACGGGCTGGTCGCGAGCCGGAATGGATGGGCCTGGTCGGTGTGCTCGATCACCGCCCAGTGATCCGGCAACGACGGCATCTTATCGAAATCGCCCATGGTCTGACCGAACGGTGGATGCGCCCAGTCCGCCCTAAAATGGAATTTCCCGTCGGCATGGGCGAAGCCGTCGAGATAGTGCGAGGTGCGGAAATCCGGCTGCAGGTCGCGCCAGATATCAGCTTCAAGGCCGGCGATGTCGCCGTGATTGCTGAGCTTCAGCGTCGCATCGATCAATTCGCGGGGCGTCATCTCAAAACCCGGATGCTTGGCGCCAAGCCGCGGCGCCAGCGCCTGCAACACCTCGTGGTTGGAGCGGCATTCGCCGGGCGGGTCGATCAGCTTTGGCCCGACCGAGATGTGCTGGTGGCCACCGCCGTAGTAGAGATCGTCATGCTCCATGAACATGGTTGCCGGGAGCACGATATCGGCCATCTCGGCGGTCTCGGTCATGAACTGCTCGTGCACCACGACGAACAGGTCCTCGCGCGCAAAACCCTGCCGAACCAGCGCCTGCTCCGGCGCCACCGTCATCGGATTGGTGTTCTGGATCAGCATCGCCTTGACCGGGCCCTTGCCCTGCAGGGCTTCGGCATCGCCGGTGAGGATGCGACCGATCTGCGACTGGTCGAGCGCGCGCGTGGACTTGTCGATCGCGTCGTGGCCTTCGATGATGGATTCGTTGAAATGCCATAGCGCATAATTGTTGAAGAAGGCGCCGCCGCCTTCATATTGCCAGGCGCCCGTCACTGCGGGAATGCAATTTGCCGCGTGCATCTGCGTGGCACCATTGCGGCTGCGCGTAAAGCCGTAGCCGAAGCGGAGGAAGGTGCGCTTGGTCTCGCCAACCGCCTTCGCGAAGGCCTCGATCTCCGACACCGGCACGCCACAAATGGCGGACGCCCATTCCGGTGTGCGCGTCTTCAGATGCGCCTCGAGCTCATTCGGACAATCGGTGTATTTGTCCATATAGGCGCGGTCGGCATAGCCGTCGCGGAATAGGACATGCATCACGCCGCAGGCGAACGCGCCATCGGTGCCGGGCCGCAGGATGATCTTGATGTCAGCCTGCTTCATGGTCTCGTTGTCGTAGATGTCGACGGCAGCGATCTTCGCGCCGCGCTCCTTGCGCGCGCGCGAGGCGTGCGTCATCACATTGACCTGGGTGTTGACGGGATTGGTGCCCCAGATCACGACGAGGTCGGACAGCGCCATCTCGCGCGGATCGACGCCGGCGATCTTGCCGGTGCCGATCGCGAACCCGATGCGCGCGACATTGGCGCAGATCGTCTGATAGAAGCGCGAATATTTCTTCACATGGGTGAGGCGGTTGAGGCCGTCGCGCATCACGAGACCCATCGTGCCGGCGTAGTAATAGGGCCAGATCGATTCCGCGCCGAACTCGCGCTCGGCTTGATTGAAGCGATCGGCAATCTCGTCCAGCGCGTCGTCCCAGGAGATCCGCGCGAATTGCCCGGAGCCCTTCGGCCCAATGCGGCGCATCGGAAACGTCACCCGCTCGGGGTGATGGATGCGCTCGGCATAACGGGCAACCTTGGCGCAGACGACACCGGCCGTATAGGTCTGCTGCTTCGAACCGCGGACGCGGCCGATGCTGCGGCCCTCGACCACCTCGACATCGAGGGCGCAGGCCGAGGGGCAATCATGCGGACAGGTCGAATGGCGGATTTCGATCTTGGCGTGCTGGTTCATGGCCAATTTCGTAACACCAAAATACCTGTCAGCCGAGGGCATTTATCCGGCAATGCCCATGCGATTTGCTCAGATCACGTGCGCGGCCGGTTCCTGCCGCGACTGCGAAGAGCGGCGCAGCCACACCGATGCCGTCCCGATATTCCCGGCACGATCGGCTCTGTGAGCCGTCGACAGTCCGCATCCCCTGCCGCTACAGTGCCGGCCAACAAGAACGACATCAGGGAGGTGGGCATGAAAGCCCGAAGGTTCGTGCTGCTGGTCGCCGTCGGCCTGCTCGGCGCCTTCTCCGAAGCTCCCTCATTGGCACAGGATTATCCCACCCGCGCAGTCCGGATCGTGGTGCCCTTTGGCGCTGGCGGGCCGGCCGACGTCGCGGCCCGGCTGATCGGCAACGTGCTCCAGGAGAGCTTCGGCCAGCCCTTCGTGATCGAGAACCGAACAGGAGCAGGTGGCGTCATCGGCACGGTCGAAGCGGCGAAGTCGCCCGCCGACGGCTACACGCTGCTGATGATGTCCAACACCCAGACCGCGAATGAATCGCTGCTGACACCCGACAAGCGCAAATACGAGCTGATGCGCGACCTCGCGCCGATCGCGCCGGTGAACTATTCCGATCTCGTCATCGTGGTGAACCCGCAAGTCGCAGCGAAGACGCTGCAAGAGTTCATCGCGCTCGCCAAGGCGCAGCCGGGCAAATTGAACTACGCCTCCTCCGGCCAGGGCACGCCCTATCACATGGCCGGCGAGCTGTTCAAAGCCATGGCCGGCGTCGGGATCGTCCACGTGCCCTATCGTAATAGCGGCGAGGCGCGCAGCGGCGTGATCGGCGGACAGGTGCAGATGATGATCGACGCAGTGCCGGCAATGGCGCCGAACATCGGCGAGAACCAGGTGCGCGCGCTCGCCACCACCGGCAAGCAGCGCTCGGCCGTGCTGCCGAACGTGCCGACGGCGATCGAGGCCGGTGTGCCCGGCTACGAGGCGACGATCTGGCTAGGCCTGATGGCTCCCGCGGGTACGCCGAAGCCTGTGATCGACAAGCTCAATGCGGCCGTCAACGCAATGGTGAAGCGGCCCGACATCGTCAAGCTCTGGACAGAACAGGGCGCCGTGCCCATGTCGATGACGCCGGAACAGTTCGAAAACTTCCTGCGCGGCGACATCGAGAAATGGGCCGACGTCGTCAAGAAGTTCGACAAGTCGTGAGGCCTTAGCGCGAGAATGCCTGCCATTCAATTCCAGCTCAACGGCGCAGCCGCTACTGTGGATGCCGATCCGGACCAGACGCTGCTCGACGTGCTGCGCAGCCGGCTCGCTGTCACCGGTGCGCATTTCGGCTGCGGCGCCGGTGAGTGCGGCGCCTGCTACGTCATGGTCGACGGCCGCGCGATGGCTTCATGCGACATGCCGATGTGGTCGGTTGCGGGCAAGGACGTCGTCACGGTGGAGGGCCTTGGCACAGCGGAGAAGCCCCACCCGCTGCAACGCGCCTTCATCTCCGAGCAGGCGATGCAATGCGGCTATTGCGTCTCGGGGATCCTGATCAGCGCGGCGGCGCTGCTGAAGCGCAATCCGTCACCGACGGAGGCCGAGGTCAGAGCCGCGCTGGATCGCAATCTGTGCCGCTGCGGATCGCACAACCGCATGGTCCGCGCGGTGCTGCGGGCAGCATCGGAGATGGCGACGTCATGAATGTGCCGTCCCCCGCCCCGAAACTACCGGTTAGCCTCGTAGCCAATCCAAGACTGTCGTCCTGGGTGCGGTTCACCGGCGAAGGCCGCGTGGCGATCTCGCCGGGCAAGGTCGAGATCGGCCAGGGCATCGTCACGGCGCTGGCGCAAATTGCGGCGGACGAGCTCGATGTCGATATCATCAGGATCGAGATGATCCGCGCCTCGACGGCGACGAGCCCGAACGAAGGCGTCACCTCGGGCAGCCTGTCGATTCAGCAATCCGGCCGCGCGCTGCGCCACGCCTGTGCCGAGGTGCGCCAGCGCTTTCTCACTGCTGCATCGGAGCGCCTCGGCGTCGATGCGGCGCTGCTCGGTATCGACGACGGAACGATCTCGGGACCGGGCAATGTCAGGACCAGCTATTGGGAGCTGGCTGGTGAGGTTTCTCTTGATCACGACGCGACCGCGGGCGCGACAGCGAAGAGCACCGCCGAGCGCGACCTCGCCGGGCATTCGGTCCAGCGCATCGACATTCCCGACAAGGTGTTCGCGCAGCCACGCTTCATCCACGATTTTGCGTTGCCGGGCCTTTTGCACGGACGCGTGCTGCGGCCGGACGTCTCGGGCGCAAAAATGATTGCACTCGACGAAACGGCTGCACGCGCTGTCCCTGGCCTCGTCGCGATCGTCCGCGACGGCGATTTTGCCGGCGTCGTTGCCGATGGCGAGGCCGCGGCGGAAGCCGCGGTGAAAGCCCTGGGCAAGAGCGCGACATGGTCGACCGGCGATCCGCTGCCCGACGAAGACGATCTCGCGGGCTTTTTGAGGAGCCAGCCGGTCGAGACTGATGTCATCGATACCAGGACAGCGGCGACGGACAGGCCGGCCCAAACCCTGCGCCGGCAATACACCCGCCCCTACATCGCACACGGCTCGATCGCGCCGTCCTGCGCCATGGCGCAATGGGATGGCGATCGCGTCCATGTCTGGACCCACAGCCAGGGTGTCTATCTGCTGCGCGCCGATCTTGCGATCGTGCTCAAGCTGCCGGCCGAGAATATCGTCGTCGAGCACTTGGAGGGCGCCGGCTGCTACGGGCACAATGCGGCCGACGACGTCGCGCTCGATGCCGCGCTGCTGGCAAAGGCGGCCGGTGGCCGTCCGGTGCGGGCGCAATGGTCGCGCCACGATGAGATGACCCACGCACCGTTCGGCGCGGCCATGGCCATCGAGATCGAGGTCGATCTCGATGCCGACAACGAGATCACCGGCTGGCGCCATGCGATCTGGAGCAATGGCCATGCGGCGCGGCCGGGGCGCGCGGCGCAGCCTGCGCTGCTTGCCGCAACCGAGATCGCAAACCCGTACCCGCGCATGATCTCGTCCAACCCACCGGCTGCGAATGGCGGCGGCGCTGATCGCAACGCCGTTCCACTCTATGATCTCCCGGCCTGGACGATCACGAGCCACCGGCTGCTGACGATGCCGGTGCGCACCTCAGCGCTGCGGACCCTCGGCGCGCAAGGCAACGTGTTCGCCATCGAGTCCCTGCTCGACGAGATCGCCGCCCTGCGCGGCGAGGACCCGATCGCATTCCGCTTGCGTCATCTGCGCGACGAGCGCGCCAAGGACGTCATCCGCGCTGCCGCGCGACGTGCCGCGTGGAAGCCGCAGAAGCGAACCGGCATCGGTCACGGCGTCGGGTTTGCGCGCTACAAGAACATGGGAGCCTATTGCGCCGCGATTGCCGAGATCGAAGGCGCCGACGACATCCGCGTGAAGCGGCTGACGCTCGCTGTCGATGTCGGCGAGGCCATCAATCCCGACGGTGTCATCAACCAGATCGAGGGCGGCGCGATCCAGGCAACGAGCTGGGTGCTGAAGGAGCGTGTCCGCTTCGACCGGACGCGCATCACCTCGACCTCCTGGACCGACTATCCGATCCTGAGGTTCAGCGAGGTGCCGGCGGTGGATGTCGAGATCATCCAGCGGCCGGAGATCGAGCCGGTCGGCGCCGGTGAGGCCGCGCACGGCCCGGTGACGGCAGCGATCGCCAATGCGGTCTATGACTGCCTCGGCGTGCGCGTGCGCGACCTACCGATCACGCGCGACAGGATCATTGCAGCGGCGGAGCTTGCATCGTGACGACAGTGAACATTTTGAGCGGCGGCGCGGCGCAGGGGCTGGTGCGCGGTCTTACCGATGCCTTCAAGGCGCAGACCGGCCTCAGTATCGACGGCGAGTTCGGCGCGGTCGGGTTCATGGCCGACAAGCTGCGGGCGGGAGCGCAGGCGGATCTCGTGATCCTGACGCAAGCGCTTCTTGCCAAGCTCGCCCAGGAAAAGCTCGTCCTCCCCTCCTCGATCGCCGATGTCGGCCGCGTCGAAACCGCGCTGGCCGTCCGCAGCCGCGATCCCAGGGTGACGGTGAAGAGCGAAGCCGATTTGCGTGAGGTTTTGCGCTCCGCAGATGCCATCTACGTTCCGGACACGAAGGCGTCCACGGCGGGACAGCACGTCGCAAAAGTGCTGGATCAGCTCGGCATCGCCTATGAGGTTGCCTCACGCCTCAAGATCTTTCCGAACGGCGCAACCGCGATGCGGGAGCTTGCGGCATCCACCGCGCAAAGACCGATCGGCTGCACGCAGGCGACCGAGATCATCGCGACCGACGGCATCGCGCTGTCGGGATCGCTGCCGCCGGGCTGCGAGCTCGTGACGATGTACACGGCCGGCGTCACGGCGCGGGCCGCACACCCAAAGGAGGCGGCCGCCCTGATCGCGCTGCTGACCAGCGCAGATCGGAAGGAGCTGCGCCAACGCGTGGGCTTTGCCGGCTAGATGCCGATGACCGCCCCTATTTGTGCAGCTGGGTCAGCCCGGTCGGCGGGCCGTCGACGGCAGTCCAGCCGCCATCGACGAACAGCGTGCTGCCGCTGACATAGCTCGCGGCATCCGAGCCGAGATAGGCGACAGCGGTGGCGACCTCGTCGGCGCTGCTCCAGCGATTGAACACGGTGTGGCCGGCGTAGAGATTATAGATGTCGGGGCGCTGCTTGAACGGGCCGGTCAGCGCGGTCTCGGCGATGCTCGGCGCAATCGCATTGACGCGCACGCCGGCATGGCCCACCTCGGAGGCAAAGCCCTTCACCAAAAGGCCGATCGCCGCCTTGGTCGAGCCGTAGACGCCGAGGCCCGGCTCGATGGTGACCGCGCGCACCGAGGAGCAGGCGATGATGCTGCCGCCCTTCTGCTCGACCATGATGCGGCCAAAAGCCTGGAAGAACCAGACCGTGCCCTTGACGTTGAGGTTCAGGACGCGATCGAGATCCTCCTCGGTGTAGTCGAGGATGGTCTTGCGGATGTTGAGACCGGGCGTCGTCACGGCGATGTCGAGCCGCGGAAACTTCTGCATCACGGTTTTGGCCAGCGCGTTGACGTCCGCAGCACTTGCGGCGTCGCAGCTAGCCGCTTCCGCCCAGCCACCCTTGTCGCGAATGCCGGCGGCGGTCGCCTCCGCCGCGTCGAGCGCGCGGTCGGCGCAGACGACGCGGGCGCCCAGCGCGGCCAGCGCCTCGGCCGACGATTTGCCGATGCCGGATGCGGCACCGAGGACGACTGCGGTCTTGCCGGTGAGATCGAAGAGCTTGCGATAGTCCGTCACTGATGGCTTCTCCCTGGTGCTGCTAGCCCTTGTAGCCCATCAGCAGGCGCGGCAGCCACAGCGAGAATGCAGGGACGTAGGTCACGAACATCAGTGCTGCGATCAGCGCGGCATAGAACGGCAGGATGGTACGCATCACGGCGCCGACCGAGATGCCGCCGATGGCGCAGCCCACGAATTGCGTCGTTCCGACCGGCGGCGTGTTCAGCCCGAGGGCGCAATTGATCAGCATCAGCATGCCGAACTGCACCGGATCCATGCCCGCCTTCATCGCGATCGGCAGGAAGATCGGGGTGCAGATCAGGATGGTCGCGGCCATGTCCATGAACGTGCCGAGCACGAACAGGATGACGTTGATGAGCAGGAAGATCATCCAGGGCTGCGTGGAGACCTTGCTCATCATCTCGCCGGCAAGATCGGCCACCTCGTAAAGCCCCATCAGATACTGGAACATGGTGGAGACGCCGATCAGCAGCAGCACCACGCCCGTCGTCTTCACCGCCTTGGAGGCGGCGCGCAGGAAGTTGCCCCAGGTCATGGTGCGGTAGATGAAGAAGGTCAGCAGGATCGTATAGGTGACCGCGACAGCTGCGGATTCGGTTGCCGTGAAGACGCCGGACAGGATGCCGGCCAGGATGATGCCGACGATCAGAAGGCCCGGCAGCGCGGCCGCGAGCGAGCGGAAAACCTCGGCCCAGCCCGGAAACTTGCCGGCCGGATAGCCGCGCTTCACCGCGACCGCGTAAGCAGCGACCAGCATGCAGACCATCAGCACGAGCGCCGGCAGCAGGCCGGCGGCGATCAGCGCGCCGATCGAGACCTTGCCGCCCGCGGCAAGGGCATAGATGATCATGTTGTGACTGGTCGGCATCAAGGCTCCGACCAGCGAGGCATGGGTGGTGACGTTGACGGCGTAGTCGGTGTCGAAACCCTCCTTCTTCATCATCGGGATCATCACCGCGCCCATCGCCGACACGTCGGCGACGGGCGAGCCGGAGACGCCGCCGAACAGGGTGCAGGCGACCACGTTCGACATGCCGAGCCCGCCGCGGATGTGCCCGACGAGGTTCTTGGCGAGCTGCACGATCTTGTCGGCGACGCCGCCATGCAGCATCAGCTCACCGCTGAAGACGAAGAACGGAATGGCGAGGAACGAGAAGATGTTCATCCCCGACATCATCTGCTGGAAGATGACGGCGACCGGCAGGCCTTCGTAGAGGATGGTGCAGATCGCCGAGAGGCCGATCGCGAAGGCGACGGGGACGCCGAGGATCAGGAAGCCGAAGAAGGTGGCGCCGAGGATGATCAGTTCCATGAGGGGACGACCTCTTCGCCGCGCAAGAGAGCAATGATGTGCTCGATTGAAAAGGAGATGATCAGGATGCCGGAGGCGATCAGCGGCACGTAGCGGATCACCTCGGGCAGACCGAGATTGGGGATCTTCACGGTTCCGACCGACGCCCCGAGGATCCAGCCATTGTAGGCCATCGCAATGCCGAACACGGCCACCAGGACGTGGATCACGAGCTCGATCTTCTCCCGCATGTGATCCGGAAGCATCACCAAGAGACTGTCCATCCCGATGTGTCCGGCATCGCGCACGCCGACGGCGGCGCCGATCAAGGTGACATACAGGATCAGGACCAGCGCAAGGTTCTCCGTCCAGGTCGGGCTGGAATTGAGCACGTAACGTCCGAACACCTGGTAGAACACGATGACGACGATGACGAGCAGGCCGGCCACGGACAGATACATGCCCGCGCGCGCGACGGGAGCATTGATCCGCGACAGCAATCCGGTGGACGGGCGACCAGTGACCGCCTCGTGCTCGTGGCTTGCGACGTGTGGGTCTGTCATCCCGCGCCTCCCTCGCGAGGGTCCGGTGCCGCAACTGGGCGACTCCGGACCCGACACCGCTGTGTTTACTTCGTGTCCTGGATGCGCTTGACGAGGCTCTGGAGCTTCTCGTCACCGGCGAACTTCGTGTACACCGGCTTCATCGCGTCGACGAACTCCGCCTTGTTGGCGATGGTCACGACCTGAACGCCGGCGGCCTCGACGGTCTTGCGGGCGGCCTGCTCGCGCTCATCCCAGAGCTTGCGCATGACGGGCACCGATTCCTTGGCCGCCTTGCGGATCATGGCCTGATCCTCCTTGCTCAGCGTGTCCCAGACCTTCTTCGACATCACGAGAACTTCCGGCGCCAGCGAGTGCTCGGTGACGTTGTAGAACTTGGCGGCCTCGAAATGGCGCGAGGACTCGTAGGACGGCCAGTTGTTCTCGGCAGCGTCCACGAGGCCGGTCTTGAGCGCGGTATAGACCTCGCCATAGGGCATCGGCGTCGGGTTGGCCCCGAGGCTCTGGATCATGCCAACCCACAGGTCGGATTGCTGGACGCGGATCTTCAGGCCCTTGAGGTCGGCAAGCGACTTGACCGGTGCCTTGACGGTGTAGATGGACCGGGCGCCGCTGTCGTAATAGGCAAGTCCGACCAATCCCGCGGGCTCCATCGCTGCCAGGATCTCGTCGCCGATGGGACCATCGAGGACGGTGCGCATGTGCTGCGTATCGCGGAAGACGAAAGGCAGGCACAACGCGATGGTTTCCGGCACGAAGTTGTTCAGCGGCGATGCGTTGATCCGCATCATGTCGAGCGCGCCGATCTTGAGCTGCTCGATGGTGTCCTTCTCGGATCCCAGGGCTCCGTTCGGAAACACCTTCACGCCGAGCTTGCCGCCGCTCGCCGCCGCGAGCTGCTTGCCCATGAACTTGACGGCCTCGACGGTCGGATAATCGGCGGGATGGACGTCGGCGGAGCGGAAATCGCGTGCGGCCGCCAGGGGCGCTGAGACCGCCAGTGCAACGGCTGTGATGATACCGGTGAGTGTCTTCATCTGGGCTTTCCTCCTGGTCGACTGGGTTGATTATGTCGTTGTCGGGCCGGCTGCAGGCCGCCTTGGGTCGCCCCACTTCCGGTGTGAAGTCAAGCGCCAATGTCGTCCCTAGGGCGGGCGGCATTCTGAGTCCAAGCCAAATCCAGCATTGATCGATGCAAGAGTTGCATCGATCAATTTCTGGCGCAATTCGCATTAGGGTGGGGTACGGCGGGCTGGCTCGACGTCGCCGGCACGTTACTTGACGCCAGCGGCGGAGCCCCCTCAACATGTTCGAAACAGCGGACCATCTCGAGGGAATGCCCATGCCGCGGAAGCTGATCGATATCTCAGTGCCGCTCCGAAACGACGTGACGTCCGATCCGCCCGGCAACCATCCGACGATCCAATATATCGATCACCAGCAGGGCCTGCCGCGCATGCTGCAGTTCTTCGACGGCCTCAAGGCGCAGGATCTGCCGGACGGCCAGGGCTGGGCCGTCGAACAGGTCTCGCTGTCGACCCACAACGGGACACATCTCGATGCGCCCTGGCACTTCCATCCGACCATGAACCGCGGCGAACGGTCATGGACGATCGACGAGGTGCCCCTGGAATGGTGCTTTCAACCCGGCGTGAAGCTCGACTTCCGGCATCTGCCCGACGGCTACGTGGCGAGCGCCGACGATGTCGAGAAGGAGCTGAAACGGATCGGGCACACGCTGTCGCCGCTGGAGATCGTCGTCATCAACACCAGCGCCGGCGCGAAATTCGGCCAAGCCGACTACGTCAATTCCGGCTGCGGCATGGGCTATGAAGCCACCATGTACCTGCTCGAACGCGGCGTCCGCCTCACCGGCACCGATGGCTGGAGCTGGGACGCGCCGTTCGTCTACACCGCGAAGAGATACGCCGAAACAAGGGATGCCGGCCTGATCTGGGAAGGCCACAAGGCAGGACGGCACATCGGCTATTGTCATCTCGAGAAGCTGCACAATCTCGATCAATTGCCCTCGACCGGGTTCACGGTCTCATGCTTTCCGGTGAAGATCGAACGCGCCTCCGCGGGCTGGACCCGCGCGGTCGCCATCATCGATAGCTAGAGCGTGATGAGATCAGTTCGATCGCTACAACGGAGGTGCACTCCCTCTCCCGCTTGCGGGAGTGTTTCCGCGATGGGATAATCCCCTAGAGGAGAAAGCCCTCACCCGCGCCTTCGGCGCGACCTCTCCCGCAAGCGGGAGAGATTGCACCGAGACCGCGGCAATCGATCCAACCTAAGGCCATTCCGCTTTAGGCGGACGGTATCACTCGCCGGCAAGGCCGCTCTCGGCGAGTTCGCGCAGCGCATCGGTATCCAGCACGACGATGGCGCCGTGCTCGAGACGAACCCAGTTGCGGCCGGCCCAGGCGCGCAATTGCTTGTTGATGCTCTCGCGCGTCATCCCGACCATCTCGCTGATCTCCTGCTGGGTGATGGCGAGCGTGCCGCTGCCGGAGTCGAGCTTGCGCTCCTCGGTGAGACCGAGCAGCGCGCTGGCGAGCCGGCCCGGCAGGTTCTGGAGGATCACCTGCTCGACCTGCTGGCTGGTCCAGCGCAGGCGCGCGCAGAGCAACTCGATGAATTTCATCGCCAGCGCCGGCTGGCTCTTCACGAATGGCAGGAAGTCCCGGCGATCGATGATGTAGAGCTCGCAATTGGTGTTCGCGGTGGCGTCGGCCGACCTGGGCGCGCCGTCGAGCACCGCAATCTCGCCAAAAATTTCTCCGGGGCCGATCAGATTGAGAATGGCATTCCGCCCATCCGGCGACGAAGAGGAGATCTTCACCGTCCCCGTGACCACCGCGAATAGATTGTTACCGGGATCGCCCTTGGCGGCGATCGTCGCGCCACGCTTCACGGTGGTGTGCTTGGCATAGCGGCAGAGTTGATCGAGCGCCTCCGGCTCCAGATCCGCGAAGATCGGGTGCTTGCGCAGCACCGATAGTTTGTTGCCCGCTGACTGTCGGGGGTCGCCGGTCTTGTCCTGAGGCACGCCGCTGGGCTCCTAAGACTGCGAGGCATTGGGGTTCCTGCGTAGTCAACGTTATCAGGCTTTTCAACCGGAAAGCACGGGCGCCGTTTTAGGCAAATGCCGCGAAAACGCCGTGGTTAGGCGGAAGGCACCATCCGAAGGATGCGCCGATGCATTTGGACCGACGCAGAGTTGCAGATTGCGCAAGTCGTGATTGCGTTGAGGCGCTGCCGCACGGCCAGAGCTCTGGACGAACGTCGGCGGTCGGCGCGTCAGATCGGACGACGATCTCAGGAGCTTCAGCGCTTGGAATCCGGGTCGAGCCGGCCTGCGCTGGTCTGCCGGTCCGCCCAAGCCAAGGCTGCGGCGAAAGCGACGAAGATCGCGACGACGACGACAGTCACCAGCAACGCGTCAGCGGGCATCATGCTTCTCCCGGATTGTCTGAGGCATTATTTTGCGACGGATGGCCGGCGTCATTGATCGGGATCAAAAATCCGCGAGCGCCGCGGACAGAATGTCAGGCCGCGGCCAGGGCCTCGACGCGCGCGGGGTCGCGCAGGCTGATACCGCCATGAAGGATCTCGATTGCACCGTGACGCTCCAGCTTGGTGAAGGTGCGGCTGACGGTTTCGATGGTCAGGCCGAGATAGTCGGCGATGTCCTGACGGCTCATCGGAAGCGGAACGGTGTCCAGCGATCCCCCGAGCGCCAACAGACGCTGGCGCCAGCCGAGCAGAAACGTTGCGACCTTCTCGTCCGCCGAGCGGCGGCCGAGCAGGACCATGTGGTCGCGCGCTTGGCTCAGCTCGCGAATGGCCAGCTCGTTGATCCGCCTGAGCAGCTGCGGCCGGCTCTCGATGAAACGGCCGAAAGGTGCTTTGGCGAACTGGCACACGGTCACCGCGTCGATCGCATCGGCCGAAAAATTGTGGCGGCCGGAAATATTCATTCCCAGGAAATCGCCCGGCAGGGCAAAGCCCACGATCTGCCGCCGACCGTCGGGCAGCAGCTTGTACAGCCGCATGACGCCTTCGAGCACGTTGTAGAACGAGGTCGTGATGTCCTCTTCGGAAAACACGGTCTCGCCTGGGCCAAAATGGACACGGCGCCCCAGATGCTCGAATTCCCTGAGCTCGGCTGCATCCAGCGACGAGCAAACCGCCGATGCGCGTACGGCACAATCGCTGCAGAAATGCCCGTTCGGCTCAATCGTGACCACGGAAGGCTTCATCCACCGCTCCAAGCGTCGGCCCAGCTCTGCCCCCAGGCCGAGTTGCCACGCACCTGCATTTTACTGCGCTGTGACAAAGCCGATTGACTCAGATCAATTTTGGCCGAGGTCCCCGCCTTATTCTGTCCTTCCAGAGTACGACGGGGATCACTTTCCATGCTGCAAAGCGCGCTGCGTCACGGCCTGATTGGGCTGCTCCTGATCACGCCCGCGCTAGCCGCAACGACTGCCGAGCAGCGCGGCAAGGCCTTTGCACGGGCAAATTGCGCTCGCTGCCATGCGATCGACCGTGTCTCCGAGAGTCCGCTCAAGAGCGCGCCAGCGCTGCGCACCCTGCATCGGCGTTATCCGATCGAGACCCTTGGTGAGGCGCTGGCCGAAGGTATCTACACCGGCCATGCCGACATGCCCGCCTTCGAGCTCAATCCGGACCAGATCCACGACCTCCTGTCCTACCTGAAGACCCTGGAATAGCAGGCATCACACCGCCTGCACGGTCCAGCCGATCAGCTCCTTTGCGATCCGGGCAAAGGCGGCATCGAACGCTGCGACTGAAGCGGCCGGCTCGACCTTGTCGAGGTTCTCGCTGGTCTCAACGAGGCGCGAGGCAATCACCTTGCCGTTCTTGTCGACGATCCGCGCCGACAGTCCGATCTCGACTTTCGCCTCACCGTCTGTCGCGATCCGAAAGCGTCTGATGTCGATCAGGAGCTGGTAGTCCGCCTGACCGAGATCGGTCGTGCGTAGCGGGGCGTGGGCTATGTCGTAATTCTCGAAACTGTCGATCAGGCGTGCCTGCACCAGTTTTGGAATGCTGTCGGCCCAGAGGAAATCGGCAAAGCCCGGATTGTCCCCGACCGGCGAGAACAGCATGCGCTGGGTCTGGAGCATCGCGACCGCGGTCGGCTCGGGAATGGCCAGTGACGCAGACAGCGTCTTGCCGGCCGGCCCCAGATTCTTCGGCGTGCGCAGGTCGTAGGTGACCTTCTGCGCGGGCGCTCCGCCACCGGTCATCTTCTCGAGGCCCGCCAGAATGCCGTCGATCTTGCCGGTGTTGCGCGCGAGCCCGTCGGAGAACGTCTTCAAATTGGCGATGGTGTCCTTTAGCGGGCCGGAATTGTCCTCCAACACGGTGTCGACCTTCCGCAGCGCATCGCGCGCCGCCTGCGTCATGCTCCGGCCTGCGCCGGCCTCGGCGATCAAGGTCAGCGGCTCGCCGGACTTGGCATCGGACTTGGCATCGGACTTAGCGCCCGACCTGGCGACGATCATGCCGCCCTCCAGCGTCACCACCGGCACACCGGTCAAGCCCTGGAAATCGAGCCCGACCTTGGTGTCGGCACGCACGGGCGTCGCCGCGGCCACCGAGATCGTCGCATTGACGAAACGCGGGTTATCCGGCGCGAGCCCGAGCTCGGTCACCTCGCCGACGCGGATGCCGTTGAACAGCACGCCGGCGCCGACCAGCAGGCCCGGCACCGGTCCCTGGAATTGGACGTGGTAGTTCGTGCGCGGCCCGATGCCGCCGGTGTTGTTCAGCCAATAGACGAAGCCGAACACCGCAAGGATCGCAGCCAGCACGAAGGTGCCGATCAGCACGTAAGGAGCGCGGGTTTCCATGTGTCATCTCATTTCGTGTTGCAGCATCTGCGAGCGCTTGCCGTGGAAATAGGCCCGCACCCAGGGATGCTCGGATTGCAGCAGTTCGCGCATCGGGCCGATCGCCACGATCCTGCCGTCGGCCAGGGCGGCCACGCGGTCGCAGACCGTGGTCAGGCTCGCAAGGTCGTGGGTGACCATGAACACGGTGAGGCCCAGGGTCTTTTGCAGCGTCTTGATCAGCGCGTCGAAATCGCCGGCGGCGATCGGGTCGAGGCCGGAGGTCGGCTCGTCCAGGAACAGGATCGGCGGATCGAGCGCGAGAGCGCGCGCCAGCGCCACGCGCTTGGTCATGCCGCCCGACAGCTCCGCGGGAAATTTGTCCGCATCCTGCGCCCGCAGCCCGACCATCTCGAGCTTGGCAATCGCGATCTCGTCCATCAGCTCCTGCGACAGGACGAGATTTTCCCGCAGCGGAAACTGGACGTTCTGTCTCACGGTCAACGATGAGAACAGCGCGCCCTGCTGAAACAGGATGCCCCAAGTGGTGGCCGCGCCTTGAGCGCGGCCGCCGATGGGCTGTCCCATGACTTCGATGGTGCCGCTTCGGCGCGGGATGAGGCCGATGATAGTGCGCATCAGCACCGACTTGCCGCCGCCGGACGCTCCGACCAGCCCGAGGATCTCACCGCGGCGGACGTCGAGCGACAGATGGTCGAGCACGATCTGGCGGCCGAAGCCGACCACGAGGTCGCGGACGCGGATCGCGAACTCTTCCTGCGATTCCTCCATCGTCACATTCCAATCGAAGCGAAGAAGATCGCGAACAGGCCGTCGAGCACGATCACCAGGAAGATCGACTTCACCACCGATGTCGTGGTCTGCCGTCCCAGCGACTCGGCGCTGCCTTTCACGCGCAATCCTTCGCTACAGGCGACGATCCCGATCACCAGCGCCATGAACGGCGCCTTCAGGATCCCCACCTCGAAATGAGTGATGGAAATGGCGTCATGCAGCCGTGCGATGTAGATCGCCGGTCCCATGTCGCCGTAGAACTGTGCGACCAGCCCGCCGCCATAGAGCGCGGCAATCGATCCGATGAAGGCGAGGATCGGCAGCGCGATGACGAGCGCGGCAACGCGCGGCAGGATCAGGACGTCGACGGGGTCGAGGCCCATGGTCGAGAGCGCGTCGATCTCCTCGCGCATCTTCATCGAGCCGAGCTCGGCGGTATAGGCGCTTCCCGACCGTCCGGCGACCATGATGGCGACGATCAACACGCCGAGCTCGCGCAGCACCAGGATGCCGACCATGTCGACGGTGTAGGACTCCGCGCCGAACCTGCGGAAATGGAAGAATCCCTGCTGGGCGATGATGGCGCCGATCAGGAAGGTGATCAGCACGATGATGGGAATCGCCTGCCATCCGATGCGGTAAAGCTGATAGACCAGCGAGGTCAGCCGCAGCGATCGTGGCCGGCGCAGCACGCCGATCACGGCCATGAACAATGCGCCGAGCATTTGCAGGAAGATCGTGACGTCCTCCCGCGCACCGACCGTGGCCTTGCCGAGATCGCCGAGCCTGAGCAAAACCGGATTCGGCACGGCCACGGGTGCCGGCCTGTCGCGGTTGACTTGGCGCACCTCGTCCATCAGGCCGCTGAAATGATCGGCGACACCAACGAATTCAGCCGATCTGCCGGATGATGCAGCGCGGCGCGACAGCTTCTCCAGGACCCAGGCGCCGAGCGTGTCGAGCGCGCTGACGCCCGACATGTCCAGGGTCACGGCTCTGGACCGATCGACATCCGCCCCGACCGACCGGGACAGCGTTTCGAGCGTCACCACATTCGCTGCGGTCCACGGCCCTTCCGGGCGCAATTTCAGCACATCGCCGGACGGCGTCGCCAGCAACAGCGGTTCGGGGTTCACGCTTCCACCTCATCGGGACGATTGGCGCCCATTCAGCCGGGATTTCTAGGCCAGCATGTGGCGGCCGGGTTGACCTGTCTCAAGACCAGGGCAACACCGCACCTCCTTGACGCATATCAAGTACCGTTGCGCCCGAGGATCCTAGGTTCGCTGACGATCAATGGGGATATCAAATCCATGTTCGACAGCGACAAGATGAGCGACGAACTGCGAGCGCTGAAGGTTGACGTCACGCGTCTTTTGAGCACCGCCGGCGAGGAGATCTACGACAGTTCGAAAGATCGGGCCGAGGCGCTGGCCGATCAGATCAGGGCTGCGCTCACCGAGCTCGGCGAGACCGTCGACGAAGAGCAGGAGCAGCTTCAGGGCCTCATTGCGGATCGGCCGATCACATCGCTCGCCTCCGTCTTCGCGCTCGGCGTGATGGTCGGCTTCATGCTGAGGAGGCATTAGGTGAATACCGAGAATGTCGTGAAACATCTGCGCGTGCTGTGGCGCACCGATCGGATCATCGCGGACATCAGGCTGCGCCATCTGTTGATGGGGCTTGGCCTTCGCGCCTTCGCGGCGCTGATCGCGGCCTTCGGACTCCTGATGCTGGAGCTCTCGGCCTATTTCGCGCTGGTTCAGATCTGGAGTGCGATTGCCGCAGCCGCCATCCTCGGCGCCCTCAACTTCGCCATCGCGGCCGCTCTGTTCATGATCGCCGGCCGCGCTCCGTCAGGGCGTGACATCGAACTTGCGAACGAAATTCATGACGCATCCATCGAAGCCCTTCAGCTCGAGGCGCGCGCGCTCCACGCCCAGGTGTCAGGCGCCGTGCATCATCCGCTCAGCACCGTCGTGCCAGTGCTGGTGCCGCTGATTGCGATCATCGTCAAGAATTTGCGAACGACGGCCAGGAAATCCACCGCGACGTCGGCTGAAGCGCACTCCTGAAGCGCGCGCTCAGAGCTTCAGCCTGACGTCGCAGATATCAGGCTCGGCAGGATCGGGCTTGACCTCGAAGCCGAGCTGCCGACACATCTCGAGCATCACGATGTTCTCCTGGAGCACGTCGCCCGATATGGTCTTCAACCCTTCCGACTTCGCGTAGTCGATGATCAGCTGCATCAGGGCCCATCCGAGTCCCCTGCCCTTGAGATCGGACCGCAGCAGAATGGCGTATTCGCCGCTTTCGTAGATCGAATCCGAATGGAGCCGGACGACGCCGACCATCTCGCCGGTCTCCTGGTCGAATGCGATGAAGGCCATCGCGCGCGCATAATCGAGCTGTGTCAGGCGCGCGATGAACTCGTGGGTGAACTCCTTCATCGGCGCGAAGAAGCGCAGGCGGAGGTCGTGCGGCGTGACATGACGCAGGAATCCGTGGATGGTCGGCTCGTCCTCAGGGCGCATGGGCCGTACGAAGATCTGCCAGTCGTCCTTGAGCTTGAGGCGGCGCTCCCATTGCGACGGATAGGCCCGAACGGCGAAATTGGCCGGGCCGGAGCCGGCAAACTTCCGCTGCGGCGGCCCCACGGCAACACGGGCATCGACCGCGGTCACGCCGGTTTCGTCCGCGAGCAGCGGGTTGATGTCGAATTCGCGGATTTCAGGAATGTCAGCGGCCATCTGCGCCAGCTTGACCAGCACCATGGCGACGGCATCCGGCTTCACTGCCGGCACATCCCGGTAGGCGCGAAGCAGCCGTGACACGCGCGTGCGGTCGATCAGGTCGCGGGCGAGCTGCAGATCGAGCGGCGGCAGCGCAAGCGCCTTGTCGTTGATGATCTCCACGGCCGTCCCGCCCCGGCCGAAGACGACGACGGTGCCGAAGGTGGGATCATCGGCAAGACCGAGGATCAGCTCGCGCGCCTTCGCCTTGACCACCATCGCTTGGACGATGACACCGCCGATGCGGGCTTCGGGCCGCAGCTTCCTCGCACGGTCGAGAATGTCGGTGGCAGCCGCACGCACCGCATCCGGCGTGGTCAGATTGAGGACGACGCCGCCGACATCTGACTTGTGGACGATGTCACGCGACATGATCTTCAGCACGACGGTCGCGCCTTTGGCGAACATGTCGTTCGCATAGGCCACCGCCTGCTCGACATCGGTTGCGGCATAGGTCGGCACCATCGCAATGTCGTAGGCTTCGAGCAGGTGCTTGATCTCGACAGGCTCGAGCCATTGACGGCCGTCTGTGATCGCGGCAGTGACGATCTGCCTCGCCGCCTTGGCGTCCGGCACAAACGTATCGGGCATCGCGGGCGGAACCTGGCTCAGCTCCTCCACCACTTCGCGGTGCCGGACCAGATGCATGAAGCCGCGCACGGCATCATCCTCGGTCGGATAGTTCGGAATGCCCGCGCCGGAGAGCGTCTGAATGATGTTCTGGTCGGCTCCGACCCAGGCGGCAAGGACGGGCTTTGCCCAGCGGCGGTGCTGCTCACGGTATTTTCCGACGAGCTCTGTCACGGTCGTGGCGATGTCGGCCGCCGAGGCGATCGCCGTCTGCACGTTGAGGACAAGCACGGCGTCATTGTCGGGATCGGCGAGCAGCACCTCCAGCGCCGCTGCGTAGCGCGCGGCGTCGGCGTCGCCCACGATATCGACGGGATTTGCACCGGACCAGGTCGGCGGCAGCACGTCATCGAGTTTCTTGCGCGCGTCCGCCGAGATCGATGCCGGAATTCCGCCAAGCTCGACCAATCGATCGATGGCTAAGACGCCGATGCCACCGCCATTGGTCAGAATGGCGAGGCGCTTTCCCGCCGGCGATTCGACGCGGCCGAGCGTCTCGGCGCAATCGAACAGCTCGCGCAGATCGGAGACCCGCAGCACGCCTGCGCGGCGGAACGCGGCGTCATAGACGGCGTCGGCGCCGGCGAGCGCCCCGGTGTGCGTGGCCGCGGCCTTCGCCCCCTGCGCCATCCGGCCGGACTTCACCACGACGACCGGCTTCACGCGTGCGGCGGCGCGCGCCGCCGACATGAACTTGCGAGCATCCTTGATCGCCTCGATATAGAGCAGGATCGCGCGGGTCTTGTGGTCCATCGCGAAATAGTCGAGCAGATCGGCAAGGTCGACGTCGATCTGATCGCCGATCGAGACGATGCCGGAGAAGCCGACGCCGCGCTGCGCCGCCCAATCGACCATGCCGGCCGCGATCGCGCCCGATTGCGAGATCAGCGCGAGATTTCCCGCGCCTGGCATGTGCGCGGCGAAGCTGGCATTGAGGCTTACGGCGGGCATCATGATGCCGAGACAGTTCGGACCGATCAGCCGCATGCCGTACTTGCGGGCCGCGGCGATTGCAGCCTCGTGCAGGGATCCCGGTCCGTGGCCGAGCCCGGCCGAGACGATCAGCGCGCCCGCTGAGCCGCGACGTCCGGCCTGATCGATGATGCCGGGAACCTCCCGCGCCGGCGCGGTGATGACCACGAGCTCGGGGACGAAGTCCAACCTGTCCAGACTCTTCACCGCGGCGATGCCGCCGATCTCGGCATGGCGCGGATTGACGAGGCCAAACTGTCCTTTGAACTCGGCGCTGCGGATGTTCTCCAGGACGGCGCGTCCCACCGAGACCGGGCGGGCACTCGCGCCGACCAGCGCGACCGAACGCGGTGACAGCAGATTCTTCAGGCGGTAGGTGGACATGAAAGCAAATGCGCCCGGTCGCTGGCGGTTCCGAGGATGGAAGATCAGGCTGAAAACTGCGTGCCTAGTGCGAGATCATAACCCAGCACGGTGGCTGGCCAATGACGGTCTTTGTCACACCGCCCCAAACGATCTCGTTCAGGCGCGAATGATGATAGGCCCCCATCACGATCGCATCGATCGTATGGGAATTCGCCCAGCTTCCGAGCACCTTTCCGATCGAACTGCCGCCGCATTTCGTCGTTTCGAACGAGGCGTGAACGCCGTGTTCCCTGAGGTGGTCGACGAGAGCCGTTCCGGATTGCACGATCGCGTCGGTCTTCTCGTCCGTCACGGTCACCACGCGGACCGATGCGGCCGCCTGAAGGACCGGCAGCGCATCGCCGACCGCACGCGCCGCACGCGCGGAGTGATCCCACGCGATCATGACGTTCTCGAATTCCGGTCGCAGCTCATCGACGTGCTGTTCCGGGCAGAGCAGGAGCGGCCGCCCGGATTCGAACAGGAGCGTCTCGATGATGTGTTCCGTTCGGCTGTCGTGCGGCTCCACCGGGAGCAACGTGAGATCGCTGAAGCGCGCATGTTCGGCCAGGATCGAGGCGATCTGGTCTGCCGGCACCTTGGCCGATCGGCCGTGGGCGCGAATGTCGGCGCGGGACGATGCATCAGTAAAGGCATTCAGGAGCAGCTGCATATCGCCCGCCCCAAGCAACCCCGTTGCCTCGGCCGCAGCGGCATCGTCCGGCAGCAGCACTTTCGGCCGCACGAAAACATCTTCCTCGAGCGCAAGTGCGGTGATCCTGGCGCCGAGGTCCGCGGCGGCAGCCACGCATTTCTCGATCGCGGCTAAAAGCGGCCGGCGCGGCTGGCCGACAAGCGGCAGAAAGACGTCCTTGATGGCCATCGGGATTCTCCTTGGCCGTCAGCATAGCCCGGCCTTCATCGGGACGCTTGATCCTCGTCAAGCCCGGGGAACTCCGTCCTGTCGGTTGGCGACGGCCCGTTGACCAACATCAAGGACTGGCCGCTCGGCCATTCTATGAATAAGTCAGTCCGAGCGGTTCGCCCCGGAGAGGTTCATGCGTGCGATGGTGTTGCCGGCCTCACGAGCGCAGCTCCGGATGGAGGAGCGGCCCGATCCTATTCCCGGCGAAGGCCAGATCCGGGTGAAGGTCAGCGCCTGCGGAGTATGCCGCACCGATCTTCATGTCGTCGACGGCGAGCTGCCCGATATTCGCTATCCGATCGTGCCTGGCCACGAGATCGTCGGCCGGGTCGATCTCGTGGGTCCGAATGTTGCAACGCATGCGCCCGGCGATCGGGTTGGCATTCCCTGGCTTGGTTTTACCTGCGGCAAGTGTCGGTTCTGTCGGGACGGCATGGAAAACCTGTGTGACGCGCCCCTCTTCACCGGCTACACGCGCGACGGCGGCTACGCAACGCACACGATCGCTGACGCGCGCTACGCGTTTCCACTCGGCGAAGACGGCAATGACGTGGAGATTGCTCCTCTGCTGTGCGCAGGGCTAATCGGCTGGCGCTCGCTGGTAATGGCCGGCTCTGCCAGCAAGCTCGGCCTCTATGGTTTTGGCGCGGCCGGCCACATCATCGCGCAAGTTGCGGTCTGGCAGGGACGATCCGTCTATGCATTCACGCGGCGTGGCGATGCCGCTGCGCAAGGCCTTGCACGCCGTATCGGCGCCGTCTGGGCAGGGGCCTCTGACGAAACGCCGGACGAGCCGCTCGACGCCGCCATCATTTACGCGCCAGCTGGCGAACTCGTCCCGGCCGCGCTGCGCGCGGTACGCAAGGGCGGCCGCGTCGTGTGCGCCGGAATCCACATGTCGGACATTCCAAGCTTTCCATATGAGCTGCTCTGGGAGGAACGGCAGCTGGTCTCGGTGGCCAATCTGACCCGGCAGGATGGCCTCGATTTTCTCAGGATCGTCCCGCAAGCTGGCATACGCACCGAGACCACAGCATTTCCGCTCGATCAGGCCAACGAAGTTCTGAGAATGCTGCGGAATGGCCAGATTCTCGGCGCGGCCGTCCTGACGCCCTGACGGTGACGCAGATGCCAAAGTCGATCAGAGATGAGACGGAGGCCCAGGACCGGATATTCCAGTCCCTGACTGGACGTCCTGGCGTGAAACGGATCGATACCCACGCGGCTTCGGTATTTCTCGACGGCGACCGCGCGCTGAAGATCAAGCGGGCTGTGCAATTTCCGTTCCTCGACTATTCGACGCTCGACAAGCGCAAGGCGGCCTGCGAGGAGGAGATCAGGATCAACCGGCCGCTGGCGCCGCAGATCTATCATCGCGTCGTGGCGATCACGGAGGAGCCGGATGGGTCGGTGCAGATCGACGGGCCCGGCCGGCCGATCGAGTATGCGGTCGACATGTCGCGCTTCGACGAAAGCCAGACGCTGGATCATCTGGCCAAGGCCGGCCCGCTCGATAAGAATCTAGCTTCGGCTGCCGCCGACGCGATCGTGGCTTCGCATGCGGCGGCGAGCCGCTCCGACGGCAAGGCGTGGATTTCCTCCATCCCCGGCCTGATCGACGGCAACTGCAATGGCCTGGGAAAAGGCAATCATTTTGAAGCTGAAGAAATCGGGCAGCTCGGCAGAGCCTCGCACGCGATGTTCCTGCGCCTCCGGCTTCTGCTCGAAGAGCGCGGCCACCACGGGTTCGTGCGGCGCTGCCACGGCGACCTGCATCTTGCGAACATCGTATTGATCGGCGGGCGGCCAGTCCTGTTCGACGCGATCGAGTTCGATGCCCAGATGGCAACTGTCGACGTGCTCTACGATCTCGCATTCACATTAATGGACTTATTGCACCACGATCAACCGCTCGCGGCCAACATCGTCCTGAACCGATATCTCGCTGCGACGCCATCCGACAATCTCGACGCGCTCTCGGTGCTGCCGCTGTTCATGTCGATCCGGGCGGCGATCCGCGCTCAGGTGGCGCTGGCACGGCTAAAGCCGCCGCGTTCTGATGATGTCGGCATCCTTAACGATGCACGGCGCTATTTCGGCCTCGCTCGAGCGCTGATCCACCCCCCAGCTCCGCGGCTGATTGCCGTCGGGGGACTGTCCGGCACCGGAAAGACGGTTTTGGCGCGCGCGCTCGCGCCGGTCGTCGCGCCACAGCCGGGGGCGATCGTGCTGCGCAGCGACATCGTCCGCAAGCAGATGTTCGGGATCGAGGACACGCAGCGGCTGCCGCCATTCGCATATACGCCAGAGGTCACGGCCCGGGTTTACGGCACATTGGCTCGTTACGCCCGGCGCGTGCTGGCACAAGGCCATTCGGCGATCATCGACGGTGTATTCGCCGCCGAGGCTGAACGAGACGCGATCGCCGCGCTGGCGCGCGAGCGCAAAGTGCCGCTGAACGGCCTTTTCCTCGTCGCCGACCTCGCGACCCGGCAGGCGCGAATCGGAAGCCGCCAGGGAGATGCGTCCGACGCCACGCAAGAGGTTGCCGCGCAGCAGGAGCGCTATAATATCGGTCATGTCGGTTGGGCGACCATCGATGCATCCGGGACACCAGAGCAGACGCTCCAGAGCTGCCGGGACGCAATCGCTGAGGTCAAATAAGGCAATCTGATTGACGCGGGCAAGGATGGCGCGACCCAGCACGATCTCGACGACCGCCCGCGCAATGCCGGCAACGCGGCGCAATGCGCTGCCCGGCCGCCTCAGCCCCGGCATGGCCTGCGACACGGCGTTCCGGATCATCACGCGCCGTCACCTCGATGCCGTCCTCGCCCAGCACGAGGGCACCTGCCGCGGCGATCCCGACGCTCTGCACCAGATCCGGATCGCGCTGACGCATCTGCGCACCGCCATCCGCTTCTTCGCGCCGATGGTCGACGACGCGCTGCGGCCGAATGTCTGGGCCGAGCTGAAATGGCTCAACAGCCAGCTCGGCATGGTGCGGGACCTCGACGTGGCGATCGAGCGGGTCGTCGCCGAAAGTGGCAACGAGCTCGCCGTGATCGCCGAGCTCCAGCACTGGGACGAGAAGCGCGCCGAGAGCCACCGCCTGCTGGCACGCGCGCTGCAATCCGCACGCTATCGCCGCCTGGTCGAGCAGACCTCAGCCTGGATCGAGAGCGGCCCCTGGTCGACGCGGCGCAGCAAGGAAGCCATCAGATTGCGTCGCTGCTCGCTCGCCGACCACGCGACAGCGCGGTTGACCGAGTGGGAGACGACACTGCTCAAGAAAGCGCGGAAGCTGAGCAAGCTCGACGTCGAGAAACGGCACAAGCTGCGCCTCCTCAACAAGCGGATGACCTATTCGGTCGAATCGCTGACGGATCTGTTCGCCGACGGATCAGCGACGAAGCAGAAGTCCATCCTCAAGCAATTGCGCAAGGCGCAAAGATCTCTCGGGCAATTGAACGATGATGCGCGAGGGCAAACGCTGGCGGCGTCGTTGAACGGTGTCGGCTTCGAGGCCGGCACTCGCTTCCTCGACCGCAAACGGGAAAAGAAGCTGTTGCGAACCGCCGCGGCGGCTTACCGCAAACTGGACAGGGCCAAGCCCTTCCGCTCCTCGGACCTCGCGCCAAATGCAGAGCCTGAGGACTAGGTGCGGACGTAGTCTCCCGGCGCTTCGGGCAGGCCTGAAGGGGCATCGCCAAGCCCGATCTGCGGCGGATCACAGGGCTCCGCGGAGCGCGCCGCCAGCCATCCGGCCCATTCCGGCCACCAGGAGCCCTCAACTCGCGGAGCCAGCTTCAGCCACTCATCTGCACCGACATAGGGCGCGTCCGCAGCCTTGGTCATGACCTGATAGCTGTGCCCAGGGTCATCCGGCGGAGCGACGACACCGGCATTGTGGCCACCGCTGGTCAACAGGAACGTCACGTCGGCATCGACCTGATAGTGAATCTTGTAGACCGACCGCCACGGCGCCACGTGATCGGCCAGCGTGCCGACCACGAACATCGGCGCATGGATGTCCGAGAGCGAAATGCTCCTGCCTTCGACGCGATAGCGGCCTTCGGCCAGCTCATTGTTGAGGAACAGTTGGCGCAAATACTCCGAGTGCATGCGATAAGGCAGCCGCGTCGCATCGGCATTCCAGGCCATCAGGTCGCTTGGCGGACTGCTTTCGCCCATCAGATAGTCATGAGACAGCCGCGACCAGATCAATTCGTTGGAGCGCAGCAGCTGGAACGCACCGGCCATCTGCGTCGTGTCGAGATAGCCACGCTGCCACATCATGTCTTCGAGGAAAGCGACCTGGCTCTCGTTGATGAAGAGCGTCAGTTCGCCAGCCTCGGTGAAGTCGGTCTGGGCGGCAAGGAGCGTGATCGTGCCGAGCCGCCTGTCGCCGTCGCGCGCCATTGCGGCAGCGGCAATCGACAGCAACGTTCCGCCCAGACAGTAGCCCAGCGCATTGGTCTTCCGATCCGGCATGATCCGGCCGATCGTGTCCAGCGCGGCCATAACGCCCAGCTTGCGATAGTCATCGAAGGCGACATCGCGGTCGTTGGCATCCGGATTGCGCCAGGAGATCGCGAACACAGTGAAGCCTTGAGCGGTCAGATACTTGACCAGCGAATTCTGCGGCGACAGATCGAGGATGTAGTACTTCATGATCCAGGCCGGCACGATCAGGATCGGCTCGGGCCGCACTTGCGCAGTCGTCGGATGGTATTGGATCAGCTCGATCAGCTCGTTGCGATAGACGACGTTGCCGGGCGAAGCCGCCACCGTCTTGCCGACGACAAATTGCGCGTGGCCCGCGGGTTTCGATGCCGAAAGCAGACGCGTCAAATCGCTGCACCAATTCTGCCAGCCGAAGACGAAGTTTTGCCCGCCGCTCTGGAACGCCTTCTCCAGCACCTGCGGATTGGTCGCCGCGAAATTCGACGGCGCCAGCATGTCGAGCATCTGGCGCACCGAGAACTCGACGATGGCTTCATTTGCATGCGACACGCCGCGCACGCCGGTGGTGGCATCGTGCCACCAGCGCTCTGCGAGCAGAAACGCCTGCGCCAGCAGATTGAACGGCGGGACCTCCCATTGCGGTTGCCTGAAGCGGCGATCGCGTCCCTGCGGCTGAATGACTGACCACGGTTTTTGCGACGTCGCGTGCGCGACAGCTTCCAGCAGCCGGCCGGTGTCGCGAAGAACGTTGCGGGAAATCTCCATCTGGCGCTGTGGGGCTGCGGCGAGATGCGAGCTCCAGTCGAGCCAGGCGAGCGACAAGGCCATTGGCGAAATCCCGCCCGTGAACCGTGCCAGCATGGCATGAAACGCGCGGTCGAGCGGATACGGCTCCGATGCAGGCGGGAGATCTGCGGCGGCCGGCTTCCCTGCGGGCTTTTCAGGGCCTGCCGCAGCGGCTCGAGGGCCGGCAACGGGATTGACGAGAGCGTGCGCCGCCGGCTCGTCGACCCGTGGAAATATCTGGACGACGCTCATGGCTGAATGTTCCCTGCCGGCTTCCGGTCTACGTCGGCCGCAGGATATGGCGACGCTTCGGATGCGCGTTGAGCTGCATCAAATCCGGCACAGATCACAATCGCTGAACCAGGACCAAGCGGCCTCGTCCGCTTGACCTGGGTCAAACCGCATCTCGACGTCCCCGCTAAGGTTTTGCGCATCGACATTCGGCAAGCCAGCGGAGTTCATCATGCGCGCCCACCAGATCATGACCCGGTCGGTCATCTCGGTTACCCCCGACACCAGCATCGTCGAGGCGGCGAACATCATGCTAAAGCGGCATGTCAGCGGCCTCACGGTCGTCGACGATACCGGCAAGCTGGTCGGCGTCGTCTCGGAAGGAGATTTCATCCGCCGCAGCGAAATCGGCACCGGACGCAAGCGGGGGCGCTGGCTGAGATTCATCCTCGGTCCGGGCAAATCGGCCAGCGACTTCGTCCACGAGCATGGCCGCAAGGTCTCGGAGGTGATGACAGCATCGGTCGTGACCATCACCGAGGACACCGCGCTCGCGGAGATCGTCGATCTCATGGAACGGAACAACGTGAAGCGGCTGCCGGTGGTGCGCGGCGACAAGGTCGTCGGAATCGTATCCCGCGCCAATTTGCTACAGGCGGTGGCGGGGCTCGCTCGCGAAGTGCCGGATCCGACGGCGGACGACGATCACATTCGCGGCCGCATCATCGACATCATGGAGAAGAACGACTGGTGCCCGTTCGGGCTGAACGTCATCGTCCGTGACGGCATCGTTCACCTCAGTGGCGTCATCACCGAAGAACGCGCACGGCAGGCGGCCATCGTCGCGGCGGAGAACGTCGAAGGCGTGAAGACGGTGCACGACCATCTCTGCTGGGTCGACACCATGTCCGGCGTCTATCTGAACTCGCCCGAGGACGACGAGCTTGCCAAGGCGAGCTGATCAAGCCGAGCTGATCGAGGCAAAGCTCAGCGAGGAATGACGGCGGTTGCCTCGATTTCGACGCGCGCCGCCTTCTCGACGAGCCGGACCACCTGAACCAGCGCCATCGCAGGATAGTGCGCTCCGAAGACGTCGCGGTAGACCCTGCCCAGCTCCTTCAGATTGGCCAGGTACTCGTCCATGTCGACGACATACCAGGTCAGACGCACGAGGTGTTCGGGCCGGGCGCCCGCTTCGGCCAGGATCGCGGCGATGTTGACCAGGGTCTGGCGCACCTGCGCGACGAAGCCGTCCGCGAGACGCTCTTCGGCATCCCAGCCGATCACTCCGCCGGTGACGACGATCCGCCCATCGGCAGCCATGCCGTTGGCATAACCCTTCGGCATTGGCCAGCCGGACGGCTGGAGGATCTGTGCCTTGGGGCGGGTTTCGTGCTCGGCTGCTGTCGGCAGCACCGCGAGCTGCGGGCCTTTTGGCGTCGTCACGGACACTTCTCTATCCTTCTCTCATTCCGCAGCGACGCCTGAGGACGTCGCTGCAGCCTGCGCCAGCTGACGCAGGGCGAAACGCTTCAACTTGCCGGTCTCGGTCTTCGGCAATTGCGTCACGAACTCGATCGCGCGCGGATATTTGTACGGCGCGATCTCGCGTTTGACATGTTCCTGCAATTCGGCCACGAGCTGCGCGTCGGGCGTCACACCGGGCGCGGCGACGACATAGGCCTTCACGATCATGCCGCGTGCCTCGTCCGGCGCACCGACGACCCCGCATTCGACGACGGACGGATGCGTGAGCAGCGCTGCCTCGACATCCGTGCCTGCGATATTGTAGCCGGCCGAGACGATCATGTCGTCGGAGCGCGACTGGTACCAGAAATAGCCGTCACTATCCATCAGATAGGTGTCGCCGGTGATGTTCCAGCCGTTCTGGACGTATTTCCGCTGCCGCTCGTCGGCGAGATAGCGGCAGCCGGTCGGCCCCCGTACCGCTAGTCGGCCCATCGTGCCCGGCGGCACGTCGTTGCCGGCATCGTCGACGATCTTGGCCTCATAGCCCGGCACCGGCTTGCCGGTTGCGCCGGGACGGATCTCGTCCTCAGTCGCGCTGATGAAGATGTGCAGCAGTTCGGTCGAACCGATGCCGTCCATCAGCTTGATGCCGGTGGCCTTCAGCCAGGCCTCGAATGTCGGCTTGGGCAGCGTCTCGCCCGCGGAGACGCATTTGCGAAGCGAGGAGATGTCACGGCCCGCGAGCTTGCCGAGCATGGCCCGGTATGCGGTCGGCGCCGTGAAGCAGACCGTGGTCTTGTACTGCTCGACCGCATTCAGAATGTCGTCCGGCGTCGTCTTCTCCAGCACCACGAAGGAGGCGCCGATATGCATCGGAAACAGGACGCCGCCGAAGCCGAAGGTGAAGGCGAGCGGTGCCGAGCCGACGAAACGGTCCTTCTGCTCGGCCCGCAAGATGTTGCGCGCATAGCCGTCGCACACCGCCAGCATGTCCCGATGGAAATGCATGGTGCCCTTGGGATCGCCTGTCGTACCCGAGGTGAAAGCGATCAAGCAGACGTCGTCGGAGGCAGTATCGACAGCCCTGAACTCCGGGCTTGCATCCGCGACCAGCGCCTCAAGCGAGTCGCTTGCGCCATTGCCCCAATAGACCACGTGCTTGAGACTGGGCGCAGCGGCTTTCGCCTTCTCCATCTCCTCGGAGAGCTTTCCGTCACATAGCGCGAGGGTGATCTCCGCCTTCTGGATCGGATATGACAGCTCCTTGGCCCGCAAGAGCGGCATGGTCGCCACGACGATGCCGCCGGCCTTGATGACCGCGAGGTAGGTCGCGACCATCATCGGATTGTTGGCCGAGCGCAGCAGCACACGCCCGCCGGTCACAAGACCCAGCTTGCCGACCAGCACGTTGGCGATGCGGTTCACCAGGGCTTGCAGCTCGCGATAGGTGTAGCTGACCGCAGGACTGATGACGCAAGGCGCGTCGCCGTGACCTTGCTCGACCCAGCGATCGAGGAAATAGCTGACGCAGTTCAATCGCGTTGGGTAGCGCAGCTCCGGCCGCGTGAAGGTGAATTCGGGCCAGAGCTCGCGCGGCGGCAGATGTTGCCGCGCGAACGTATCGACATGGGCCGTCACAGCATTGCCGTCACACGAGCCCGACACTTGAACCTTGGCGGCGTTGGCCATCGCACGCTCCTTTCAGCATGGATTGCACCCGGCAGCACGATCTGGAAAACATTTTAGGCTTAAAACAATTTGGCGCAATAGCGGATTTTGGGCATTCCTTGCTTTTTCCTGCGGCAAATGGGTTCGGCGGCCCGCCCGCCCGCCTGCTTAGGGCCGGCGGCGCGCGGCCGATTTCTGCGCCGACGCCTTGGTCCTGGCCAGGAGCCGCATCAATTCGCGCACATCCTTCGGCGTCAAATCGGCGAAGAGGTCGGCAATCCAGGTTTCGTGTTCCGCAGCCATCCTGCGAAACTCGGCACGGCCGAGTTTTGTGAGGCGGATCACCTGGACGCGGCGGTCCGTCTCCGAGGTACGCCGGTCGAGGTGACCGGATTCCACGAGACGTTCGACGAGGCCGGTGACGTTGCCGTTCGACACCATCATGCGCTTGGAGACATCGGATAGCGTCATGCCGTCCGGCGCCTTGTCGAGCTGCGCCATCAGGTCAAACCGGGGCAAAGTGACGTCGAACCGCTGCCGCAGCCGGCCGCGGACTTCCCCTTCGATCAGGGTCGTGCAGGTCAAGAGCCGCAGCCACAGCCGAAGCTCTTCGGCATGGTCCTCCGGTGTTTCGACGGCCTTGGTCTCGGAATCGAGCATGTTGATGCAGTCACTCACGGCCGGCATTGGCGCCGGCACGGATTCCCTAACGTTTTGAGCTTCAAATAAATCGGGGCCGGCTGCAAGTCCAAAGCTGCAACAATCGACCGCACGTCAACTTCTTTAGGCTTCAAATAATTGGCGCGCCGCTTGCATGCGCCGCTGCCCGCCGGATGCGACGTCTTGAGCTCGGCTTGCCGCGGCGACCATCATCGGCATAAGCTTGGATTGGAATACGCGGCTTGCAGCGCAAGCCGATCGTCATGAGGGACGGATCATGAAGACGCAAATGACCTTGGCCGCAGCCGCCATGCTGCTCGGCACCGCGATGAGCCCTGCCCTCGCCCAAGAGAAAATCAAGCTGGGTGTGGTCGTGACCCTGTCGGGACCTGCCGCTGCGTTGGGCCAGCAAGTCCGCGACGGCTTTGCGCTCGCGGTGAAGGATCTCGGCGGCAAGATGGGCGGCCGCGATGTCGAGGTGATCGTCGCGGATGACGAACTGAAGCCGGATGCGGCAGTGACGAAGGTCAAGGGCTTGCTCGAGCGCGACAAGGTCGACTTCGTGGTCGGCCCGATCTTCTCCAACATCCTCCAGGCGATCCACCGGCCCATCACAGAATCGAAAACCTTCCTGATCAGCCCCAATGCCGGCCCGTCGACGTTTGCCGGCAAGGACTGCAACCCGTTCTTCTATGTGACCTCCTACCAAAACGATCAGGTGCACGAGATCCTGGGCAAGGTCGCGCAAGATCGCGGCTACAAGCGCATGTATCTGATGGTCCCGAACTATCAGGCCGGCAAGGATTCGGTGGCGGGCTTCAAGCTCGACTACAAGGGCGAGATCGTCGAGGAATCCTACATGCCGCTGAACACGCTGGACTTCCAGCCGGAGCTTTCCAAGATCTCGTCGCAGAAGCCCGATGCGCTGTTTACGTTCATGCCGGGCGGCCTCGGCGTCAATCTCGTCAAGCAATACCGGCAGGCAGGACTGGCCGACAACATTCCGGTGCTCTCGGCGTTCACGGTGGATGAATCGACCTTGCCGGCGCAGCAAGACGCGGCCGTCGGCATGTTCGGCGGCGCGAACTGGGCGCCCAATCTGGACAATCCGCAGAACAAGAAGTTCGTTGCCGCCTATGAGGCCGCCTATAACAGCGTGCCTGGTACCTACGCCTTCCAGGCCTATGACGCCGCGATGCTGATCGACAGCGCGGTCAAGGCCGTGAAGGGCAATCTCTCCAACAAGGACGCGGTCGCCGCCGCTTTGAAGAAGGCCGACTTCACCTCGCTGCGCGGCGCCTTCAAGTTCAACACCAACGGCTATCCGATCCAGAATTTCTACCTGACCAAGGTCGCCAAGCGTCCGGATGGCAAGTTCCAGACCGAAATTGTGCAGAAGGTTTTCGAGAATTACGGCGACCGCTATGCCAAGGACTGCAAGGCGGCGAACTAAGGGCGTGTATCGCGGAGGACTGCAATGAAGAGCGAAATCACCGGCATCACCCGGGCCAATGAGGGCATCCAGGGCATCTCCTGGAACATCCTCGGCCAGACCTATGTGCCGAAGAGCTACGCCGAGAACAGCTTCTCCTGGCATGCGACGCTGCCGCCAGGCACCTTCGTGCCGCCGCATATTCACCCTGACCAGGACGAGTATCTCTACATGCTGGAGGGCAAGCTCGACTTCATGCTCGGCAATTCGGAGGCGCAGGCGACCGCGGGCGACCTGATCCGCCTCGGCATGGGCGTGCCGCACGGCATCTTCAATAAGTCGGAGCAGACCGCGAAGGTGCTGTTCTGGGTGTCGCCCAGCCGCAAGCTGTTCGACCTGTTCTGGGGCCTTCACAACATGAAGGAGCAGAAGCCCGAGGACGTGGTGGCGATGGCCGCCGAGTTCAACATCCACTTCCTGCCGCCGCCGCCCGGCGGTTAGCTAAGGCGGGATGAAGTTTGCCTCGGTCGGCGGCTCGGGCTCCACCTCTCCCCAGCGGGGAGAGGTCGGATTGCGCCTGGCGATGCGGAGCATCGTCCAGAGCAATCCGGGTGAGGGGCCGCAGCGCTCCACGAGGACCTAACCCCTCACCCGGATCGCATCTTAAGATGCGATCCGACCTCTCCCTACGGGAGAGGTGATCTGAGTCCCGGGCTAGCGCCGATTCCTCAAACTCATCCCGCTCTACCGCCGACTTCAGGCGCGCACCGCCGCAAGTCCCGGCACTGCGGCAAAGCCTGCCTTGGTGGCATAGCCGCGCACGATCGCTTCGCGCTGGGAATAGCTCAGGACGTTATCGACATTGTCGAATCCGTCAGGCGCAAGCTGCTCGACGGCGTCAATGACGCCTTCGGGGCCACCGCGCCGGTTGGAGCGGACGATCTCGGCCGTCATCGGCAGACGCTTCTTCTCGTATTCGAGCAACGCCTGACGCGGGTGCTCGGCGCGCACCAGCACGTCGGCAAGGCAGCGCGCATCGAGGATCGCCTGCGAGGCGCCATTGGAGCCGACCGGATACATCGGATGCGCGGCATCGCCGAGCAGCGTGACGCGCCCCGACGACCAATAGGGCAAGGGATCGCGGTCGCAGGTCGGATATTCGTAGAATTCGGGCGTCGCCGAGATCAGGCTCTTCACGTCGATATAGGGCACCGAGAAGCGCGCGACATGCGGCATCAGCTCCTCGCGGCGGCCCGGCCGCGACCAATCTTCTTTCCGCGGCGGGGGTGCATTGCCTTCGCCCACTTTGACCAGCACCGCCCAATTGGTCAGACGGCTCGCCGGGCTCGATCCTTCCGCGATCGGATAGATCACCACCTTGGCATTGAGTCCACCGGCCACGATCATCGATTTGCCGGTGAGGAATAGCGGCCAGTCGCGGGCGCCGCGCCACAGCATCAGGCCATTCCAGCACGGCGGCCCCTCGTTCGGGAACAGTGTCTCGCGGACGCGCGAATGGATGCCGTCGGCGCCGATCAGGATATCGCCGCGCGCGGTGTGGACATGTGCGCCGACGCGATCGAAGAAATAGGCCGTGACGCCGCCCTCGTCCTGCGTGAACGCACCCAGCCGGCAGCCGGTGTGAATCGCTTGCTGCCCGAGCCGCTCCTCGACGGCGCGATGGATGACGCCCTGAAGGCGGCCACGATGGATCGAGAATTGCGGCACGTCGTGGCCGGCGTCGATGCCGCGAGCTTCGCGCCAGACCTCCTGGCCGTGGCGATTGAGGTAATAGAGCTGATCGGTGCGGATCGCGACCTCGTCGAGCTTCTGCAACAGGCCGAGCCCGGCCAGCTCGCGCATGGCATGCGGCAGCGTGTTGATCCCGACGCCGAGCTCGCGAATGGTGTCGGCCTGCTCGAAGATCTCACAATCCAGGCCGCGCGAGCGCAACATCAATGCCGTGGTGAGACCACCGATACCGCCACCGACGATAATCGCCTTCATCGCCCTTACTCCACTCGAAACACAGGCAATGGGTCAAGGTCGCACGGGCGGTCACTCCGCCGCAAGCGGCTTTGTCGCCTCCGCCTTGAGCTCGGCCCGGGTCTTGGGCTTAGCCTTAATTCTCAGCTCCTCGAAGTCCTGCCGGTCGCGGACGCTGTTACGGAAAATCTGATCCTTTCCGGGCAGATATTGCGGCGGGCAGAAAGCGTCGTTTGCCCCATACCAAGCCGCCGCCTTCATGGTGAAGAACGGGTCGACCAGATGCGGACGGCCGAGCGCGACGAGATCCGCCCGGCCGGCGGCCAAGATGGTGTTGGCCTGGTCCGCCGTCGTGATGTTGCCGACGCACATGGTGGCCACCCGCGCCTCGTTGCGGACCTGGTCCGAAAACGGCGTCTGGAACATGCGGCCGTACACCGGCTGCGCATCGCGCACGGTCTGCCCGGTCGAGACGTCGACGAGATCGACACCCGCCTCGGCAAAGGCGCGCGCGACGGCGACGGCGTCGTCGCCGGTGATGCCGCCCTCCGCCCAATCAGTCGCAGAGATACGCACCGACATCGGCTTGTGCGACGGCCACACCGCCCGCAATGCCTCGAAGATCTCGAGCGGAAACCGCAGCCGGTTTTCGAGCGAACCGCCATAGTCGTCCGTGCGGGTGTTGGTGAGCGGTGAGATGAAGCTCGCGAGCAGATAGCCGTGGGCGCAGTGCAATTCGAGCATGTCGAAGCCGCAGCGCTCGCCGCGCTCGGCCGCCGCGACGAAAGCGTCCCTCACCGCGTTCATGCCGGCGCGATCGAGCTCGCGCGGCACCTGGCTATCGGGGAAATAGGGCAGCGGCGATGCCGAGAAGACCTCCCAACCGCCCTGCTCCAGCGGTCGGTCCATGCCGTCCCACATCAATTTGGTCGCGCCCTTGCGGCCGGCGTGGCCCAGTTGCAGGCAGATTTTCGCGGCTGAATTGCCGTGGACGAAATTCACGATGCGCCGCCACGCGGCTTCCTGCTCGTCAGTCCAGAGACCGGCGCAGCCGGGCGTGATCCGGGCATCGCGGCTGACGCAGGCCATCTCGGTGAAGATCAGCCCGGCGCCGCCGATCGCGCGCGAGCCATAATGCACCAGGTGGAAGTCTGTCGGCACTCCCTCCCGCGCCGAATACATGCACATCGGCGACATCACCGCGCGATTGGCCAGCTCCATCTCGCGCAAGCGGAACGGCTGGAACAGCGGCACCATCGGCCGGTCGGTGTCGACATCGAAGCCGCTGCTGCGCACCTGCTTGGCGAACGACTTGTCGACCTCGGCCACGAAATCCGGCGCGCGGAGCTTGAGATTGTCGTAGGTGATCGCCTTCGAGCGCGTCATGACGCCGAAGGCGAACTGCACGGGGTCAAAATCCCAGAAGCGGTCGACATGCTCGAACCAAACCAGCGAGACGTCGGCGGCATGCTGCGTCTTCTCGACCTCCTCGCGGCGGCCGTTCTCATAGACCTCCAGTGCCGCCGCGATGCTGGGCGCCTTCTCCATCGCTTCGGCCAGCGCGATGGCGTCTTCCATCGCGAGCTTGGTGCCCGAGCCGATCGAGAAATGCGCGCTCGCCTTGGCATCGCCGAGCAGGACCATGTTGTCCTTGACCCAGCGCTTGCTGCGGATCATGGGGAAGTTGCGCCACATCGAGCGGTTGGTCAGCAGCTTGTGCCCATCGAGGAACCAGCCGAAGATGTCCGCCATCCGCGCCGCGGATTGAGCCTCGTCCAGCCCCGTCAGCCCCGCCCTCGCGAACGTCTCGGGATCAGTCTCGAAGATCCAGGTCGAATGCCCGGCCTCATACTGATAGGCATGGGCGATGAAGGGCCCCCACTCGGTCTCCTGGAAGATGAAGGTGAAGGCATCGAGCGGTCTGGTCGAGCCCATCCAGGCGAACTTGTTGGAGCGAACGTCGACCTCGGGCTGGAAATGATCGATGTATTTCTCGCGGAAGCGGCTGTTGATACCGTCCGCAAGCAGGATGAGGTCGGCGTCGGCGAAACGGATTTCGTCGTCGATATCCACTTCGAAATGCAGGGCGACGCCGAGCTCGCGTGCCCGCTCCTGAAGGATCAGCAGCAGCTTCTGCCGTGAGCAGCCGCAAAAGCCGTTGCCACCCACCCGGTGCACCGTGCCACGGAAATGCACGGCAATGTCGTCCCAATAGGCGAATTCCTGAGTGATGCGGCGGTAGCTCGGAAGATCGTGCTTCTCGAAATTGTCCAGCGTGGCGTCGGAGAACACCACGCCGAAGCCGAACGTGTCATCGGCCCGATTGCGCTCATACACGGTGACTTCGGCGCCGGGGCGCTGCTTCTTGAGCAGGATCGCAGCGTAGAGACCCGCAGGTCCGCCACCGATGATCGCGACTTTCATGGGAGCCTCGCCAATTCACCTGGTCACGAAAACTATTTTAAGCCTAAAATAATTTTGCGCAAGCCCCCCGTTGCCCGGTGTGCCCCGTAAAGACGAGCGTCCTAGTCGCCCCTGAAGACCGGCTTGACCTTGTTGGCAAAAGCCTCGAAGGCGCGCTCGAAATCCGCCGTCGTCATGCACAGCGCCTGGGCAACGGCCTCGGCCTCGATCGCCTCCTCCACCGACATCGCCCATTCCATCGCCAGCATCCGCTTGGTCATGGTGTTGGCAAAGTTCGGTCCTTCCGCGACCTGCTTGGCCAGCAATTGCGCCTGGGGCAGCACCTGCTCGGGCGTGACGAGGCGGCTGAAGAAGCCCCAGCGCTCGCCCTCCTCCGCGGTCATGAACCGGCCGGTGTAGAGCAGTTCGGAGGCGCGTGACTGACCGATGATCCGCGGCAGGATCGCACAGGCGCCCATGTCGCAGCCGGCAAGGCCAACCTTGTTGAACAGGAACGCGACCTTTGCGCCGCTCGCAGCGAGGCGCATGTCCGACGCCATGGCGATGATCGCCCCGGCGCCGGCGCAGATGCCCTCGACCGCAGCCACGATCGGCTGCGGGCAGGCCCGCATCGCCTTGACGAGGTCGCCGGTCATGCGTGTGAAGGCGGTCAGCCCCTTGGTATCCATCTTCACGAGCGGGCCGATGATCTCGAACACGTCGCCGCCGGACGAGAAATTGCCGCCGGCTCCGGTGACGACGATGGATTTGACCGCATCATCGAACGCGCAGGCGCGGAAGAAATCGGTCAGTTCCCGGTAGCTTTCGAAGGTGAGCGGATTCTTTCGGTCGGGGCGATTGAGCGTAACCGTCGCGACACCGTCGACCACGGCCAGCAGGAAGTGCTGCGGCGAGTAATCCGCAAGCGGTATGGTGACGGGATTGGCTGGTCTGCTCATGCGATCTCCTTAGCTTCCTTGTTCCGCGCCTGCGCCACACACGCTAGATTTCACCACCGGCAACCGCGATCGCCTGTCCGGTGATCGCGCCGGCCCCCTCACCGCACAGCCACAGCACGGCATCGGCCACCTCTTGAGGCGTGATCAGTCTTCCTTGCGGATTATGTTTCGCGAGTTCGGCGATCGCCTGCTCGCGGGTTCGGCCGGTCTTCGTCATGATGTTTTCGATGCTGCCGGCGACCAGATCGGTGTCGGTGAAGCCGGGACACACTGCATTCACCGTCACATTGCTTCCGGCCATCTCGAGAGCGAGCGAACGCACGAGGCCGACCACGGCGTGCTTGGCCGCAGCGTAGGCGCTGACATAGGCATAGCCCTTGAGCCCGGCCGTGGACGCAACTGCGACAATGCGGCCATAGGGACGGTCTTTCATGCCCGGCAACACAGCGCGGATGGCATGGACCACGCCCATGAAATTGACATCCATCATGCGGCTGAAGAGGGCACTGTCCGATTTCGCGAATGGCGCCGATTCAGCGCTGCCTGCGTTGGCAATCAGGATGTCGATCGGCTTGCGTGCACTCGCTTCAAGGATGGCCGCCTTCAACGACGCTTCATCAGAGACGTCGGCTACGGCCGCGAAATGCGCGGCGCCGACGTTGACGGCCTCTGCAAGAGGCGCCGCATTCCGACCGAGCACCGTCACGGTCGCGCCAGCACCGACAAGCGAAGCCGCGATGGCGCGGCCGATGCCGCGACCACCACCGGTCACCAGCGCGTGCGGCGAATGCGGCAATCCGGACATGCGCTCGCTCCCTGAGATCCTGATCGTCCCCTCGATATATTTTAACCTTCAAATTTTTGCAACGAAAGCGCCGATCGATCTGGGGAATGGCCGCATGGCCACCGGCCCGAAAATTGCTTTAAGCATAAAATTATCCCTTCCCATCGCCCGCGAGCCTGTTAGCATCAAAGAGCCAAGCAAAAGGATGTCGCATGTCGCAGCCTGCGCCAATGATAACAAAGGACGGACGCTTCGCCTACGAAGCAGCGGGCGATCCGGGTGCGACACCTTTGATTTTCCTGCACGGCATTGGCGGCGCGGCGCGAGCCTGGCGGCACCAGCTCGCCACATTCGGCAACCGCTTCCGCGCGATCGCATGGGACATGCCGGGTTATGGCGGATCGGCGCCGCTGGCCAGTGTCAGCATCGTTGCCCTCGCAGATGCGCTCCAGCAGTTCATCGAGCAGCTCGGCGCAAGCAGGCCTGTTCTGGTCGGCCATTCGATCGGCGGCATGATCGTCCAGAAATGGCTGGTGCAGTCGCCGAAACTGGCGTGCGCAGTCGTCCTGGCGCAGACCAGTCCGGCCTTCGGCAAGGCCGATGGCGATTGGCAGAGATCCTTCATCGCGGCTCGACTCGGGCCGCTCGATCGCGGGGAGACAATGACGTCGCTGGCGCCTTCGCTGGTGAAGGAGCTGGTCGGCGACGATCCCGATCCAAAGGGGATGGAGCTGGCACGTGAGTGTATGGCAAGCGTGCCCGAGGCCAGCTATCGCGCCATGATGCTGGCTCTCATCGGGTTCGATCAGCGCAGCACGCTCAGGGATATTTCCGTCCCGACGCTGCTGCTGTCCGGCTCGAAGGACAACAACGCGCCCGCACCGATGATGGCGAAGACGGCGACCTTTATTCCGGGAGCTGAATATGTCGAGCTCGCTGGCGTGGGCCATCTCGCCAATCTCGAGCGCCCCGATGCCTTCAACGAAGCGCTCGGCCGGTTCCTGAACTCTCTCGCGACCAAAGCGTAAGGTGATTGCGCCATGACCATGCAAGTTGGCAAGAATATCGGCGCAAGCGACAAGGCCGTGCTCGACGCGCCGATCTTCGATCCCGTCGCATACCGCCTGGGTGACGAGCAGGGCGGCATCATTGCGCGCGCCCGCGAGATCGGCCAGAGCGTGTTCGCCGGGCGCGCCGCGACCTACGATCGCGAGGCGACCTTCCCGACCGAGAACTATCGCGATCTGCACCGCACCGGCCTGCTCGGCATTGCCATCCCCAAGAAGCACGGCGGCCTCGGCGCGAACTACCAGACCTATGCCTTGGCCGCCGCCGAAATCGGCCGCTATTGCGGCGCGACGGCGCTGACCTGGAACATGCATGTGTGCTCGACGCTGTGGTCGGGCCCGCTGGCAGACGATCTCGACATGGACGCGGACACCCGCGCCGCGCACGAACGACGGCGCGCGGTGCACTACAGGCGCATCATCGAGGACGGCGCGATCTATTCGCAGCCCTTCTCCGAAGGCGGCGCGGCGGCTGCGGGCGGTGTCGCTTTCGGCACGGAAGCAAGACCGGTCGAGGGCGGCTGGATCGTCAACGGCAAGAAGATCTTTGCATCGCTCTCCGGTCATGCCGACTATTACGGCGTGCTCTGCACCGAGATCGAGGAAGGCGGCAAGGCATCGCGCCGCAATACACTTTATCTGGCCATCCCCGCCAAATTGCAGGGCGTCTCGGTCGTCGGCGACTGGGATCCACTCGGCATGCGCGGCACCGTCTCGCGGACGCTTCTGTTCAAGGACGTGTTCGTGCCGGAGGATTCCGCGCTGATGCCGCGCGGCGTCTATTTCCAGGCCGCAATGCGCTGGCCGCACATGTTCCTGACGCTGTCGCCGACCTATATGGGCCTCGCGCAAGCCGCTTATGATTTCACCGTGCGTTATTTGCGCGGCGAGGTGCCGGGCATGCCGCCGGTCAAGCGCCGGATGTACCCGACCAAGCAGATCGCGGTCGCGCAGATGCAAATCAAGCTCGAGCAGATCAAGGCGATCTGGTTCCAGGCTGTGACCGAAGCCCGCGCCAATCCGAGCAAGGAACAGGTTCTGCGCGCCTACGCCGCACAATATTCGGTGATGGAAGGCGCCAATGAGCTCGCCGCGCTCGCGATCCGCACCTGCGGCGGTCAGGCCATGCTGCGGTCGCTGCCGCTTGAGCGGATCTATCGCGACAGCCGCTGCGGTTCGCTGATGCTGCCATGGACCGCCGAGCTGTGCCTCGACCGGATCGGACGCGAGGCGCTGTACGAGGCCGGCGAGACGGACGACTGACGGTGGACCTCTGTAGCCTGATCGACCGCAACGCGGCGTTCGCGCCAGACAAGACGGCCATTGCCTTCGAAAGGGAACGGCTGAGCTATGGCGCGTTCGCCGCACGCATCGAACGGACTGCAACCGCCTTGAAGCAGGAACTCGGCGTCGGTCGCGGCGACCGTGTCGCGATCCTGAGCCTGAACCGGCCGGACTACCTCGTTCTGCTCTACGCTTGTGCACGGCTCGGGGCGATGCTGGTGCCGCTGAACTGGCGGCTGGCGATCGCCGAGCAGCTGTTCATTCTGAGTGATGCCGGCGCTAAGGTCCTGGTGCTGGAGCAGGCATTTGAGGGAGTGCTTGCCGAGCTTGGGCGGACTGCGCCGGGGACATCTGTCGTCGGCCTCGACTTCGCGCCGCCTGGCGGCACGACATTCGAAGGTCTGCTGGCTCGCAGCCATGGCAGCGGCCGCAACCCGCACACCGACCTCTCCTGCCCGCTCCTCATCGTCTACACCTCAGGAACGACGGGTCGGCCGAAGGGCGCGGTGCTGCGGCAAGAGGCGCTGTTCTGGAACGGCGTCATGAGCCAGCACATGCACAACATGACGTCGGACGACCACGTGCTGACCGTGTTGCCGTTCTTTCATGTCGGAGGCCTCAATATCCAGACCACGCCCGCGCTGCAGTTGGGCGCAACCGTCACGATCCACGCCCGCTTCACGCCGGATACGGCGCTCGCGGCGATCGAACGCGAGCGGCCGACGCTGACCGTGATGGTGCCGGCGATCATCCAGGCCGTGAGCGAGCATCCCGCCTGGGCGACGGCCGATCTCTCGTCGCTCAAGGCCGTCGCCACAGGCTCGACCATCGTACCGCCGCACTTGATCGACCGCTTCACCGCGCGGGGCGTTCCCGTGCTTCAGGTCTACGGCTCCACTGAAACCTGCCCTATCGCAATCTACACCCGCCTCGGCGGCGATCTGTCGCGTGTGGGATCGACTGGACTCGCTGGCTTGTGTTGTGAGGCAAAGGTGGTCGATCAGGCCGGTGTCGAGGTGCCGGCTGGCACACCGGGCGAAATCGCGGTGCGCGGCGCCAACGTGTTTTTCGAATATTGGGGCAATGCGGACGCCACGCGCGCAGCGCTGCAGGACGGCTGGTACCGCACCGGAGATATCGGCCTGTGCGATGCGGACGGCTATTTCTGGGTGCGCGACCGCAAGAAGAACCTGATCATTTCCGGCGGCGAGAATGTCTACCCAGCGGAGGTCGAGCGCGTCCTGCTCGAACATCCCGATGTCAGCGAATGCGCCGTGATCGGCCGGCCGGACCCGCGCTGGGACGAAGTCCCCATCGCTTATGTGATCCGGCGATCCGGCTCGCATCTCGAAGCGGATGAGCTCAGAACGCACATCCAGGCGCAGCTCGCGCGATTCAAAGTTCCCCGCGATATCGTCTTCGTCACCGACTTGCCGCGCACGGCGCTGGGCAAGGTGCAGCATTTCCTGCTGAAGCAGCTCGATGCGCAATCGCGCGCGCAAGGAGAAACATCTTGAAGATTGCGGTTCTGGGTGGGGGAAACGGTTCTTTCGCGGCCGCGGGGGATTTTGCGCTGTCGGGGCATGAGGTCCGGCTCTGGCGCCGCGACGCGGATCAGGTCGCAGCGCATCGCGCTGCCGGCTCGCGCATCCTGGTCAAGGATCATAACGGCCGCCACGACGTGAAGCTCGCGCTGGTCACGGCCGACATCGCCGGAGCCGTCAACGGCGTCGAGCTGATCCTCTGCCCCGCCCCGGCCTTCGCACAGCCGGATATTGCCGGTTTGCTCGCCCCGCATCTGCGGGACGGCCAGGTCGTTTTTCTACCGCCGGCGACATTCGGCTCGATGATCTTCGCCCAAGCGGCCCGAGATGCCGGCAACCATGCCAAGGCCAGCTTTGCCGAGACCGGAACCTTGCCCTGGCTGACCCGCAAGCATGGACCGTTCGAGGTCGCGATCACCATCCGCGCCAAGCGACTGCCGGTCGGCGTGTTCCCGCTCGATCAGGCAGCGCATGCGCTCGAAGTCATTGGACGCGCTTTCCCGGGTGCGATCGAACCGTGCGGAGATGCGCTGTCCGGCGCGCTGATGAATGCAGGACCTATCATCCATCCGCCGTTGATCGTGATGAACGCCGGCCCGATCGAACATTTCGAGCGCTGGGACATTCACAAGGAAGGCACGCAAGCCGCGATCCGCCGGGTCACCGACGCTCTCGACGCGGAGCGCATCGCGGTGCGCGAGGCGCTCGGTTACGGCGCGCCGCATTTCCCGCTCGCTCATCACTACGCGAAGGAAGGCGAGATCTGGATGTATGGCCGTGGCTCGCACGACCGGCTGACTGATTCCGGCGACTGGCGCGAACGGATCGTGCTGACCGAGCACCGCTACATGCGCGAGGATCTGCGGCTCGGGCTGTCGTTGCTGGTCTCCGTCGCCGGCCTGGCTGGCGAGGCCACACCGCTGGCCAAAGCGTTCCTGGCGATCGGCGGCGCGGTCTGTGGCGAGGATTTTGCGCGAGGGGGCCGAACGCTCGAGACGCTGGGCCTCGGCAATCTCAGCAAGGCTGAATTGCAGACGCTGCTTCGCAATGGATTCTGATCGATGACCAATCGCGTCAATATCGTCTGTCTCGGGGCCGGCCGCATGGGACGCGGTATCGCCGTCGCATTCGCCTATGCGGGGCACAGGGTCACGATGATCGACATCAAGGCGCGCTCCGCGGACGATTTCGCCAAGCTGGAGGCGGACGCGCTCGGCGAAGTCAGGAAGACCTTTGCCAGCCTGTCGAAGCTGGGGCTATTGACCGATGCGGACGTCGATCCGCTCATCGCGCGGGTCTCAGTAGTGGCGGCCGGCGAAAGCGGTGCAGCGCTCTCCGAGGCCGCTATGGTCTTCGAGGGCGTTCCTGAGGTCGTCGAGCTCAAGCGGAAGGTGCTGGCGGCCGCCTCAAGGCAAGTCGGCCCGGACACGATCATTGCATCGACGACGTCGACCATCCTCGTCGACGATCTCTCCGGCGCGATCGTGAATCCTCGCCGCTTCCTCAACGTGCATTGGCTCAATCCGGCCTATCTGATCCCGCTGGTCGAGGTTTCGCCTGGCAAGGCCACCGATCCCGCCATCATCGACGAGGTCAAGGTGCTGCTCGAGGGCATCGGCAAAGTTCCCGTGGTCTGCGCAGCGACGCCGGGCTTCATCGTCCCGCGCATCCAGGCGCTGGCGATGAACGAGGCCGCTCGTATGGTTGAGGAGGGTGTCGCCAGCGCGGAAGAAATCGACAAGGCGATCCGCTACGGCTTCGGCTTCCGCTACGCCGTGCTCGGCCTGCTCGAATTCATCGACTGGGGCGGCGGCGACATCCTTTACTATGCGAGCCGCTATCTCGAGGGCGCACTCGGCAGCGACCGCTATCGGGCGCCAGAGGTGATTTCGCGCAACATGAGCGAGGGACGAATTGGCCTGCGGACGGGCGCGGGCTTCCTCGACTATTCCGGCCTCGATGTCGATGCCTATCGTGTCGAGCGACTCAAAGCCATGGTCGACCTGCTCCGCCACTTTGGCCTGGCGCGGCCGCCGGTGGTCGATCGCGGCTAGCCGAAGACGTCCTGAAGCACACCTTCACGGACGACGGCAACGCCGTCGAGTTCGATGGTGGTTCCCATCATTGGCAGATCGAAATGACCTGCCGTGTAGCGGCCTGCGAATTCGTTCGCGCCGGTCGAGAACAGGAAATTGCCGGACACAGCGCGAAGCTCCGTGCCATTGGTATCGCGCTGGTCGTACATCGAGAGCGCCTCGTACCGCGCGCCGGGGTTCATGCCAAAACCGACATGCGAGACCGCATAGGCTTCGCGATCGCCCCAGGCGGCGAGATAGCTGCGCATCATCGCGGCATCTGTACCTTCGCCTTCCAGCTCGATGACATAATCGTCCTTCAGCGTCATCTTCACCGGCGACGTCAGATAACGCTTGAAGGTGAGATTGATGTCACCGGGCGCCATCACCAGCGTGCCGTTGATGGTGCCGCTCTTGGGAAAGCTGACGACGATTCCACCGGGCCAATGCGCCAGCGTGCCGGGTTTGTCGGTCCAGCCCCACACACCGACCGTGGAGGCTCCGACCATATCAACATCGAGAGCCGTTCCTGCTTTTGAAGTGACCCGCATCCGCTTGGTCCCGCGCAGCATTTTTGCCGCGGCACGAACGCGTTTCTCGAGCGCGGGATCTGGCACCATCCGCTCCAGCGCCTCGGGATGCTCATTCGAAATCACCAGAATGCGCGCGCCCGCCTTGAGAATTTCGGGTGTCTCCACCGCGTGCATCAGGCCCTCGATGGTGCAATCCACCACAAAGCCGGCCTGCTGAAGCGCGCTGATCACCGGCCCCAGCCGCTGGATCGCCTCGCTCGCCCCGGTCGAGCGAACCGGAACGACATGACGGTTACGCGATGTCGGCATCACCACATGAAACGGTCGTGCTCCCATCCGCAGCAGCGCGAGCTCCGCCAGGTGCACGTTCAACGCACGCGACTGGGTTTCCGAGAGGATCGCCGCGGTATCGCCGGCCTTGACGGCGCATCGCTCAAAGATCTCGCAGAATGCGTCGATCCATTTTGCCTCGATGCGATCAGCCAGCATGGTTCACTCCCTGTCTTCAGAATTCTTATTTGTCTGTTACGCTTCGGGGAAGCCCCGGAGCAGATACGATCGCACGGCCCCCAGCAAGCCGTTCAGGATCAAACCCAGCAGCGAGATCGTGATCAAGGGGACGAACATGTCCACGGCCTGAAAGGTTCGGGCTGCCGTCACGAGCGCATGACCTAGCCCATCCGTCGAGGTGATCATCTCGGCCAGAAACACCACGATGCAGGAGATGACAAGACCGATCCGGCAGCCGGTCAGGATCGACGGCATCGCCGCCGGCAGCACGACCTTGAAGAGGATTTCATAGCGCGGCGTCCCCGCCGCCATGGCCGACCAGATCAGCTTCTGCTCCACGGTCGACGCGCCGTAGTAGGTGGACAATAGAATGGGGAAGAGAGCATCGGCAGCCACCAATGTGATCTTCGACCCGTGGCCAAAGCCGAGCAGCAGCAGCAATGCTGGATAGAGAGCGACCTTGGGCAATGGCGCCAATACGCGCACGATCGGCCGAACCACTGCGTTGATCGCGGGATTGGCGGCGGCGGCGATGCCGATACTGACACCCAGCACGACCGCAATCGCGAACCCGGCAAACAGCCGGATCAGGGTGGCCGTGATCTCCTGCTGAAACGTCCACGTCACGAGCTGCTGGAATAACCGGCTGAAGACGTAGCCTGGAGGCGGCAGCAAAATCGCGGGTGCGAAGCCGAATGACACCAAGCCTTGCCACAACGCGACAACCAGCACGATCGGGGCAATGCCAAGAACGACGTTTGGGGCGAGAAGGCGCGACATCATGAGAAGCTCAGCGGCATGTCGAACTGAGGCTCGGACCAGCGCACAAGGCGGGCACGAACCCTTTCGAAAATCGCGTCGAGGCAGATTCCCATTGCCCCCACGATGATGATCATCGCAAAGACGGTGTCATATTGGCCCATGTCGAGCGCGTTGAACAGGATGTTCCCGGCGCCGGACTGGCGGGCGATCATCTCGCTGGTGATCATCGTGATCAGCGCCAGCACCAATCCCGTGCGGCAGCCGGTCAGAATTTCCGGCAGTGCCGCGGGCAACACGATGCGCACCAGGCGTTGCGCCGGAGAAAGCCCCATCGCGGCGCCTGACCACAGCATCTTCTCTTCCACAGCCTTGGCGCCTTCGAAGCTGTGATAAATCACTGGCAGGCTGACGCCGAGGAAGATCACCAACGTTTTCGTGATGTCGCCAACGCCCAGCCACAGCATGATGATCGGCATCAACGCCGCCTTCGGCACCGGATAGATCACCATCAGAAGCGGATTGAAGGAGGCCGCGACCGCAGCGCTACGTCCCATTAAAAGACCAAGTGGAATCGAAACAAGCACGGCCACGCCAAACCCGATCGCCATGCGGCGGAGCGAGGCCAGAATGTTGATCAGGGATTCCTTATCGCCAAGAATATCCGGGATCGCCCGGATCGCCTCGATCGCCGTCGGAAAACTGTCGTTCTTCAGCGCGAGTGACGCGACCTGCCACACCGCCAGCAATCCGATGCAGACGAGCACCGGGGCAGCGCGCTTGACTATGGCAGCCGACCACATCATGCGGGCGCGCCGGCTGCGTCGCTCTCATCGAACATGTGCTCGATATCGACGACGTATTTCTGATACCGTGGATCGAGCAACAGCTCGTTGCGACGGCGCGGCCGCGGCAGATCAATGTCGATGACCTGCCGGATGCGGCCGGGCGATTTCGACATCATGACGACCTTGTCGGAGAGGAAGACAGCCTCGTCGACCGAGTGGGTGACGAACAACACCGTCTTGCGATCACGCTCCCAGATGTTCAAGAGATCGTTCTGCAAGCGGGTCCGGGTATGCGCGTCGAGCGCACCGAACGGCTCGTCCATCAACAGGACTTCGGGATGGTAGGCGAGCGTTCGCGCCAGCGCGACGCGCTGCTTCATGCCGCCCGACAGCTCCTTGGGATAGAAGTTCTCGTAGCCCTTGAGGCCGACCATTTCGATCAAGGCCCGGCTCTGCGCTTCAGCTTCCGCCGTCCGCACGCCCTGCTGGCGCGGGCCATACATCACATTGCCGAGCACGGTCTTCCAGGGGAATAATGCGAATTCCTGGAAAACCGGTCCGCGATCCGGTCCCGGCCCCCTAATGGCCTGCCCCTTCATCTTCGCCGCGCCGCTGGTCGGGCTGACGAAGCCCCCGACGATGTAGAGCAGGGTGGACTTGCCACAGCCGGACGGACCGAGGATTGAGACAAATGCGCCCTCGTCGATCGTGAGCGAGATGTCCGATAACGCCACATGATCCTTGCGCGCCGAGGTTTGAAAAACCTGCGAGACGCGGTCGATCTGAATGATCGCAGAAGCCCGGTTTTGTAACGTCACCGGTTTCACCCATTCACTCGATCTCGAAGGCACTACCGTCATCCCGTCGCTCGCCTCACTTGCGCGTAAACATTACTCGACGAACCTGCCGAACGTTCACCTTCAGCGGCACGAGCTTAGCAAGAAACCTGCCAGACAGTGGTCGTTTTCGCACCCGGCGGTGCGTCATCCGAACCAGGGCCATTCCGCAGGCCCCTCATGCGTGACTGCTCCACCCGGTGCCTGGCCAACCAATCTCGCATATTTCGCCAGCGCGCCGGCACGATGACGCGGCGGGCGAGGCTTCCAATCGCGTCGGCGCACCGCAAGTTCCTGCTCTTCGACCAGCAGATCCATCCGCCGGTTTGCGGCATCAATCCGGATCCTGTCGCCGTCACGAACAAGCGCCAGGGGACCGCCAACAAACGCCTCAGGGGAGACGTAGCCGATGCACATGCCGCGGGTCGCGCCAGAAAACCGTCCGTCGGTAATCAGGGCCACTTTCTCGCCCATGCCTTGCCCGTAGATCAGCGCGGTGACCCCAAGCATCTCGCGCATGCCGGGGCCACCAACCGGCCCTTCATTGCGGATCACCAGTACCTCGCCCGCCTTGTAGCTGCGGTCGCGAACCGCTGCGACGCAAGCCTCCTCGTCTTCAAAAACGCGTGCGACGCCTTCGAAGAACTGGCTCTTCAATCCCGCAACCTTGATCACTGCGCCGTCGGGACAGAGGTTGCCCTTCAGCACCGCCACGCCGCCATCGGGCATGATCGGCGCGCGGGCCGCGTAAACGACCTCGCCATCGGGTGCATTGGCTGCACCATATTCTTCGGCAAGCGTGCGGCCCGTGATGGTGATGCAGCTACCATCGATATGCCCGCTCTGGATCAATTCACGGATCACCACGGCGGCGCCGCCAATATCGTAGACATCCTTCGCCGTATATTTGCCTCCGGGCCGCAGATTCCCGATCAGCGGTGTCCTGGAAAAGATCTCGCCGACGTCATCGATGGTGAACGCGATGCCCGCCTCGTTCGCGATCGCCGGAAGATGCAGGGCGGCATTGGTCGAACCTCCCGTCGCAGCGACAATCGCGGCGCCATTCTCCAGGGACTTTCGCGTCACGATGTCGCGCGGCAGTGGGCCGCCGCGTTCCAGCATCTCCATGATCAGGCGTCCGGCCCGGCGTGAGATCTGCGCGCGCTCGGCGTAGACACCGGGGACCATCGAGACGTTGGGGATGGTGAGGCCCATCGCCTCCGAGACCATCCCCATCGTATTCGCGGTGAACTGACCGGCGCACGCACCGATCGTCGGCAGGCAGGCGCGCTCGATCCGCTCGAGCGTGGCGCCGTCGATCTCACCGGTCATGAAGCTGCCGACGGCCTCATAGGAGTCGAGCACCGTCAGGATCCGCCCGTCCACGCGGCCCGGCAGCGAGCTGCCGCCGTAGATGAAAATGGATGGCACGTTGCAGCGAACCATGCCCATGATCACGCCGGGAAGCGTCTTGTCGCATCCGCCATATCCGATCAGGGCATCGTAAGCCAGACCATGGACGACTGCTTCGATGGAGTCGGCGATCAGCTCGCGCGAAAACAGGGAGAACTTCATCCCCTCATGATTCATGCTGATGCCGTCGGAAACCGACACGGTGGAGAATTCCCGCGGTGTGCCACCGGCCTCCTCGATTCCGGTCTTGGCCGCGGCGACCTGAAAGTCGTGGGTCATATTGCAGGGCGTCTGCTCGCCCTTCATGCTGACGACGCCGACCATCGGCTTGGCGATCGCGGCGTCGTCGAGACCCATTGCGCGCATGAACGCACGATGCGGGGCTCGATCGAGACCGTCTGTGGTGACCCGTGATCGCAACTTCTTCATACGTGCATCTTCTTCATGCTACGTCCCGGATGAGCCGGGACGCCACGATCCCTCCTCGGACAATTCGCCCGCTCGCTTATTGCAGCGGAGCGACGATAGTCGGATGCTTGAACTGTGAGACATCCAGTTTCGGCAGCATTCCTGTCTCTGCATAGATATCCAGCATCTTCTGGATCGCGGGGAAATTCGGTGCCGCACCTGGATCGCGGCCGAAATCGTTGTCCTTGAGCAGATATGTTTCGAGCACTGGAACGGGCGCTTTCAGCACCTCGGACACGACCTTCAGGGTCTCTTCGCGGTTTGCCAGCGCCTTCTTCATGCCCGACGTGATGTCGCGGACATAGGCCTTGACCAATTCCGGGTTCTTGTCGACGAAATCGGCACGGCAGGCTTCCAGGATATGCACGATGTTCGGCATCACCTGCGACAGCGAGAACAGCTTTCGAGTGCCACCCTTTGCCTCCGCGCGCGCGGCAAAGGGCTGGTTCATGTTGACTGCATCGACGCGGCCCTGCCGGAGCGCGTCTTCGGAGACGGCAAATCCGACTTCGACCAGCTTGATGTCCTTGCCCGGATCGACGCCATTCTGCTTCAGGAGCAGGTTGAACGGCCCCTGCGTGCCGCCGCCGATCACCGAAATGCCGACGGTCTTGCCCTTGAGATCGGCGATCGTCTTGATCGGCGAGTTATCCATGACGGCCCAATAGACCGAGAAGCCGCCGGGCTTCTCGAAGACGTGCTGTGCCACGATATAGGCCTTGAGATTGCCGCCGACCACGCCATTGGCGAGCGACAGCGGCGCCTGTGTCGCGCAATCCAGCGCCCCGGCTGCAAGTGCCTGCGTCATCGGCGCGGTGCCCTGAAACTGGGTCCATTCGATGTTGTAGGCCTTGCCGAGGTTGGGAAACTCGGCCGGGCGGCGCATCATCCAGTACTTGGATTCTTCGGCCGGGATCGTCCAGCCGACGCGGATGGTCTGCTGCGCCCGCGACGGGCCTGAGCCCGCGATCACGGCCGCAACCGCGCTCAATGCCAGGATCCATCTCGAAACGGTTCGCATCGTGCCCACTCCGCTGCTCCGGCGCCGACGGGCGCCACCCAACCCGACCGGTCCAAATGTTTCATGGTTCAAACAATCAGGCAAGCCATGCATGCGCCACGGTGCCACCGAGCGATGCGCCATGTAAGGTCAGCTAGCGGTCGCGCGACGTTGCGCTGCGACAGAAGGAGGCAACCTATGGCTGATACGAGCAGGACAAACCCGCAAGAGGTCGAAAGTCTCGGCTATATCGGCCTTGGGCTCATGGGCGCACCGATGACCCGGCGCCTGCTCAGGGCTGGCCATCAGGTCACCATCTGGAACCGATCGCAGGACAAGATGGCTCCGCTCGTCGAGGCCGGCGCAAGCCGCGCAGATACGCCCCGCGACGTGATGGCAAGCTCGGAGATCGTCTTCATGTGCGTGACGGACGCCGCCGCCGTCGAAGAGGTGATCTTCGGGCGCGATGGTCTTTCATCGGCTCCCGGCGCCGGCAAGCTTGTCGTCGACTTCTCGTCGATTCATCCTGACGCCGCACGAAACCTTGCAACGCGACTGAAAGACGCGAACGGTACCGGCTGGATCGATGCGCCAGTGTCCGGGGGCACGAAGGGCGCTGAGGAAGGCACCCTTGCGATCATGGCTGGCGGAGAAGCGGCCGACATCGAGAGGGTGCGGCCCTATGTGCTGGCCATGGCGCGCAGGTTCACTCACATGGGCCCGATCGGCGCCGGCCAGACCACAAAGCTGTGCAATCAGGTGATCGTCGGATGCGCGATGGCCGTCCTCGCGGAAGCAACACGCCTTGCCGTGAACGCCGGAATTGACGCGAACCGATTGCCCGAGGCGCTCGCCGGCGGCTTCGCGGATTCCATCCCGCTCCAGCTCTTCGTGCCGCGGATGGTTCAGGGCATTCACACCCCGCCGCTCGGGCACATCGCCACAATGCTCAAGGACCTCGACACGGTCGCCGATGTCGCACAGGCGACGTCGACGCCGGTGCCGATGGCCTCGCTTGCGGGGCAACTTTTCAGGTTGGCGAAGGCAGCGCGAGGCGCGGAAGCGGACGCGCTGGAGATCTACAAGCTTTCAGCGTCGGAGCGTCAAGCTGTCTAGGGCGGCAGCGCGTTACGGTGCCTTCTTGCGCTCATCGTCGGCCAGAAAGCGACCGAACGTCCCGCGCGCGAAGAGCAGCGGCTCCTTCGCGCCGTAAGCATAAGCCTCGACTGCGCCGAGAAAGATCACGTGGTCGCCGCCATAGTAGCGATTGACGGAGCGGCATTGGAAATTGGCGACGCTGTCTGCCAGCACCGGCGCACCGCCAAGCCCCGGCGCCCAATCGACGCCGGTGAATTTGTCGTCGGACGATTTTGCGAATTTGTTCGCGAGCGCCTGTTGCGAAGCACCAAGCACGTTGACCGTGAAATGACTGGCGTTCTGGAATACGGGCAGACTCGAGGAATAGACGACGAGGCTCCACAAAACCAGCGGAGGATTCAGCGAGACCGAGGCAAACGAATTGCAGGTCAGGCCGTAGGGCTTCCCGTCAGCAGCCGCGGCCGTGATGATCGTCACGCCTGTTGCGCAGGTGCCGAGCGCGTTGCGAAAATCGCGTGGATCGATCGACGAGCTGTCGCTCGCGAATTCGTTGGCTGGATCGGGAACGGCCGGCTGCTTCGGCAGATCATTCATCGGCCGGCCTCACAGCGTGAGATTCTCGGACGGCAGGCCCAACGCCACGCGTCCGTAATTGGTCCCGGCCGCGTCGAAGTTGAACGCGAGATGCGAGTTGATCGCGTGCGCATCGCGGAACTGCCGCTGCAGCACGCCCGTCGTGAACAGGCCGCGCGCTCCGCTCGCGGCAAACAGCATGGAGACCGCCTCGGTGCACAGATTTACCGAAAAGGCTCCATCACGCCGATGTCTGGTCTTGGTCGCCATATCAGGAATACGACAGCACCGAGCGTCCTCCATCGCTTCCAGGCAGGCCGAGCGCATGATCAGGCGCGCCGCATCGATCTTCGCCGAGGCCTCCGCGATCTTGATCTGCGTGCTTTGAAAGTCGCTCAGCTTGGCACGGTTGTAGGTCGAGATGCGATGACGCGCGACCTCGGCATAATCGTCGAGGCACGCCTGCGCGTTTCCCAGCGCGACACCGGAGAGGACGTAAGGAAACAGCGAGAACACAGGGAGCGCATACAGCGGATTCGGATTGACCTTGCTTCCCGGCGTTGGGCCCCCGGCGAGATCGCCGACGGCGACCGTCATATAATCAGGCACAAAGGCGTCCTTGACCTCCACGTCGCAAGATCCCGTCCCGCGCAATCCCGCGACATTCCAGGTGTCGAGGACATTATAGTCGCCTTTCGGCAGCAAAAAGATCCGGTATGCGATGCCATCGGCTTCGTCGTCGGAGTAAACAACGCTTGCAAGCATATTCCATTCGCAGGAGGCGACGCCCGAGGAGAACGGCCAGCTACCATGCAGCCGATATCCACCCGCGACCCTCGTAGCGCGCCCGGCCGGAAAAATGAACGACGACGCAATCAGCACGTCCGGATCACCGTCCCAGACCAGATCCTGCGCCTTCTGCTCGAACATGCCGAGCATCCAATGATGGCTCGCCAAATTGGCGAGGTTCCAAGCCACCGAGGCATCCGCCGATCCGAGCAGCTCGGCGCAGTCGATCAGGGCGACATAGTCAAGCTCCGCGCCGCCAATCCGTCTCGGCTGGAGCATCCGGAACAGGCCGGCGTCGTGAAGATCCTTTTCAGTCTCCGGCGGAAGATGCCGTAGCTCCTCCGTCCGCGCCGCCCGTTCTCGCAGCCGCGGGAGGAGCGCCCGGGCCTTCGCGATCATTGCCGCATAGGCGCGTTCACCGGCTTCCAGTCCAGCGGGCTCGCTCATGCTCGGCTCTCGACCAGGCGCCATTCGTATCCCTCGCTCTCACACATTTATGCGGCGGGACCTTCGCCAAATCAAGTCGAGGCCGCGCTCGCAGTGCGGTCGCGTGGTACCTGCCTAGCTCAAATCGGTCGAAGGCTTGGCCGATCCAAAGGCGCCCTTTTCGGCGAACTCCGCGATGCGACGTTCGTCGTAGCCGAGCGTATCGTGCAAGACTTGCTTCGTATGCTCACCCAGCAGCGGAGCAGCCACGGGATCAATGGCCCCAGTCAGGCTCATCGCAATCGGCGGCTCGATGTTGGGGACCCAGTCTGCTGTACGATGCGGAATCCGGCTCAAGCGGTGGCGCTCGCGCGCTTCCGGCGCATTGAACCCCTCCTCCACCGTCCGGAGATAGCCGACCGGGATATTGGCCAGCTTCATCTTTGCCATCCAGCTCTCGAGTGTATCGCTTGCGAAGACCTCGGCGATAGCCGCCCGCAGGAGCTCCTTGTTCTCGGAGCGCGCTTTCCGCGTCGCAAATTGCGGATCGTTGATCAGATCGGGCCGGTTGAGCACCTCGACCACGAGTCGGCGATAGAGCCGGTCGTTGGCGCAAGCCATGTAGAGCGGCCCATCGGAGGCCTCGTAGACGCCGACGGTGGGAGATCCGCTCGGCGAATTGCCAAACCGGCCAGGATTCTCGCCGTTGATCAGATAGGCCATGCCGTAGAAACCGGTCATCCCCATCGCAATGTCGAACAGAGCGACCTCGACATGCTGCCCGCGACCGAGCCGGTCCCGCGCCAGTAAGGCCAGCAGGATGGCGTTGCAGGCCGACATTCCCGTGGCCATATCCACGATCGGCGGACCGGTACGAACCGCCGGGCCGTCGGCAAACCCGTTGAGCGACATGAAGCCGCTTTCCGCCTGCGTGATGGGATCGAAGCCCGGACGCGAAGCGAACGGTCCGGTGCGTCCGTAGGCGGAGATCGAGCAGTAGACCAGCCGTGGATTGAGCGAAGCGACAGCTTCGTAATCGAGGCCGAATTTCTTCATGACCCCGCTGGAAAAATTCTCGACGACGACGTCCGCCTTGCGGATCAGGTCGAGCGCGATCTCGCGAGCCTCCGGCACGGTAAGGTCGAGCACGATGCCGCGCTTGTTGCGGTTCAGGCTGAGATAGGCGGCACTCTCTCCACCGATTTCGGCGTGTTCGTAGGCGCGTGTGTCGTCGCCGCCGTCGGGGTTTTCAATCTTGATGACCTGCGCGCCGAAATCAGCAAGCGTCTGTGTGCAGGCCGGCCCGGCGACGACACGCGTAAAATCGACGACCAGCAGACCATCGAGCGCAGTTTGCCCTCCCGTCGCCCGCGACGAACGTTCCGGCAATTGAGGCTTGGTGGGCATTGAAAGCGCTCCTTTACATCGGCTTATAGCCGCCGAATTTCCTGCAAGATCGAACTTAAAGCGCGGCGCCACCGACTTCGCAAGTGTTTCACCTGCATCGCCTGAAAACGCAAAAAAGGCCCGGCAGCCATCGGGCTGCCGGGCCTCTCGACATTCTGCGCATATAGGCTGCGCCACATCTCTTACGGACTATTCGACGTTACGGGCCGCGTTCCGCATCACGGGAAACACCGCTCCACCGCTCAGCGCAGCCACTTTCGCCAGTAGAGCGTATGCGACCAGGCCCAGGGTATCTCGGGCTCATAGAGCCGATAGCCCGCCTCGATGAAATTATTGGCGGATACCGGATTGTCCGTCGTATCCGAAACGACGCTGTCCCATCCGATACGGCGCCCCCTTGCCTCGATCGCCCGCATCAACCTGATTTGAAGCCCGTGCCCCCAATGCCGCCGCAAGACCCCAACTCTTGAGAAGTAGCCGCCATTTCGCACGTGCGTCGACGGTACAACACCGGCAAAGGCGACCGCGTCATCGCCGTGATAGGCCAGCCACCACGCTCCAATGTCGAACCGAGGCATCGCCGCGGCATCGAAAAACGTCAGCTGGTGCAGATCGGCCAAGGTGTCGGCAACGTCATCATCAGACGCATCGACCACACGAATTCTGTACATGGCATACCCATTAGCGAGGAGCGACCACGATCCGTCGCGCGGCGACGTCGTCGCCGCACAGGCCTCACTTGCCCAGCACGACCTTGACGCCCAGCCAGACGGCCCCCATCAGACCGGTGGCGAGCACCGTGATCACGGCTTTGAACGTATAGCTCTGAGCCTGTTCCACACTCTTCCGCCATCGCCGCAGGTGCTGGAAGTCTGCCCTGAGCTCGCTGCCAACCCATTGCACGATCCAGATCGTGAAGGCATCCGCCGCAGCGCCCGCGCCGCCAATGTCGATGAAGGCGCGCAGCGGCAGCAGCGGATCGGCCGCGACTTTTCCGATCCGTCCCTGAGCGCGAGCCTCCGACAACAGCGAGGCGAAATAGGCGCCCTCGAAGGCGCTTGCATACTCGCCTTCCCAGATGTGATCGTAGCGCTCCGGATAGAGCTTCTGGTCGAGCAATCGCTCCTCCTCGAGCACGTCAGGAAACCAGGGATTGTCGCGCCAGTTGGCCTTGACGACGACGGCCCCGTCAGGCTGTCGCCCGCGCAAAAAATCGTCGATCGCATCGCTCTTGCGACGCGGATTCCAACTCGCCCATAGCTCGGAGTCCTTGGCACGGATCGTCGGCCGCAGCAGCGCAAGGCTGCGCGCGCTCAAGCTTTGCGCCTCGTCGATCCAGGCGATGCGAAACCCCTCCAATGATTTGATCGAGTCGGCCGTGTGATCCTGAAGCCCGCGGAAGATGATGAGCCCGTCCCCGGGCGTCTCGATCTTGTCGCTGTAGAGCTTGAAGCCGTGGCCGAGGCGAAGGCTCGCGATCTTGCCTTCGATCAGGCGCTTGGAAGATTGCGCCAGCGTCCGCTGCGCCTCACGAATGCAGACTGCGAGCGTGCCGCGCTCGGCCTGGCAGGTCTCGACCAGCAGTTCGCCGAAGAAATGCGATTTGCCCGAGCCGCGTCCACCGTAAACGCCCTTGTAGCGCGCAGGTTTGAGCAGCGGCTCGAAGATCTTGGCGGTTGGAATTTTTAGAATGGACAATGGGTGCGCTCGCTCGCCCTAGGGCAGGCCGATGCGCCTGCGCCACGTTGCGGACCAGTCTTCGTTGTTCGGGGTGTCGGGTTGTCCCTGCTGAGCTCGGGTCAGGAAGAATCTGATGAAGGAGGCCGTTCTTGTCTCTGATCGAGATCGTTCCCCACTTATCCTCACCAGCATTCTCGACCACGCCATCCACCGGCGATCGCACGGCCGGATTGCTCTTGTTCAGACGAAGCCTCTCGTCCGCCCACATAGTTGAAGTCGATACCTCGATGCGGATTGGATGAGCCAGTTGGCCTGTTCGTCGTCTCTCCATATCCGCTCGTAACATGAGGTGCCACGCGCCCGGCGGGTTGCAAAATGCGCCGCATCATGTCTTCCCAGGACATATCCAACTCTCCATTTCATGAGACGCAAGCCGACACGCCCGACCCATACCCTGCGATCCGCAACTTCGGTCGGCTTGCTCAACTAAAAATAATCGCTTAACTATCTCACCCGCAGGGGTGCGCAGGTGCGGACATTCGATCCAACTAGGCACGGGAGGTTTGCTCGAGGAAGTCGTCAGTCCTCAGAGTTCTGGATGATGCAATGCTGGTGCTCACACTGGCCACATTCACGTCCGCCGCCTTCGCACAGGGCGGGCCTGCACCGGCATTCGACAAGTGGCGTCCCAAGGCCGGCGTCTATGCCGAGCCCGGCAAGAATTTCCAGTCCAACTGCAATGAAAGCGGCGGCCTTACGATCGATCTCGGCGAGAAATCGGTCAGCGGTTACGAATGGGTCTGCGACGTCAAGAAAATCACCGATCTTAGCTTGGGCTCGCTGAACGTTGACATGGTCTGTGACGACTACAATCTGGCGCAGAACCTCAACCCTCGCGATCCCAACTGGGCAACCAGACAATTCAACGAGGTGATGTTCATCAAACGGCTCGATACGGCGGCGATCTCCGTCCAGAAGAGCCTGAATGGGAAGCTCAAGGATCCTCCCTGGCGTGCGGCCTACTGCCCTCTGAAGACACAGCGCGCGCTTGCCGAGGCCACGTTGAGAGCCAAGGTAGAGGCCAAGCAGAAGGCCGAGGAAGCCAAGCGGAAGGCCGAAGTGGAGCTCACTCTCAAGAGCGCTCATCCGCAAGATGGCGTCTATGCCGCGCCGGGCGCCGATTTCGAGGACCGTTGCGCGAAATTCAGCGACACGGTCGTTACGTTCGCAAGAAAGTCGATCGTTACTGCCTCGAACAAGTGCGATATCCACCGCACGCGTGTTCAACTCCCCGACACCGTCAGGGTCGGTGCCGATTGCGCATTGCAGCCCGATTCAGGCGGGGACGCCGTCAGCGTACAGAATCTCGACATCACTCCGGACCGTGAGAACCTGATGTTCAAGAAGATCGACGACAAGACCGTCATCCTCTGGATCATCAAGGACAGACACTTCACCGGCGACGGCCGAAAGCTGTCCTATTGCAGCGACCAGGTGCAGCGCGCCTATGCCGGGCAACGCCGGACCAACAAGCAGACCAGGAACTAGCGAGAGAATTACCGTGACGAAGAACCCGCGCTCATTGCGCGGCGCGGGCTGAACCAACTCAATCTCGATGATGCCATTCTGCCAGTGTTTTGCCCGACGTGTCAAACGATCAATCGAAAATTCCGAATCGAGATTTCCATTAGCTCAGGCTTCGCGCTCGACATCGGCATCGCTCGCATCCTTCGGATGCACGATGACGCGCTCGACCCGATGAACCAATTCCAGCGGCAAGTCGTCGCCGTTCTCGACCGGCTGCGCGGCCTTGCCCCAACCGCGGTCGAGGATGGCGTTGGCCGCCGAGACACGAGCTGCGGGCGTTGCGTCATCGCTGCGCATGATGCCGACGAGCACTCGGATGGCTGTCCTGGTGTGGCTGCGCGCCAGCGAGCGGATCTCGGTCAACGTCCGCGCTCTGGACGTTTTTCTCGTCGCGGACAAACGAACCGGCGCGCTCTCAAGCTCGCCTTCGGCCTCCCCGCTCAAGACAACGTTTCCCACAGCACGATTGCGATGAGATTCGCGAGCGCGAGCGATATCAGGTAAGCGGTCATCGTCCCTCCCTAAGTAAGAAAATGCGCGGCAGATCGCGCAATGCGGCGCGATCGTTTCGGGCGCGAACCCTATCTCCGGTCCCGGAGACCGCAGCGGCGCGGGCAACGGGCCCTGCGCCGCGGGCCGGCACGTTCGCGCGTGCACGGCCAGCAATGGTTCGGACGGCGGCACGCCGATCGGCGCTCCCTCAACGCGTATCAAGCAAGTGCGTGGCCGCAATGCGTGGGCCGCCGTCCGATTCTGGAATCGAGAACGAAAAAACCCGCGGCGGATGTTGTCCGCGCGGGTGAACCAAACTCGTCTCGATGATGTCATTATGCCGGTGTGTTGCCCGACGTGTCAAAACCTATGTTGAAAATAAAACAGCCCGCCGCAGATATTCTCCGCGCGGGCTGAACCAAACTTCTTTCGATGATGCCATTCTGCCAGTGTTTTGCCCGACGTGTCAAACGAACTTACGGGCCCGGCGATAGTTAGCCGATCAGGAGGATCGGCAATGACACTGAAGGCTACGTCACCAAAGACATCGCGAAACCTGCCCGGGGCCAAGCCGCGCAGCGATAATAGGCCGCACAGCGATAACAAGCCGCGCATCGACAAGGCGCGCGATACGCAACAAGCGATCATTGAAGATTCCGGCGAGACCGAGGACGGAGATCGCGACCTCGTGCACGGCGATGGCGGCACCATCGACCTTCCCACGAAACCCGGCGATTTGTCGAAGGACGATTAGGCTTGCCGGAACTTACCCGACGAGAGGCGCGTTTATTCGGTCGTCAGAAGGAACGTTCGTTCGATGAGTCACACTGTCCTGGTTGTTGACGACGACGCCGCCGTCCTCGACGTGATCGTCGGCATGCTGGAAGATCTTGGCTGCCAGGTGATCAGCGCCCAAAACGGTCCGGATGCGCTCGATCAGCTCAACGAGAACCAGGACATCTCCATCCTGATCACCGACATCAACATGCCCGGCATGGATGGTCATGAACTGGCCGAGTTGGCCAAACGGGTCCGCCCCGAGTTGACGGTGCTTCAACTATCCGGTCGCGAACCCCGGCGCGGCGGCCTGCCGATGATCAGGAAGCCGTTCTCGTTCGAGGAACTCGCCGACATCATGCAGCGAACCGCCGGCATTTGCTGACCAGCATGCCAAAAGAAAACCCGCAGCGGATTGCTCCCGCGCGGGCTGAACCAAACTCTTTCGATGATGCCATTCTGCCAGTGTTTTGCCCGACGTGTCAACGCGGCAAACGCGGAGCGGCAAGCCCTTCCTCCCAGCTAGATATGTGGTGCGCGAGGGGCTTGCTTCAAGTCCCCGTCCCTGCCGTAGAACCCGTGGCCCAACAACACGTCGAGGGGTCACGCCATGCCTGTATTGCTTCCGACTGCCTGTTCACGCCAGCAAGCGCATCGCGCCGGCGCGAGGACCGCGGCGATGGCCCATCATGCCGTGGTGATCGCCGGCGCTGGCCCAACCGGCCTGATGCTGGCCGCGGAGCTCGCGCTCGCCAACGTCGAGGTCGCCGTGGTCGAGCGGCGCGCGAACCAGGAGCTAGTCGAGACGCGCGCCGGCGGATTGCACGCCCGCACGATCGAGATCCTCGATCAGCGCGGCGTCGCCGACCGCTTTCTGCGCGAGGGCCAGATCACCCAGCTCGCCGGCTTCGCCTGGACGAGGCTCGACATCAGCGATCTCCCCACCCGCCACGCTTACGGCCTCGCGCTGCGGCAGAGCCGCATTGAGCGCATCCTGGCCGGCTGGGTCGAGGAGCTCGCGGTGCCGGTCTATCGCAATGCCGAGGTGACGGGTTTTGCGCAGGACGAGACCGGCATCGATATCGCGCTGACGGGCGGAAAGACGCTGCGCGCAAACTATCTCGTCGGCTGCGACGGCGGTCACAGCCTGGTGCGCAAAACCACCGGCATCGACTTCGCCGGTTTCGATCCGACGCTCAGCAATCTCATGGCCGAGGTCGAGATGAGCGAGGCGCCGGCCTTGGGCCTGCGTCACGACGCGCTCGGCTTTCACGGCCTCAGCAAAACGGAGAGCGGACGCGTGCTGGTCGTCGTGACGGAAGCAACGCTCGCGCGCACCGGCGAGCCCACTTTGCGCGATCTCAGCGACGCCCTCGTCGCGGTCTACGGCACCGACTTCGGTCTCAAGAATCCCGCCTGGATCTCCCGCTTCACCGATGCTGCACGGCAGGCCGTGTCCTATCGCAGGGGACGCGTGCTGCTCGCCGGCGATGCCGCGCATATCCATCACTCCGTCGGCGGGCAAGGCCTCACCACCGGCGTGCAGGACGCCGTCAATCTCGGCTGGAAGCTGGCGCAGGTGGTCAAAGGCATCTCGCCCGACAGCCTGCTCGACAGCTACCATGCCGAACGCCATCCGGTGGCCGCGCGCGTCCTGCAAAACACCATGGCGCAAATCGCCCTGCTCCGCCGCGGCGACGATGGCCGCAAGGCCGCGCGCGACGTGATCTCCGATCTGCTCGCCATGGACGAGCCGCGCCGGCGTTTTGGTGCGATGATGAGCGGGCTCGACATCCGCTATGATCTCGGCGAAGGGCATGCGCTGCTCGGGCGCCGCATGCCGAATCTCGATCTGACGGTCGAAGGTCAGAAGCTAAAACTGTTCACGCTGCTGCACGGCGCGCGCGGCGTGCTGCTCAATTTTGGCAAGCGAGGCGGCATAGAGATTGCGCCCTGGGCGGATCGCATCGGTGTCCTCGATGTCGCCTATGACGGCCCATGGGAGCTACCGGCCATCGGACAGGTCGTCGCGCCAGGCGCAGTGCTGGTGCGGCCCGACGGGCATGTGGCCTGGGTGGGAGACGAGAGCGGACTTGAGGACGCGCTGACGAGGTGGTTCGGACCGGCTGCCGCGTAGCGCACGCACGTGTCGGATGCTCCAAAGAAAGAAAGCCCGCGGCATCCCGCGGGCTTGATGTGGACTTCTTCGACGATGCCATTCTGCCAGTGTTTTGCCCGACGTGTCAAACGAACGAGCTCGACGGCATACACGACTCCATAATCAGTGTCTTCATTCCGGGCGAAGCAACGGCCCTATCCAGCGCGAGAACCACTCCTCCGCGTCGTTGTGCGGATTGCCCGGACCATCCACTCCGAAGATCGGTGGTGGAATGAGGTAGCTCGGCTCATCCGCGAACGCACCAATAGGCTTGCCCGTCTGCGGTGGCCGGCCGTCAGCGGTCGGCACTATCCAGCTGCCAAACCGCTCCTTGAATTCCGAGGAAGGCAGATAAGGGACCGGCGCACTCCCGGACGTGAACACGCTGCCCGCGTTCGAGGCATTGACGCGGGTAAGACGCCGGACATCTTCGGGCGCGACAGTTCCTGCGGCTGGAGAGGGCGGCACCTCAGGTCCGCCTTGGGCAGGTATGGTGCCAACTGGAGTGTCGGTCCAGTTTCCGAAGCGATCGGTAAAGGTGCTGGCGTGACCCGCTTCTTTATCAAACGGGGAGAATCCGGCTAGCGGCCATCCGAATGATGCGGAATAGCCGGTGCTGTTGGTGGGGTTGTCGGCAATACCGCCATTGCCGAACGTGTTATATGCAGGCGCGCCCGCGGAGAAAACTCCTCTGTCGCTGGCCGCCGCGCTCCCCGTAGCCTCGCCTTTAACGCTCTGCGCCCTTGCGGGGATGCTACCCGCCGCCGCGCCCCCCAAGAGAAGCAGCAGCCAAGCGGGAATGAACGGAGCCGCCACACTGAACGCGGCCGCTCCGGCCATCCACGGGAGAAGATCTTGGGCCAGAGATGAGCCGTTACTCGAAGGACCGCCGATCGGGGGATTGTCGTAGAATGGGAGCGGCCAACCGGTCATCGGGTCGAATTTGAGAACCAACGGGTCCGACGGCGTGGCGGTGGTCGGAGGCAATTGACCGAGCCGATGTTGAGCCGGACTTGGCACGGGAAAAGCCGGCAGCACACCTGTGTAGCGCGGATCAATTCGCGTGAGCCTTTCTTGTTCGTTCAGCCCGGCGAGAGAAGGTAAACTGTAGCCCGGCAGCGGCGGAAAGTCGCTCGGGTTGGGTGGTGTCGAGCCGGGTGTGTGAAGAATGCTCGAAGAGGGATCGGACGCTTCGAACTTGGACCAATGCGTTCCGCCCAGGTCTCGATTGCCAGCCGTTATGTTGACGTCAGGATTGCGGGCAATCACCTCATCTAACAGTTTCTGCCTCTCCGGGTTATCCAGGTAGAGCAACCATTTGATCAGATGGTCCATACCGGCATTCGCTCCTCTTTGCTCGAGGTCTCTGACCGCTCGGAGTTGATCCGGATACTGACCGAGGTAAGCTTTGTGGTCTGTCAAAACCTTCGCAATGCCGTGATCGACCTCCTCTCGCGTTCTGTCGATGGGCACATTTGTGTAGAGATCGCCGTTGATGAATCCGACGCGCATTGCGTCGATGAGAGTCCTTATCTCGGCATATCGCTCGCTTGGACTCTCGATCTTTGCGATCTGATCAAGTTTGCCACAGACCGCTTTGATGTACATATCAACGTGTCTACCGGGATGAGGAGACACATTTAATTCCGCGGCAACCTTCCGATCTGCTGGCAAATAGATACGGTTTGTGGGAGCGTCGATATCGAACGTTTTCTTGTCTATACCGCGAAACGCGTCGTGGCTTCTAAAGCGCTCGGCAATAATGTGATGATCAAAGAAAATCGACATGCACCCTCACGAGTGGGTCTCACTAGGATGTGGCCTGATGAACTAGGGGATAAGGCGCGCGAGCGCGGTCGCAACGGGAAGTCCCGCGCGCTTGTCAAAGAGGATTCCTAGGGCATGGAGACGAAGCGCTCGATCAGATCATCCGCGATGGACGCGGCTCACGGAGCGCTGAATTATTCGCCAGTCGGAAGGACATGGGCGCTTGGCAGTTCTGTTTCCAATCGTACGAAGGAGTATCGGCGTGCCAACCGCCGTCTGCTCGCGTGTCGCTGGCCTTGTCCGCTAACAGAAATTGGTCCGCCTCGACTCTTCCGAGCCAGGGCCTTCCAACCTATTCAGGGTTGCGCCGCAGTCCGCGATCGAACCAGACCCCATTGCGCAGCAACGGGCCGGGCCGGCTCAGAGCTTTCAGACATCCTCAAACCAGATTCTCTTGAGACCTGCGGACTTACAGGCGTCCTTAAAGTCTTGATCGCATATGACGGCCGCTTCGTGGTGAGCCATACGGAAAACATGTGCTTTTCCGATCGCGGCCTCCCTGAAGACCAGTTTGGAGCCAAGTATTATCTCGTAATATTTCTTTCCATGATCGAGATAGCGGATATCGTCCCGGATTCCGATGATCAAGCGCGATTGCGCTTCATCAAGCGCGTCGAGGACGCGGACAACATCGCAGAGCCAATAATTCGGCCCATCGTAGCTGCCGTGCGGTACTCGCACATCGCATGGCACAAATACAAAGGCCTCCGGGTCAAGCCTCTCGAATACTGCCTTTGTCCGGTCCGAAATGAGCCACCAGCGGTAGTAGGGCTCTAGGTCATGCGGCAAATCACCGACTGATTTATCAAACACGACAGGCGCACGCGCGGTAGAAGCCGGCAGACGGGATACCTCATAGGGAGGAAGGATACTCTCGTCCTCTAGCCAATAGCCCGGCTTGCCTCCCACACGCCAGTCGGGGCTCATTCTGTAGAGGCGGCGTTTTCGTGCTCTGGGTGGCTTCGCAACAGAAATTGCTTTCTCGTCACTCATGACTGAGCCTCATTGAACATCGTGCCTGCAACGACACCAAGCGGAGACCACGATGAACTGCTCAACAACAAAGCCCGCGGCATCCCGCGGGCTTGATCCGAATTCTTTCGATGATGCCATTCTGCCAGTGTTTTGCCCGACGTGTCAAACGAACGATCTCGAACGATTTACACGACTCCATAATCAGTTTTCACTCCGGCGGAAGCAACGGCCATATCCAGCGCGAGAACCACTCCTCGGCGTCCTTGCGCGGATTGCCCGGACCATCCACTCCGAAGATCGGTGGTGGAATGAGGTAGCTTGGCTCGTCGGCAAACATACCGATCGGCTTGCTCGGCTGCGGTTGCCCGCTCTTAGCGGTCGGCACGGCCCAACTGCCAAACCGTTCGTTGAATTCCGTGGAAGGCAGATACGGGACCGGCGCACTCCCGGACGTGAACACGCTGCCCGCGTTGGACTCGTTGACCCGGGTGAGGCGCCGAGCATTTTCGGGCGCGACTGATCCGCGTGCCACGTAGCTGCTGTCGCCTTCGGCGTCTGCCGGATGACTTCGGGACAGCAGAGGTTTTGGCTACATCATGAAGATTGGGGAATCTATCCGCGCTGACGTCGCGCAAACGCCTTCGAACGCGAGCAATTTTCGTATGCGTCTATAGATGGGAGGCTAACGAGACTTTCGACGAACCTCAGCGCAAAAGGACTAAGGCCGAGCGTACTTCCAATTGGCGTAGGGATCTTGGAATCTCAGGTCTTTCAGACCGGCAGCTTTACAGGCGTCTTTCATGACTTGATCGCAAATAACTCGTCCGTCCAAGAAGCGTGGCCGGAAAATATGAGCCGAACCGATGACCTCTTCTCGAAAGACGAAGCTGGAATCCGCCATGTAACTGTACCGCCGGAAATCCGTCCCATCATCCAGGACTTCGACGTTCGACTTTTCCTCGTCGATTGCATCGAGCGTGCGTACGATATCGCAAAGCCAATAAGCGGGCGCTCCTCCTCTCAGCGACCGCGTTTCGCACCTCAGAAAGGCCACCCCCTCTGCATCCACAGCTTCGAGAACGCTCATCATCCGATCGGATGCGAGCCCAAAGTCGTGAAATAACTCCCAATCGACCGGCGGCCGCCCGAGAGATTTGTCGATCAGCAGCCGCGGTGTTTCAGAGAGCGGAGGAAAGCTTCGCTCGCCTTGTGGTGAATGCAGCACGGGGCCGACGCCCAAGGCGTCGAAATTTTCCATTTCCCAACCGGGCGGCCTGCGAATTCTGAAATCCAGTTCGACCCTATAGAGTTTTGGCGCCTTTTTCTTTCGCGCTCCATTACCGGACGCGGGCATTGATCGTCCCTCCCTTCGCCTATCGGCTCGGTTCACAGCACTATCTCAGAGCTTTGAAACGTCCTCAAACCGAATTCTCTTGAGGCCCGTGGACTTGCAGGCGTCCTTGAGGTCTTGATCGCATATGATAGCCGCATCGTAGTGTGCCACACGGAAAATAAAAATATGAGCGTTGCCGATTGCGGCCTCCCACCAAGCGGAGACCAGGATGAACTGCTCAACAATAAAGCCCGCGGCATCCCGCGGGCTTGATCCGGACTCTTTCGATGATGCCATTCTGCCAGTGTTTTGCCCGACGTGTCAAACGATCGGTCCAAGCAGCGCACCTAACCGCGTCTACGAGTAGGAAGCAGTTCATTGAGATGAGCGTGCGAAGTCGTCAGTACAGGAAAACACAGGCAAACCACCAAAAACCTCGGAATTCCTGTGCCGAACCGCGATACGCTCGCTCACGTTTGCGCCGATCGTGTCGCCATCCTTCACCACGTTTCCATGCTCGATCAGATAGACGGAAAATCCGGCCACCTTGTCGATCAGTACCGGCAACGTCAGCTTACCGGTCCTGAACTCAATCTCGCGCCCGACGAAAGCGGACAATCCCACCGTGATTGCGCCGATCTTCCCATCCGACTGGAAGGGAAGAATGTCGACCCACAGCGTGAAGGGATAGTCGGGGAACGGCGCAAACGATCGGCTGGACATGTCCAGCCAAAGATCAGACGGCCGCGCGACCTGGCCGGCCCACACCACGCCGCAGCATTCCGGCATTGCGGCGATCAACGCGCCGATGACTGCGGTGGTGAGACGCGCGGCGACGAGCGGTCGCTCGTTCTTTCCAAGCATTGAGACGATCAGGTGACCTCGATGCCGGGCAGCTACCGCCTTGCTCTCTGGCCACGTCCTGACAGCGCGCGCCCACAGGCCGGTATCCTCCGGAATGGGAGCCGGCATCGACATGACCGCAACGAGCTCATTGCCGCAGCGAATGAGCGGCGAGTTTGCCTGAGCCTGTTGCACACCTCCATTGTCCGTCGGCTCCGTCGCCAAATCCGGATGTCGGACGCGAAGGATCTTGCCAACGGCGGACATGTCGGGCGTTGCCGGACTGTCCAATAAGACCAAAGCGAGAAGCGAGCTACTCATCGACTAACCCCGCAGAAATCTGGGACGAAATTCGCTTCTCGCCCAAAGGTTGAACCATTCATCATTTAGAACAAAAGAGGAACATTGTCAATTAACGTTCCTTGCATGGCCGAACACCGAGAGCGAGCGCCCATGCCAGCCAAACCCGCGCGCTGCAAACCGGCCTACTGCCCACGATCGCCACCGCGCCGACGGTCAGCGCTCGTCCTCTGGCGAAGAGCTAGGCTCGCTGGCGAAAGGCTCGTGAGTCCTGCGGCCCAGGAACGTGTCCGGCACCGCCTGCTTCAGGATCTCCAACGATTGCGCCACGACATCGCGCATATAGGCGTTCTGCCTCGCGATGGCGGCAGCCTCGTCGTGAATGCGGTTCGTGTGATTGTCGCTAGCCGGCATGGCCGTGCTCCCTTGCTTTGCAGGCGGGAGCGCGCTCGGTCTCTCAGCCACCGACGCCCACGGACAGAGCCTTGGCCGGTGATGGCGGGTCAACGACCTGAGGCTGCCTTTGTTCAAAACTGGATATTACAAATTGCCTGCACTCAAGATGAGTAACTGGCACAAAGGACTGAACTTGCTCTCGAAATTAGCTCTCGCAGCATATCAAAAGATACTGACTCTCCACAAGCGGAGGCGTAGGGTTAATCCATCACCGCACGGCCCGTGGCATGAGATCGGTGATGAGAACGCCTGATTGCGCTCCCGCCCCACTTAGACAAAGGGAGATGCGCCATGCTGAAGCGGCGACGCTTCAAACAAACCAAGACACTTTCCGAACGGCTGGCAGACGAGGCCGCGCGCTGTCGCGACGAAGCCCGCGTGTTGGCGCCGGGACGCCGCCGCGAACTGCTGCTGCGCAAGGCGCGGCAGGATGAGACCGCCATGCAGATCGACGCCTGGCTGCATTCGCCCGGCCTGAGGACTCCGACATGAGCGATCACTGCCATCAATATCGCGCTTACCTCGTCGGCGATGATGGCGTCTTTCGCTCCGCCGAGGCGTTCGAGGCGGCGTCCGACGCCTCCGCCCTCAGCTTCGCGCAGCAGTTCACCCGGCACGGCAAGGTCGAGGTCTGGCAGCTCGACCGCAAGGTCGCCGTGCTGGAGCCCGAGCAGCCGCCGCCGAACCTGCTCACGCCTCAATGATCGCGCGCGCGATCGCGTCTTGAGATTCTCGATCTCAAACCAGAATGTCACCTAGCATCACGGGACCGCCGTCGTCGCGCACATCGATCGCCATCGCCCCCCGCAGGCCCGCTCATTCCTCCGTCAGTTTTCGTGCAATGTAGGCGTCCACCGTCTCCGCGAACGAGCGCTGCACGCCGACCGCGGCCCCGTGCTGGTCGCGTGCGTCGCGCTGGAGCTCGCACAGGCCGCGCCCACGCGCGCCGGCCGGCGTGATGGCCAGATACTGATCGATGGCATTTTCGGCGAGCGGGATCGCCTGGGGGTCTCCCCTCGCTATCAGGAGACGCAGGAGGCTCTGGCAATCGGCCAAACCCGACATGGGATTCGCGCCTCACCCGCGCGAGGATTTCGGCTTCGGCTTCCTGACCGGCTGAGTGTGGGTGCCGAACAGCGCCAAAAGCAACGCGACTTCTTCCTTCGAACCGATCTGGATCATGATTGTCTCTCCTTTTCGATCCGTTGGTCGGGGCCCGCGGCTGAGGAGTTCAGGACAATCGGGTTTCAGGATTGTTTCAGCCGTGTTTCGTGAGCCGCGAAAGTGCCCGAGCAGGATCGCGCACGCCCTCGATGCGCTGCTCGATGAGATGTCCGTGAACCTTCGAGACCGCAGCTTCGCCGGCAGAAGGCCCGCTGGACCGACTTCGATGCCGCAAGCCCGCCGCTGTCTCCGGAGGATATCGGCCGCGAGCGCGAGCTATACGGCGTGGGCGCGCGGCGATAGGCCGCGTCGGACCCCGCGAAGACGAAGGCCCCGCACTGCGGGGCATTTTTTATGTTGGAGTATCCAACCGACTAAGGCATGGACTCACTAAGCGACTGGCAGACCGATGTCCGGTCACCCCCCGACAGCGGCCGAAGAGCGGACATTCTCGGAGGTTACAGACGGGCCAGAAGCGGTCGTAGCGTCTAGTCAATCTACCAGCGACCATAAGGAAGTAG